>NZ_JBQQBQ010000022.1:0-162848 GCF_052245915.1 Nonomuraea sp. 10N515B
CGACTCTCGCCGACCGGGAATGATCGCGATCAAGCGGGGAGGTATCTGGCCGCACGTGGGGAATCCCGTGGCCATCACTGGGGCGGTATCTGGCCGCCTATGGGGAGCTTCTCATGACCGCCGTCACTCGTGACAATCAGGAGCTCAAGATAATGCTCGCTTGCGAAACAGGACGCCGCACCCATCTCGGCATGGTTCCTCTCTTGGACTCCATCCATCTGGATCGGGGGCGGACGACATCGCTTGCCTATCGAGAGCTATGCTGTGAACAATAAACCAATCTGTTCAAATGGAGACAACATGCGGTCGGCGTTCTCCGAGGAAGAGCGGTTGCGAATCACCGAGCAGTTGCTCGACACCGCCACCCACCTCTTCTCGCCCCAGGGGCTGCGCAAGACGTCCCTGGAAGAGTCGACTGCTCCCGCGGGCATCGCCAAGTCCTCGCTGTATGCCTTCTTCGACTCCAAGGAGGACCTGTACTTCGAGGCGATGCCGCGCCAGAGCGAACAGGTCCGGCGCCGGGTGATCGACGAGGGCCTCAACCGTGGCGCCGACACCCGCGACGCGCTGCGCCGCTTCTTGCGCGCCACGATCGCCGAACTCGACAGCAATCCGCTCTACCAGCGGCTGATGTCCCACCCCCAGGAGATGGCCGCGGTCGCCGCCAAGCTCACCCCCGAGCGCATGGCCGCAGCGACGGACGGCCCGATGGCCGATGTGCTCCAGTTCCTCAGCACCCATCTGAAAGACGATCCGCAGGTCCTGCTCGGCGTGCTGCGCGCGGTCCTGCTGACCCCGCTGCACGCCGAACACCTAGGCACCGAGATCTACCCGGCCGTGATGAACCGTCTGATCGACGCGGTCACAGAAGGGATCACCCCATGATGAACGGCCTGCCGTACCTGTCGGCCGGCGCGGGAGCACCCTTGGTCGTCCTGCTCTACACCCCGCAAGCGGCCAACCCGACGGGCCTGGCACGCTGGTCCACGATGCGGATGGTGCGACCGTTCACCAAACACTTCACCGTCTATGTCGTCAACCGGCCACCCGGGCTGCCGTCAACCACGACGATGGCCGACCTCGCCGCCGTCTACGCGCAAGCGATCAAAACCACCTTCGAGGGCCCGGTGAACATCCTGGCCATCTCCACCGGCGGCTCCATCGCCCTGCAACTTGCCGCCGACCATCCCGGCCTGGTCAACCGTCTGGTCCTGGCGGGCACGGCCTGCACTCTCGGCCCTGTCGGCAAGCGAGCCCAACGTAACTACATCGAACGCGCACGCCAACGCAGGCGGCCCAGCCCCGCACTGGCCGAGATCGTTACCGAATCAGCGATCGGCCAGAGACTGCTCCGCTGCCTGCTGTGGCTGTCGGACAGCGGCCACAAGGACCACAGCGACGCCGTCACCGTGCTCAACGCCGAAGACGGCTTCGACCTGCGCGGCCGGCTGCACAACATCACGGCGGCCACGCTGCTGATCCAGGGGGGCAAGGACCTCGTCTACCCGCTGGAACTGGCCCGGTACACGGTCGAGGGCATCCCCGACGCCCAAGTCGTCGTCTACCCAGGCCGCAGCCACAGCGGCACATTCACCGACAAGCGCTTCACCTCCGACGCACTGGCCTTCCTGACAGGCGCGTGATCAAACTCAGCGGCCGCCTGGGTGCGCCGGATACATCATCCACACCGGCGCAACCAAGTCTCCTGGCAACCGGCATGAGCGCCTGCGCCGAAAGTCGCCGACCTGCGCGATGGGCACGCCACCCTCGCTGAGGCAGCCGGCGCCTTCCTGACCACCCCACACACGGCCGACCCCGACACCCACCGCGCCTGCACCCCGCCTTGGCCGCGATCGGCGGCTGGTCGAGATCGCCGATGTCAAGATCGGCCAAGTGCTCGCCGAGCGGTAGGGGCAAGCGCGCCGGCGACGTAGAACCGCAGTCGCGCTGCCGTCGCCTCCTGGCTGATCTGGTGCCGCGTCAAGAGGCATTGAGCCGCGCCGTCGGGTCCGGCCGACGCAGAACGCCGTGAGGAAACTGCCGCCGAGACAGCGCGGTCGCCAAGATCACGATCCACCGGCTGCTGTGGCGCCGCGACATCCCGCAGCCAGCCATCAACACCAATATCACTGCTGGAGCCGTCACCACTGTCCTGCAGAGCATAACCAGCTGCGAAATCCCCACCGTTCCCGTCAGCGTGCACACGAGTACGGAAATCCGTGCAGGCGACTTCGGAATTCGACACGGCCTATCCGGCACGGCTGTGCTGTCCCGCAACGTACCCCCGTTTCGGGACGGCCCTCACGCGCCTCAAACGACCTTGAAAAAGCTGTCCTGAGGGCGGAACCCGTCGATGCCGGCCGCGACCGGGTCGGGGGCGGGCGCGATGTACTCGGCGACGGCCCGGCGGCACCAGGCGGTCACTTCCGGGCCGGCTCTGCCTCGATCTCACTGCCGAGCTGGGCGTCTGCGATGCGCTCCGCGACCTTGGCATCGTGCCGCCGCTTCCTGAGCGGCTGCTCATCGCCGCGGGCGCGAGCCTGGATGAGGCCAAGCAGATCGTGGCGTTCATCCACAGTGAGTGCCGGCCGCGGCCCTTGCGGGCCTTTGTCAGCCGGATGCCGGACGGCCAGTGGCCGAGCTGCTGAGGCGTATCCGCGGCGGACATCAGATTGCGGGAGTGCTGGTCCCAGGTGATCTGCTGGAGGGGGCACACCGACGGGGGCGCTCTGCTGTTGAAGGTCTATGCCCATCTCATGGCGACGTCTGAACAGCGGATGCGGCGGGCCGTCGATGCGGCGCTGCGACGGCCCGCCCATCTCGCCTGACGGCCCACAGACGGCCCAGGAGATCATTTCGGGTTTGGTGAGCTCACCTCACGTAAATGTCTGGCCTGGTCGGGGTGGGCATGCGGTCACCGATGAAGAAGCTCGTGTGCGGCGGCTGGTTGTAGGCGGTGTTCTGCCAGGCGATGGAGACCCGGTAGAGGGGGTCGTGCATCAGGGTGTAGATGCGCCGGTCGGTCGGCGTGGGCGTGGCGTAGATGCGCAGCGCGCGGTTGTCGCTGGTGGGCCAGACGACCTCCTCGCGCCAGTCGCCGAACAGGTCTCCCGACAGCGACGGCGTGGCCTTGGTGCCGTTGTTGGAGTGCACGCCCGACGCGGTCAGCAGGCGGGTGTCGGCGCTGGTGCCGTACTTGTCGATCCTGGTCTGGTCGAGCAGCTCCCGGACGGGGTCGCCGTCCCACCAGGCGAGGAAGTTGATGGAGGAGGGCTTGCGGCCGGCGGTGTTGCCGGTGACGCTGCGCAGGTTCGCGTCCGCGGCCGACCAGAACTCGCTCGCGACCCTGACGGTCGAGATGTCGCCCGCCACGCCGCGGCCGTTGTCGCTGCCGGTCGGGGTGGACCACAGGATCTGGCCGTTGCGCGGGTCGATGTAGAGGGAGCCAGGCTGAGAGGTGGACTCGCTGACCTTGAAGTACTCCAGGCCGGCCCGGGCCGGGTCGAAGTCGCCCAGGTGCTGGGCGTCGCCGTGGCCGGTGCGCGTCGTCCACATGCCGGTGCCGTTGTCGTTCACGGCCATGGCGCCGTACACGATCTCGTCGCGGCCGTCGGCGTCGATGTCGCCGACGGACAGGCTGTGGCTGCCCTGGCCGGCCCACTGCGAGCCGGCGGAGTTGCTGTCGAAGGTCCAGCGCTTGGTCAGCGTGCCGTTGCGGAAGTCCCAGGCGGCGATGACCGAGCGGGTGTAGTAGCCGCGGGCCATGATCAGCGATGGGCGCTCGCCGTCCAGGTACGCCGTGCCGGCCAGGAAGCGGTCCACCCGGTTGCCGTAGTTGTCGCCCCAGGAGGAGACCGTGCCGCGCGGCGGGTCGTAGCCGACCGTGGACATGGCGGCGCCGGTCAGGCCGTTGAACATGGTCAGGTACTCAGGGCCGGCCAGGATATAGCCGCTGGAGTTGCGATGATCGGCGCTCGAACTGCCGATGACCGTGCCGGCGCCGTCCCTGGTGCCGTCGGCGGTCTTCATCGCGACCTCCGCCCGGCCGTCGCCGTCGTAGTCGTACACCTGGAACTGGGTGTAGTGCGCGCCGGCGCGGATGTTGCGGCCCAGGTCGATGCGCCACAGGCGGGTGCCGTTGAGCCGGTAGGCGTCGACGTACACGTTGCCGGTGTAGCCGGACTGGGAGTTGTCCTTGGCGTTGGAGGGGTTCCATTTCAGGACGAACTCATACTGGCCGTCGCCGTCGAGGTCGCCCACACTGGCGTCGTTGGCGCTGTAGGTGTACGCGACCCCGTCCGGCGTCGTGCCGCCCGAGGGCGGCTGGATCGGCACGTCGAGGTACGAGCCGCCGGTGAAGCGGAGCGAGGCGGGTGAGGCGGCCTGCTCGACACCGCCGACCACCGCCCGGACCGTGTACGAGGCCTCGGCCGCGGCGCCGTTGTCGAGGTAGTTGGTGGACGTGGTGAGTCCGGTGGCGACCCTGGTGGAGCCGCGGTACAGGTTGAACGAGACGCCGTCGGGGTCGGTGCCGAGCAGCCGCCAGGAGACGAGGTTGCCTGAGCCCGACCGCACGCTGATCAGCCCGCGGTCGAGGTCCTCCATCTGCTTGGTGGGCGGGGCCGCATGAGCGGGGGCTGCGGTCGTGGCGGTCGCCGCTGCGAGGGCGAGCACGACGGCCGCGCCGGCCTTTCTTAAGCGCATCGCGTGATCCTCTCCTTAGGTGGTAAGCGCTTTCCCATTGGGCAAAAAGAAAGTTTCATGGGGTCGAGTGGACGGGTGTTAGCGTTAACGTCGCTGCGCCGACGCCTTGGAGGCGGGGTTGACCTGCGGGGATGGTCATGTGGCCTCCTCATCGGCGACGGGGTTTCGGGCAGCCGGGGCTCGGCGTATTAAAGCCCTCCTCACTCCCGGGCCGCAAGCGTCTGTGAAGACGAGGCCGGAGGGTTGCCTTGACGCCGGTGGCAGGGTTCTAGCGTGGTCGGGACCTGACTGCCGGAACGCCGGAGGCGCGCATGAGGATGACGTTCGGGACGAACTACAACACGGCCCACTTCGGCGCCGATCCCGAGGGGATCGTGGAGTTCGCCCGGCATGCCGAGGAGTGCGGCTTCGAGTCGCTGTACCTGCCCGAGCACGTGGTCCTGTATCCGGGTGCCAAGGTCGGGCCCTTCGTGCTCCCGCCCTCGCTGCCGTACGTGGATCCGCTCGACTGCCTGAGCTTCGTCGCCGCGGCCACCCGGCGGATCCTGCTCGGGACGGCGGTACTGCTGCTGCCGTACCACCATCCGGTGCCCCTCGCCAAGCGCCTGGCCACCGTCGACGTGCTGTCCAAGGGGCGGATGCGGCTGCTGACCGTGGGGCTGGGCGCCCTGCCGGGGGAGGCCCGGGCGGTGGGGGTGGATTTCGCCACGCGGGGGCGGCGCGCCGACGAGGCGATCGACGTGCTGCGGCTGCTGTGGGGCGGCGGCGAGGACGGCGTGGGCTTCGCGGGGGAGTTCTTCGCCTTCGACGACCTGTGCAGCTTCCCCAAGCCGGACGGGGTCGCCCGGTTGCCGATCCATGTGGGCGGATCGAGCCGGGCGGCGGCGCGCCGGGCCGGGCGCCGCGGCGACGGCTACTTTCCCGGCGGGGCGCTGGACGCCAGGGAACGGGCCGCGCAGTGGGAACTCGCCCGGTCGGCCGCCGTCGAGGCCGGGCGGGATCCGCAGGCGCTGGAGTACACGCGGTGGGGGGCGATCGACATGACCGAGGAGGATGTCGAGAGGCTGGCGGGGCAGGGCGTGACCCGGATCGTGGTGAGTCCTGCCGCCGCGGAGCCGCAGGCGCGACGTGATGAGCTGTCGGCGTTCGCCGAGCGCTTCGGCCTACGCGCCGCCGCCGCGGCCGTCACCGGGTGACGACCGGGCAGAGCGCGGCCACGTCCGGGCGGCGGGTGCCCGGTGACCCCCTGCCCGGGGAGGGGTTCCAGGGCGGCGCGGGCGGGTACACGTACGGCCTGCGTGAGAAGGGCCGGGTGCGCCGATGATCGGAAGGCTGGCGGAGCTGGGCGGCTTCGGCATTGAGGCCGTGGTCACGCTCACCCGCAACGGGCTCTTGGCGCCGGTGCCGCCTGCCGCGCTGGCGCGCATGGTGGAGGCGTACCGGCACTTCCATGTGAGCCCCGCCGCGGGCGTGGCCATGGCGGCGGCGCGCTGGCCGGAGCGGCGGGCCGTCGTGGATGAGGCGGGGTCGCTCACGTTCGCCGAGCTGAACGAGCGGGCGGCGGCGCTGGCCGCGGGCCTGCGCAGGCGGCATGGCGTGGGTCCTGGGCGGACGGTGGCGGTCATGTGGCCCAACGATCGCGGCTTCCTGACCGCGGTCGCCGCGGTGTCGCGGCTGGGCGCGGACCTGCTGCTGCTCAACACCGGGCTGGCCGGGCCGCGGCTGCGGGAGGTGCTGCGGCGCGAAGGCGCGCACGCGCTCATCGCGGCGCCGGACCTGCCGCCGGTCGACGTCGCCGGCCCACGCGTCACCGACCTCGACGAGCTCACCCGCGAGGGCGGCCTGAGCGGCGCCGGCCCGCAGGAGCCGCCGCGCCGGGCCGGGCGGCTGGTGCTGCTCACCTCTGGCACCACCGGCACGCCGAAGGGCGCGCCGCGCTCGTTGTCGCCGGCCGGGCTGGCCGAGCCGTTCATCTCCATGCTCGCCACTGTTCCGCTGCGCAGCGGTGAGCCCCTGCTCATCGCGCCGCCGCTGTTCCACGGTCTCGGCCTGCTCTGGTACGGGGCCGCGCTGGTGCTCGGCTGCCCGGTCGTCCTGCTGCGCCGCTTCGACGCCGGGGCCGTGCTCGACGCACTCGCCGCCGAGCGGGCCGGTGCGCTGGTGGCCGTGCCGATCATGCTGAAGCGGCTGCTGGCCTGCGCGCCCCGCCCGCTGCCAGACCTGCGGGTGGTGCTCTGCGGTGGTTCGGCGCTCCCGCCTGCCCTGGGCACCGCCTTCATGGACGCCTATGGTGAGGTGCTTTACAACCTGTACGGCTCGACCGAGGCCGGCTGGGCCTCCCTGGCCACGCCGGCCGACTTGCGTGCCGCCCCCGGCACCGTCGGCCGGCCGCCCCGCGGCGCCACGGTCCGCGTGGCGGGCCCGGACGGCGCCGAGCAGCCACCGGGCGAGGTGGGCAGGGTGCTCGTGGCCGGCGGCCTGACGTTCACCGGCGCCGCGGACGGTCTGCTGATCACCGGCGACCTGGGGCACCGCGACGACAGCGGGCTGCTGTTCATCGACGGCCGCGACGACGACATGATCGTCTCCGGCGGTGAGAACGTCTTCCCGCAGGAGGTCGAGAACCTCCTGGCCCGCCGGCCCGGCGTCGCGGATGTGGCCGTGCTCGGCGTGCCGGACGAGGAGTACGGCCAGCGCCTGGCGGCGTTCGTGGTCCCGGAGGAGGGGGCGGCACTGTCGGCCGAGGAGCTCAGGCAGGCGGTCAAGGCGGAACTGGCCGGGTACAAGGTGCCACGCGACATCACGTTCGTGGACTCCGTGCCGCGCAACCTGACCGGCAAGGTGGACCGGCTCAAACTCGTCTCTCGCGCCTGACGCAAGAAATCTACAATGTAAAGGCGCTCACCTGAGTGTCGTTACTCGTACGGTGCGCCCGGGGCGTCGACCGGCTCCACCTCGGTGGCAGCCAGTACAGGGACGGCCGTCCGGGCGGCGGGGATCCAGGTCCCCGTGACGCGTACCCAGGTGTCGGCCGCGGGTGCGGGCGCGCCTTTGACGGTGACCTTCATCGTCTGGGCATCGGCGGCGCAGCAGGCGATGCGCAGGCGGGCGAGGTGCCATCCGCCGGCCGACGGCACGGCGAAGCCGGTCAGCCGCACGTTTTTGCCCTTCAGTGAGGCAGGCGCGGACCAGGCGCGGCCGGCGAACTCGCTGATGGTCACGTCGTTGACCCGGCCGGTTTTCAGCGGTGGCAGTTCGGCGTCCACGACGGACGGCGGGGGAGGGGCGGGGGCGTGCTCGGTCCGCTGGACGGCGTACGAGCCGAGCGCGGGTGGTGCGATGAGGAAGATCACGGCCACGGGGAGGGCCAGCAGCCATGCCACCCGGATCTGTTCGTGGTGTTCCGCGTGGGCCGCCGGCGAGCTGGGGATCGCAGGCTCGCGGCCGAGCAGTCGTGCCAGGTGCAGCTCTTCCTCGAACAGGGCCGGAGCGATCGCCGTCCGGCGTCGGCGCCGCCGTTCCGCGGCCGGGACCGCTACGCCGAGGACGGCGAGCACGGCGCCGGCGGCGATCAACAGTGGCCGGAAGCCCGGCTTGACGTAGTTGGCGAAGTCGGCCGAGAAGACGGAGATCCACAGCAGCGCCCCGCCGAGCAGGAGCAGGAGCGAACTCTGGGAGGAGCGGTTCACGTGGGCTCCTCGTACGGTTCGGCGGGTGGTTCGATCCTGACGACCTCGGTCGCGGCGATGGCAGGCGGCACGTAGTCGGAGGGGATCCCGTCTTTCCGCGGCACCCACGTGCCGGTGACGCGTACCCAGGAGTCCTCGGGCGGGGCGGGCGCGCCGTTGACGGTCACCTCCAGGGCGAGCGCGTCCGCGGCGCAGCAGTTGATCCGCATCCTGGTCAGCTGCCAGCCGCGTCCGGATGTCACGACGAAGCCGGTCAGCCGGACCCGCCGGCCGGTCAGGGAGGTGCCGTGGGCGCGGCCGATGAACTCGCCGAGTGTCAGGTCGGCGGCCGGCGGCCCGGCGTAGGCGGTCGCGGGTGGGGGAGCGCCGGTGTGGCGGCGGGCCGCGTACGAGCCGAGCGGGGGCGGCGCGCCCAGCACGATCGCGAAGACCGGCGCCGCGAGCAGCCATGCCACCCCGGGGGCGTGGCTGCCGGGCCGCCGCCGGAAGGCGGTCGCCAGACCGAGTGCGACCAGCACCGCGCCGGTCGCGACGAGCGCGGGCCGGAAGCCGGTTCTGACGTAGTTGGCGTACATCGCCGAGAACGCCGACACGCTCAGCAGGGTCGCGCCGAGCACCACGAGCAGCCACCCCTGGGTCTGGCGGCTCACAGCAGTGCCCAGCCCGTGGCGAAGCTGACGATGATCGCCAGGGCGAGCGTGAGCGGCAGGAACCGCCAGGCGAAGGCCCGGCCGAAGGTGCCGGCGTGCAGCGCGATCAGCTTCAGGTCCACGATCGGCCCGACCACCAGGAACGCCAGCTTCGCCGTCGGTGAGAACGTCGTGAGCGAGGCCGCCACGAACGCGTCCGCCTCGGAGCAGATCGACAGCAGCACCGCCAGGAACGCCAGCACCAGCACGGACACCACGGGTACTCCGCCGAGCGCGGTGAGCCATTCGCGGGGGATCACCACGTTCAGCGTCGCCGCGGCGAGGGCGCCGATGACCAGGTAGCCGCCGGCGTGCAGCAGGTCGTGGCACATGGCGTCGAGGAAGGCGCCCCACCGGCCCTGTCCTGGTTCGGCGTGGCGGCGTGGGGCGGGCAGCCAGGCGGCGCGACCGAGCCGCGCCCAGATCCAGCCCGCCAGCACGGCCACCACCAGCGAGGCGGCGAAGCGGGCCACGACCATCGACGGGTCTCCGGGGAAGGCGACGGCGGTGGCCACGAGCACCACGGGGTTGATCGCGGGGGAGGCCAGCAGGAACGCCAGCGCCGCCGGCGCCGCCACACCCCGCGCCATGAGCCCGGAGGCCACCGGCACCGACGCGCATTCGCAGCCCGGCAGCACCGCCCCGGCGATGCCCGCCACCGGCACCGCCGCGTAGGGGCGGCGCGGCAGTGCCCGTGTCCAGAACGACGGGGGCACGAACGCCGTGATCGCCGCCGACAGCGCCACCCCGAACACCAGGAACGGGATCGCCTGCACGCAGACCGCCACGAACACCGTCGCCCACGTTTGCAGCGCCGGGTCGCTCAGGTGTGGCGCGAGCAGGAACCTGCCGGCCACCAACAGTCCCACCAGCACGAGAAACGCCCAGGGGAGCCCGAAGGCCGGGCTGGAGCGTTCGCGGGCCGGCCGGTCGGTTGCCGCGGTCATCTGATGGTCGCCCTCCGTGGCCGGTTTTCGGAGGGTTCAGTATGGCATGCGGGGGTGACAACCGTTTTCAGGGTGTGAAGTGTCGGGCGTGCTCCCGTACCCACTGCTCGAACGTGCGCGGCTCCCGGCCGGTGATCTCCCGCACCGTCGGCACGACCGTGTAGGCCTCCGGGGGCGGGTCGCCCTGCCAGGAGGCCAGGAGCTCGATCAGCTCCTCGTCGAGGCCGGCGCGCCGCCACCGCTCGCGCGCCTGCTGCTCGGTCAGCTCGTCGAAGTGGAGCTCGCTGCCGAGCACCTTGCCGATCGTGGCCAGCCTCTGCCGGGCCGTGTACGGCTGCGGCCCGGTCAGGGTGTACGCCTTGCCGCCATGCTCGCCCTGGGCTAGCACCGCGGCGGCCACCGCGCCTACGTCGGCCTCGTGGATCACGGCCATGGGGACGTCGCCGAACGGCTCGGACACCCGCCCTTCTGCGCGGATGTCCGGCGCCCAGCCGAGTGTGTTGCTCATGAAGTCCACCGGCTGCAGGCGCGTCCATTCGACGTCGCCGCGTTCGAACGCCTCCTCCACGGGGCCAGGCCGCCCGTTCCAGAGCAGTGTCACGCGCCGCACCCCGGCCTCGGCGGTCATCGTGGCCAGCTGGGGGCCGGTGCGCAGCGTGGCGTAGTCGTCGCCGCCCACGGTCAGCAGGTGCACGCCGGTGACGCCGCGCAGCGCGGGCCGTACGCTGTCGGGGTCTGTCAGATCGCCTTCGGCCACCTCGACCTGGCCGGGGAGGCGAGCTCTGGCCGGGTGGCGGGTCAGGGCCCGCACTCGGTGGCCCAGGCGGAGCAACTCTTCGACGACATGCCGACCGGCCTTGCCGGTCGCTCCGGTCACGAGGAACCTCATGCCGCCGACGCTAGGCAGGCTTCCGCCCGCCGCCTCGGCCTTTGGCCGGAGGCTCCGGGCGGACTTCCGTCCTAGGCCCTGTCGCAGGCGGTGCCGCGCATCGACCAGTCCACGATGAGCAGCGCGATGTCGCCGGCGAGGATCCCGCGCGGGCCTGGCCGACCTACTGGCGGCGGGGCCAGGGCGGATCGGGGGAGTGCGCGCCGATCTGTTGGAGGTGGGGCGGTCACGGCTCGCAACGGGTCGACCAGGCAGCTCGTCCACTTATAAATCTACATTGTAAAGGCAGCCGCTTGGTGCGCAACCTTCATAAATAGAAACCCCAACGAGGGCAGCAACGAATGCCCGATGCCGATGGCTCGGGCTGACAGGGCCATCACAAAAGCAGCGAACCTGAAAGAGCCCTCGTATCCGTTTCGCCACGGGGGGCGAAGATGACGATGCTGATCAGGAGCGCGAAGGCGTTGAGCGGGCTCGGTGTGCGGAGGGAGTGCACTACGCTCTTTGCCGTTTTGGTGTCACAACAGGGCAGGGTCCGGCGTCTTGTGGGTGACACAGTTGAGAGCCGGCAGACAGGAGCCACCCATGGCCAGCGTGGCCGACAGCGCCGGAGGTCGCGGCGGGGACATGAGCGAGGAAGGCAGCTCGGACCCCGCTACTGACGCGTTCGTCGCCTACCGCAGCCTGCTGTTCACCGTCGCCTACGAGATGCTGGGCTCGGCCGCCGACGCCGAGGATGTCCTGCAGGAGACGTGGCTGCGGTGGGCGGACGTCGACCTGGACACGGTGCGGGATCAGCGGGCGTATCTGGTCAAGATCGCCACTCGGCAGGCGCTGACGCGGCTGCGTACGCTGGGCCGGCGCAAGGAGTCCTACGTCGGTCCTTGGCTGCCGGAGCCGTTGCTGACCGCGCCGGATGTGGCCGAGGATGTCGAGTTGGCCGAGAGCGTCTCGATGGCGATGCTGCTGGTGTTGGAGACGCTCACGCCGGCTGAGCGGGCGGTGTTCGTGCTGCGCGAGGTGTTCGATCTGGGTTATGACGAGATCGCGGAAGCCGTCGGCAAGAGCGCGTCCGCGGTCCGGCAGATCGCTCACCGGGCGCGGGCTCACGTGGCGGCGCGTCGGCCGCGTGGTGTGGTCTCCTCGGCCGAGACGCGTGGTGCGCTGGAGGCGTTCCAGCGGGCGGTCGAAACGGGTGATCTGCAGAGTCTGCTGGAGATCCTCGCCCCCGACGTTGTTCTCCTGAGTGATGGTGGTGGGGTCAAGCAGGCGGTGCCGCGGCCGATTGTGGGGGCCGGCAAGGTGGGTCGCTTGTGGGCGGTCGGCCTGGGCAGGGTCGGTGCCGCGATGTCGCTTGAGCTGGTGCAGGTCAATGGCGGTCCGGCGTTGCTCGTCCGGCTCAATGGGGAGATCGACGGTGTCTTGGCTGTGCGGGTCGAGGACGGTTTGGTCACTGGGCTCTACTATGTGCGCAATCCTGAGAAGCTGTCGCGGGTGGAGCGGGAGATTGCTGTGAGTCGCTGACTCCGGGATGTGGTCGGGTCCGCTGGCATCGCGGGTGATGACGTTCGCCGCCCGATCCGTCGTCGTACCAGGACTGGGCTTGCTGCGGCCCGCTTGCTGGAATGTTGCACGGGTGCCGCATACGTGAGAGAGCGGCGCGATCATGTGGGCTGCAGTCGCCGTGCAAGCGGCACGTGATCAGCTATGGGCATCGGAACGGACAAGGCGGGCCTGTCAGGCTTCGCGTATCAGCGTGGGGATGGACGATGGCATCGATCGTCTTCGGGACACTCGCCGTCATTGCATTGATCGTGGGCGTGGTGTTGTTCCTCGTGTTGAGGAGGAAGCCGCACACCCGGGTCGGGGCGTATGTCAGCGCGTCTGCGAGCCGGGTCGCGTTCCCTTCGCACGAGGGGCCGGCCCGCGCTCACTTTGGTGTGACTCTATGCTTCCATTCTCGGGCACGAGCTATTGAGGAGAGCCCACCGTGAAGGTGTTTGCGGATGTCGTGGTGGCGGCGGTGGCGTTCCTGCACGCCTACATCCTGGTGTTGGAGATGTTCCTCTGGACGACGCCTCGAGCGCTGAAGGCCTTCGGAACGGACCGGGATTTCGCCGAGCAGACCAAGACGCTGGCCGCGAACCAAGGCCTCTACAACGGCTTCCTCGCAGCAGGGTTGACGTGGGGTCTGATCGCCGACGACCCGGTCGGGTTCCAGGTGAAGATCTTCTTCTTGGTCTGCGTCGGTGTGGCCGGCCTCTATGGGGCCGCCACGGCCAGCAGGAGGATCTTGTTCGTGCAGACGGTTCCCGCGCTGATCGGGCTGGCCCTGGTTCTGCTGACCCGCTGAAGCCTTCCGGACCTCGGTCAGTTGCCGTTGTGCTCCATGGTGATCAGGACGCTGCCCTGCCTGCGGCCGGACTCGACGCGCCGGTGCGCCTCGGCGGCCTCTGCCAGCGGGTAGCGCCTGTCGATGGCCGGCCTCATCTGCCCTGCTTCGGTGATCTGAGTGAGGAAGCGCAGGTCTTCGGCCTTGTCAGTGGTGGGACGCAGGCCGGTGAAGGCGATGATCGCCCGCTTGTCGCCGAACTTCCGCGTCCAGAACGACTGCAGGAGGATCCCCGGGGAGGGGACGGTCGACAGGTAGACGCCGCCACTGTTCAGCACGCGCCTGCTCCGCGAGAACGAGCTCTTGCCGGCGGCGTCGAAGACCACGTCATAGGTGCGGTTGAGGCGGGTGAAGTCCTCTTGGGTGTAGTCGACGATTTCGTCGGCGCCCAGCGATTTCACCAGCTCCAGCTTGGCGGTGCTGCACACTCCGGTGACCCGCGCTCCAAAGTGCTTGGCAAGTCGCACCGCCGCCGCGCCCACGCTGCCGGCGGCGCCGTTGATGAGGATCTCCTGCCCCTCGCGCAGATGTGCGTTGTCCCGGAGGAACGGCAGGGCGGTCAGTACGCCGTCCAGGACGGCGACGGCCTGAGCGTAGTCCAGGCCGGCCGGCATAGCGGCCAGTGCTCCATCCTCGGGCACGCACACATACTCGGCGTGGGCGCCCAATGCCGGACCGGTGTCCCCGAAGACCTGATCGCCCACGCTGAAGCGGGTCACGTCCTTGCCGACCGCCACGACCTCGCCGGCGAATTCGCTGCCCAGCGTCTTGGCCTTCGGCTTGATGGGACCGGTGAACATCCGCGCTAAGAACGGGCTACCTACGCGGAAGATGGCGTCCGTCGCGGTCACCAGGGCGGCGTGAATTCTCACCAGCACGTCCTTGTCGCGGGGGGCGGGGGTTTGGACCTCTTCGATGCCCAGAACGTCGGGGGCGCCGTACTTGTAGTAAGTCACTGCTCTCATGGGGTGTCCCTTCTCGAGTGGAGGTGCGGTGGGCGCCGGATCGCTCCATGTAAAGAACCTTTAACACGGTCTAATGTAAAGCGCAGCAGACATCGTGTCAATAACTCTTAACATCAGTCGCCGGCCGGAAGGCGTCTCTGGAGATCAAGAGGCATCCGGCGGATCGCCATGCCGCTAGGGACGAGATTGCCCACTTCAACAAGATCCCTTCGCCTCTATCCTGGTCGAGAGGGGCGATCCACGTCAGGTCCTCAGCTCGACCAGTGCCCGGGAGGCGAGACGGCGGGCATCCGGGTCAGGGTGTCGCCGGGGTGAGGTTCAGCCGGTCAGGCCGGCGTCGTGGGCGAGCAGGGCGATCTGGGTGCGGTTGTTGAGGTCGAGCTTGTCGAGAATGCGCGAGACGTGGGCCTTCACGGTCGCGATGCTCATGAACAACTCAATTGCGGGTGCGGTCAGTCGTGGATGGGTACGGGTAGACACGTTGTCCCTCACGACCGCGCCTGCCTTCTTGCGGCGGACCCCCGGTACGACGCGGGCTGTGGACGTGTCTGTCGCCGGTGCGGGATGCGTGTCGTTCGCCAGGGCGAGTTTTGCTTGAGCGAGACGGTGCTCTCGCCTTCGATCACGCGGACTCGCAGACGCAGAGTTGAAGCGGCGTGTCCACGGCAAATGGCCGGCCGGACCAGTCGCCGAAGCGCTCGACGAGCCGAAGGCCGCCGAGCGAGACGAGCAGCGGCAGCTCCTGCGGGAAGATGCTCCTGATTTCGAGCGGGGCGACGACGAAGTCGGGCTCGGAGTCAGTCGAGAGGTGCCACGTCCCGCGTGTGACTTGCGCGGGCGCATCGTAGATCTCGGCGACATCGACGCTGACGTTGCCACGGTCAGGATCCATGAACGACAACGACTCCCGGGCGCGTCGCACGCCATCGGCTTCGGCAAGGAGGCGCACGCTCGGGTTGAACACATCGAAGACGAGCCGTGCTCCAGGCGCCAAGTGTCTTCGAACCGACCGGAAGCAGCTCACCAGATCCTCAGCCTCATGCAGATGCAGCAGGGAATTGGCTGTGATGAACACGAAGTCGAATGTGCGGCCCAGATCGAAGGCCCGCATGTCGCCCTGCGTCCATTCCACCGCCACACCGCGCTCATTCGCCTTACGCTGAGCCTCAGCCAGCATGTCTGACGAGAAGTCCAGGCCGGCGCACGGATGCCCGTCGGACGCGATGGGGATCAGCTTGTGCCCGGTGCCGCACCCGAGTTCCAATACGCGCCCGCCTTGCCGATTGGCCTCGGCCCGGTAGAAGTCGACTGCGGGCCCGCCGCCCGGGAACATCAGGTCGTACAGCCTCGCGTGCGAGTAGAACGCTTCACTCATCAAGCGCCTCCTCCTTTCCGACTCATCCGCAGCTGACCGTGGTGGCCTGCTGATTCAAGCGTGTGTGCCACAGCCGCGACAACAGCTTTACCGTCATCCGCGCCAACCTCGGCTTCGCCGCGGTGATGACCCGCCACACCAAGATCAAAAGCTAATCGTTGGTTTTTGCTGGAAGCTACGGGCGGGCCTACCTGGCCATCCTGATGGGCCCCGAGCAACGCAACACCCACCGTGCCTACCGCTCCACCCTTCGCGCTCTGACCGCCGAATTCGCCCCGCCCGGCACCCATGTCCCGCTCGCCGAGCTCGATGATGAAGAGAACGTCCACCGACCCACCACACGGTTCGCCCACCAGTGGAGCGGCCGGGCTGCCGCTACCTTCAACCGGCACCTGGACGCGCTCCGTTCCGCGGTGACCTTCTGGATGGACCAGGGATGGCTGACGACCGATCCGACCCGGCGGCTACAGCGGCGGGGGCGCGCCCATGATCGAACTCATGCACTGACGGTCGCCGACATCGAAGTATTGCTCGACCTGGAGGTGCCGCTCCGAGAGAAGACGCTATGGACGATGCTCTACGAGACGGCCGCTCGCGCCAGCGAGGTACTCGGCCTCGACATTGAGGATCTGGACCGGCGCAACCGACGAGCACCGCGCGCCTCCCGAGATCGGCTCGTCCTGGAATCGAGCATGGCTGCGGGCGCGGCAGGTTCGCAAGAGGGGCCAGGCCCGAAGATCCCGTTCGGGCAGACGGTCATCCGAGGACGAGCGGGAGTTTCGCGGCCAGCTCGCCCAGTGCGGCCTTCTCCGCGTCGCTCGCGGCACGCCGTCCGGTGCCGACCAGCAGCGCGTCCTTGTCGGAGAACGACGCGGGGAACGCGGCCCCGGCGATCTTCTCCAGCATCTCGCGGGACCGCGCGAGCCCCTCCGCGGGCGGTCCCGCCACCTCCGGCAGGTGCGCGACCAGGTCGAGGTGGTGCAGCGTCCACTCCAGGACGTACGCGGAGAGATAGTCGCCCGCGGTGAGGACCTCATCGCGGGTGGCGACCCGCAGGCCCGGGTCGGCGAGTTCGGCGGCGCGGCCGGCGGCGGAGCCGACGTCGTCGAGGTGGAACTTGAGCAGCCGAGGCTCCTCATACGCGGCGGCCAGCCGGACGATCAGCGCGTCCAGCGGGTCGTCCCCGGTCGGCGGCGTTTCGGCGACGTGCCAGTAGGTCACCGCGTCGCGGGTCGGTTCCGTTGCGGCGGGGGTCACCAGGGTGATCAGGACGTCCTGAGCGTCGATGACCAGATGGCACACCAGGTCCCGCACGAGCCAGCCGGCACAGCCGGACGGCTGCGCGAAGTCCTCGTCCGGGAGCTCGGCGACCGCCGTGCGCAACGCCGTCCACGAGCGTGAGAAGAGATGCACACCGGCACGGTAGTGCGGTGCCGCAAGGGCGGACAAACACATGGGGACGGTCATCCCACCGGTGAGAACACGGGCAAGCATCTGTTGGCGGCCGGTGTCCACCGCGTCCTGGCCACCGAGGGGATGTCACCACCATCGTCTCCTTCAGAGGGCGTGGTGCTCGAGGGGTGTAGGTGCGCAGCTCGGGCACTGCCCATGCGATCGCTGCCACATAGAGCTCCACGGTCAGTGAGCGGTCCAGCCGCCGTCGACCGGCACGATGGCACCGGTGATGTAGGAGGCGGCGGGACTGGCCAGCAGGAGGGCCGCCCCGGTGAGTTCGGCCGGGTCGGCCCAGCGGCCGGCGGGCACTTGGTGCTCGAGGAACTCGCGCACGTGCGGGTCGTCATCGACCCGCACGTTGAGCGGGGTGCGGAACGGGCCCGGGGCCAGGGCATTGACGCAAATGCCCGTGCCTGCCAGCTCGACCGCGAGACTGCGTGTGAACTGGACGACGGCCCCCTTGCTCGCGGCGTAGCCGGTGCGGCCGGCGGCGCCGACGAGACCGAGGGCACTGGCGAGGGTGATGATGCGCCCGTATCCGGCGGCGCGCATCACCGGTACGGCTGCTTGGCAGGTCAGGAACATACCGACGACGTTGACCTCCAGGCAGCGCCGCAGGGTGGTCACGTCGAGGTCTTCGATGGCGCCGCGGGCCTGGACGCCCGCGCTGGCGACCAGGACGTCGAGGCGACCATGGCGGGCGACGACCGTGTCGATGAGGTCGCGAACGCCGCCTTCGTCGGTGACGTCACAGACCACGCCAGCGGCGTGCCGGCCGGTGGCGGCCGTGATCTCTGCCGCGGTCTGCTCGCAGGCCTGTCGGCGTCGGCCACAGACCACCACGGTGCAGCCCGCGTGGGACAGCGCGACGGCGATGGCCTTGCCCAGTCCGGAGGACCCGCCGGTGACCAGCGCCACCTGGTCGGTGAGATCGGCGTCGGGGAAGGTTCTGGCGCGCGTCGGTTCAGGCATGTCGGTACCCCTCATCTTGCGCCGGTGGGTCGGCGGAAATGAATGACTCTTCTGGTGACCTTTCGTCCTGCCGATGCTCCGGTCAGCTCTCCGGGTGCACCATGAGGAGGACAGCGCGGTTGTGCGCGGCCTGACCTCGGTACAGGTGCGGGCGAGCGGCATTGAACCGGATGGAATCGCCTTCGGCGAGGTCGGTGGGGGAATCGGCCGGGCCGGTGGTGACACGTCCGTGGGTGAGCACGAGGCATTCCTCGACGCCGGCCAGGTGAGCGTCGGAGTGCTGGGTGCTCTGGGCAATGGCGATGTCGTAGACCTCCACGGTGCCGCGCAACCTGATGCGGTGGAGGAGACGCGCGCCGACCGCGTCGCCTTCGACCTGCGGCCGCCTATCGCTGACGCGTACCACCTCGACCATCGGGGCGGGCGTCTCGAGCAGCTCACCGAGGGACGCCTTCAGCGCGGTGGCCAAAGCCCACAGGGTGCTCAGGGTCGGGTTGCCCTGGCCCTGTTCGATGCCATGCAGCGTGGTCTTGCTGATGCCGCTGGCGGACGCCAGGTCGGCCAGCGATATCCCGGCCGCCGTGCGCAGCCGGTGCACGTTCTGCCCTACCACTTGCGTAAGATCCATGCGTATCAGCATAGTGATATGACCATACCAGCAAAATGGTTCGATCTTGGAGGCGGCATGACGGTGACGCGGCTGCGCGACATCCCAGGCATCGGCGTGGACACGATTGGCGACGCGGCCGATGCGGTGAGCGACCCAGAGTTCTTGCGACTGGAGAATCTCGACACCGACCTGCGGCCGCCAGCCGTTGCCATCGCCGCCACGCATACCGCCATCGACGACGACGCGGCCAACAGCTATCTGCCGTTCCAGGGGCGTCGCTCCCTACGCGAGGCCGCTGCGGCGCATGTCGGGCGCATCTCAGGGCGCCGCTACGACGGCGACACCGAATGCGTCAGCGTGGCCGGCGGGCTCAACGGCATCCTCAACACGCTGCTCGCAACCGTGGAACCCGGGCAGGAGGTCGTGCTCTGCGACCCCATCTACGCCGGCCTGGTCAACCGGGTCCGGCTCGCCGGCGGCACCCCCCGCTTCGTCCCCGCACAGCCCACCGCGGACGGCTGGACCGTCGACGCCGAACGACTCGCCGACGCGGTCGGGCCCAATACGGCGGCGGTCCTGATGATGGGGCCGGCGATGCCGACCGGCCTCGTCCTGGACGACCGCCACTGGTCCGCCCTCGCCGACGCCTGCGAACGCCACAACGCTTGGCTGATCTACGACGCGGCCATGGAACGCATCCGCTTCGACGGCCGCCCACCCAGCCACCCGGCGACCCACGAGGGTCTGGTACGGCGCACCATCACCGTCGGTTCGGCCTCCAAGGAGCTGCGGCTCATCGGCTGGCGCGTCGGCTGGGTCGTCGGCCCTGCCCCCATCATCGCCGACGTCCGCCTCGTCGGCTTGACCAACGTCGTCTGCCAGGTCGGCCTGGCCCAAGACGCCGTGGCCGCCGCACTGGACGCCCCCGACGCCGATGCCGACGTCGCCGCCGCCACCGCCGAATGGCAACGGCGCTGCGAGACGGTCCTGCACCAGCTCGCCGCCTACCCGGTCATCCGACCGCACGGCGGCTGGTCGCTCCTCATCGACACCAGACCCCTGGAGCTCACCGCTGTCGAACTATCCCAACGCCTGTTCGACCGGGCGAAGATCGCAGCCACCCCCATGGACGGCTGGGGCCCCAGCGGAAGGCATTACCTGCGGATGGTGTTCGCCAACGAACCCGTCGAACGCCTCACCAGCCTCGGCGACCGCTTCCGCCTGGCCATCCGATGACAGGCCAGCACGAGGAGTACCTGGACCTCCACCTGCGTTGGGCAGACCGAGTCCGCGACTACGAGCCCTACGACGAACCGCTGGTGACCGAGCTGACCGGCTTGCGCAGCGTCGCTGAACTGCGCCAAGCGACCACCTCCGCACATACCCGCAGGACGGCCACCTCTGGTCCCGCTCCTATTACGCAGGCTCAACCGGCGGTGCGAACCCGGACACAGTCCGCACCTACCTCCAGTCCCACAACCCACCTCAACAACGAGGCCGGCGGGCGTGGTGACGCTCGGCCGCAAAGAGTGCGGGTTTGGGCACGCCCCAGGCCCTGAGGGCCTTCCCCCGCCGGTCTTTTCCCTCCGCCTAAAGGCGGGAGCACTGACCCGCACCTCGGTAGAACCGATATCCGGACCCGCCGTCCACCGCCGCCGGCCGCAGCAACCCAAGCTCGTCATACAGCCGCAGCGCCTTCGGCGACAGCCGGGCGGCCCGGGCGAACGCCCCGATCGTCAGCAGCCGCACCACTCCTCCTCCTGCAGGCCACCGCGGCCGGTGCCGAGGAAACTGCTGCTTCACCCAAGGGGAAGGTCAACAACGGACCCGGCCCGCGCCTCCCCGCCTGGGAGACTAGAGGTCACCGGTGCGCGTGGGTGGCCGCTATCCACCCGGAGTCACGGTCGCGCCGGGCAGTGACTCCTTGCGAGCTTCCCGCGAGCCGACGACGGCGTTGAGCCCGCCGTTGACGGGCTGCGCGACCGCGTCGCCGGAGACGAAAGGCTTCGACGCCTCCCCCTCGACGGCAACTCCGAGCGGCCACGGAGGCCGCGACCGTAGCAGGTGGAGACCGTTCGGCATCGCGGCCGCCGGTGCGCCGCATACAGCCCTCGCTCGTGTCGTGCCCCGGTGACGCAGGACGGCGGCTACGTGGAGGTGTCGCGGAGCGCGGCGGCGAGGGCGGCGAGGTGGTCGGAGACCGGGCCCAGCGTGAGCAGGCCGCTGCCCGCGCCCGCCAGCTCCCCGGCCGCCGGGGCCAGCGCGGTGCGGGCGCGGCGCATCGCCTCCCGGTCGCCGACGGCCACCGCAGCCCGCGCCACCAGGCACCACATCGCCTCCATCAGCAGGTCTCCCGGCGGTTCCGGCAGGGCCGCCAGTGCCGCCGCGGCCTCGTCGCGGCGGTCGGCGGCCAGCAGCAGGGGGCGGACCCACGGCTCGTACGGTCCCCAGTCCGCCTCGCCGGTCCCGGGCGGCAGGCCGCGGCGCACGCGCGCGCAGAGCGACGCCAGCGGCAGCAACCCGCGCTCCAGTCCCGGCATGCCGGCGCCGTCCAGCCGCGCGGCCGCCCGGCGGTAGGCCGCCTCCACCTCCTCAACCGCCGGCGCCGACCCGGTCACGTCGAGGCGAAGTGCCCGGTACCAGGCGGTGAACACGCTCACCAGCGGCAGCTCATGCCGCTCGGCCAGCCGTTCCGCGGCGGCGGCATGCTCCTCGGCGACCGCGAAGTCGGCCCGCGCGCACCGTGCCTGCAAGCGGATGAGATGCCCGAGCACCTCGAAGGTGACCAGCCCGTGCCGGGCCGACAACGCCACCAGCTCCGCGCCGACCTCGTCCCGGCGACCGGCCAGCCCCGCACGCGAGAAGCTCTGCATGAACACGCCGTTGAGCGCGAAGGCCAGCAACGCGGGATCGTCCAGCCGGCGCGCGATCTCCTCCGCCTGCCGGGCCGCCGCACCCCCACGCGCGGCATGCGTGCCGCGCGACTCCAGCGCGATCGTGGCCAGCAGCCGTGCCCGTACCGCGTCCGGCGTGCCCGGCGGGAGTGCGGCCAGGGCGCGTTCAGCCGCCGCCACGACCTGCGCCGCCTGCTGCGCGTCATCCGAACGGGTCCAGACCGCCGGCACGTCGTAGGAGCCGATCACCCGCGCCGCCAGCTCCGCCTCGCCCAGCTCCTCGGCCGCCGCGATCGCCGCCACCCGGTGCCGGCGTGCCGCCTCCAGGCCCGCACCGCCGGTCACGGCCAGATCGCGCATCAACGTCACCGTCGACTCCAGCCGCGCCCTGGCGCCCGCCGGCACACTGCGGTCGTAGGCGGCCGCCGCCTGCGCCCACACCGAGCCCGCCGTACCCGGCAGTGGGTCAAGATGCGGGGCATGACGCAGGATGTCGGCCTCCAGCCCGCGCAGCCGCGGCCCCGGATCCACCCCCAGCTGCTCAGCCAGCAGGCCGCGCGCCCGGCGCAGCACCGCCAGCGCGTCGCCTTGCCGGCCGGTACGGTACAGCGCCAGGGCCAGCAGCCGCCAGCCGTCCTCCCGCCAGGGATTCTCGGCCACGTGTGCGTCCAGGTCCGGCACCGCCTCGCCGGCCAGCCCCAGAACCAGCAGCGCCTCGGCCCGCCGCTCAATCGCGTGCAGGCGCAGCTCGGCCAGGCGCGAACGCTCCGCCCGCGCCCAGTCCTGGCCGGCGAACTCGGCGTACGAAGGCCCGCGCCACCAGCCCAGAGCCTCCTCCAGCCGCTCGAGAGCCGGCCGCGGCGGCAGCGCCGCGGCGGCGGTGACCGCCTGCTCGAACCGCCAGGCGTCCACCGCGTCCGGGGCGGCGCGCAGCGCGTACCCCGGACCTTCGGTCACCAGCAACCGCGGCGCGGCGCGCGGCGGCCGCTCCGGCTCCAGCGCGCGGCGCAGCGCCGCCACGAACGTGCGCAACGCCGCCACCGCACCCGGCGGCGGCTCGTCCTGCCACAGGTCCCCGGCCAGGCGCGTCACCGGTACGACGCGGCGGCGGGCGACGATGAGACGGGCCAGCACCGCGCGGTGCCGCGGCCCTTTGACGTCGACCACGCCACCGGCCTCGTCCCAGGCCGTCACCGGCCCCAGCACCCCGAACCGCACCGTTCGACCACCCTCCTCAGCCAGCCACGGTAGCGCGCTGATCGGATGCTCATTCGCGCCCGGCACGCTGAACGGGTCACCTTCGGCAAAGGAGCCCACCATCATGACGACCCCCAGCAGCGACACCAGCAGCGGCGCCATCGCCGGCTTCGACTACCGGCGCGTCCCCGTCGCCGAAGACGTGTCACTCAACGTGGCCGTCGCGGGTAAGGGCAGCCCCATCGTGCTGCTGCACGGCTTCCCCCAGACGCACCTGATGTGGCGGCACGTCGCCGCCGACCTGGCCGCCGACCACACCGTCATCTGTCCCGACCTGCGCGGGTACGGCGCCAGCGACAAACCCGCCGAGAACGGCACCGCCACTTACGCCAAGCGCACCATGGCCGCCGACGTCGTGGCGCTGGCCCGTGCGCTGGGCCATGAGCGGTTCGCACTGGCCGGGCACGACCGGGGCGCCCTGGTCGCCTTCCGCGCCGGACTCGACCACCCGGCGGCGATCACCCACCTGGCCTGCCTGGACGTGCTGCCGACCCTGGACATGTGGCAGGTGATGCGCGGCGCGGGCGCGGCCGTCGGCTTTCACCTGTACCCGATGGCCCAGCCTCCGGGCCTGCCCGAGGAGATGATCGCCGCCAGTGCGGACACGTTCTTCGGCCACTTCCTCGACCTGTGGGCCGGCGACCCGCGGGCGATCCCGGACGGCGTGCGCGCCGCGTACCTGCGGGCCTGCCGCCAGGCGATCCCCTCGATCGTCGCCGACTGCCGTGCCTCCGCCGGGATCGACGCCGAACACGACCGGGCCGACCGGGAGGCGGGCCACCGGCTGCGGATGCCGGTCACCGTGCTGCAGCAGGACTGGGGGGCGGCGCTCGGCTACGACGCGGCGGCGCTGTGGCGTGCCTGGGCGCCCGACCTGCGGCACGAGACCGTCACCTGCGGACATTTCATGGCGGAGGAGGCGCCCGCCGACGTCGTCAAGGCGCTGCGTGCCCTGCTCACCCGCTGACGGGCGCGAGCAGGGCCGATTCGTGCGGCGCCGACCGGGACGTACGCGGCCGCCGGTCGGTTAGACCCGGTCGGTTAGACGACGGGGCGGGCGTCAGACGGGAAGCGGGAGTTCGTAGCGGCTGACCCAGGTGCGGGGGCCGTCGTCGCGGCGCTGGCCGGGAGCGCCGCCCACGGGCACGTCGCCGCGGTGGACGAAGCCGCGTGCCTCGTAGTAAGCCCGCAGCCTGCTGTTGGAGGCCACGCAGTCCAGCCGCAGCATCTCCCGCCGGTTGCGGCGAACGGTGTCGGCCGCCCAATCGAGGATGACCGCACCCAGACCGGCCGCCCGGCGGCGGACCGCCATCCGGTGCACGTAGCCGGCCGAACCGGCCGCATCCGACCACAGGGGGTCGGACCAGTCCAGGGTGAGCGTGCCGACGGCCGTGTCGCCGGCGCGGACCAGCCACGTCTCTCCCCGTGTGATCGCCTCGTCGATCCAGGAGGGCTCGAAACGGTCCGGCCACTGGGTGACCTCGCGCCGCCTGAGCCAGTCCGCCGCCTCGTTCAGCACGCTCAGGACCTCTTCCGTGTGGGCCGGTGAGGCGCGGTGGAAGGAGAGGTTCGCGGGTGTCGGCATGCGTCGATCCTACCAGTTCGTTTGATAAGATGAACGCATGGTTCACCAAAATAGTGCGTTGCAGCATGCCCTCTACCTCGACGACGCCTACCTCACTGAGATCACCACCACCGTGATCGCGGCCGGGCGGGACAAGGCCAGTGGCGCGTGGGTCGCGGTGCGCGACAACCTCTTCCACCCCCAAGGCGGCGGACAGCCCGCCGACCGCGGCTGGGTGGGGGAGCGGGAGGTCGTCCCCGTCCGCCATGCCCCCACCGGCTTGGTGGTGCTCACCGGGGGCGAGCCTGGACCGGTCGACGGCGACGTCGTCCACACCCGCGTCGACGCCGATGCGCGGCTGCTGCACGCGGCTCTGCACACCGCCGGCCACCTCGTCGAAGCGGCGAGCAGGGCCGAGGGCTGGACCCTGGCCGGCAGCAACCACTTCCCCGGCCAGGCCCGCATCGAGCTCACCCCGTCCGAGACGGGCACGCGCCTGGCCGACGCCGAGGACCGGGACAAGGCCGCCGACCGGCTGCGCGCGTTCGTGGCCGCGGCCGTGGCCGACGACCTGCCGGTCGTCGCCGAGCGCGACGCCGCCGGCCGCCGGATCGTCCGGCTCGGCGATCTGCACGCCGCCCCCTGCGGCGGCACGCACGTCCGCAGTCTCGCCGACCTGGCGCAGGTGACGATCTCCGCCGTCAAACTCAAAAAGGGCCGCGTACGCGTCTCCTACACCGCCTCCCACAGGCCGGCGCGGTGAGCACCGCCGACCGGGACCGCCGTCCCGCCAGCAGCGCGGCCGCCGCGGCCGGCGCCCAGATCCAGCGCCGCCGCCGGCAGCGAGGCATGAGCCAGGCCGAGCTGGCCCGCCGCACCGGCCTGAGCAAGGCGACGCTGTCGCAGCTGGAGGCCGGTATGGGCAACCCCACCCTCGACACCCTGGACGCCATCGCCGTCGCCTTGGCCGTCCCGCTCACCGACCTGCTGACCCGGGCGAACGACCCGGGCGTCGTGCACCTGCCGGCGACCGCCGCCGCCGGCGACGGTCCCACGCGTGAACTGCTGCGCCGCATCAGCGGCGGCCACAGCCTGGAGATCTGGCGGCTGCGCCTGCCACCGGACACCGCCGTCGACGGCGTGCCCCACGCGCCCGGCACGACCGAGCATCTCCTGCTCGCCTCCGGCCGCCTCGTCGCCGGCCCCGCCGACGATCTGCGCCGGCTGGAGCCCGGAGACATGCTGGCCTTCGCCGGAGACGCCCCGCACCACTACCGCACTGGCGAGGTGCCCGCCGACGTCACCGTCGTCATCGCCTCTCCCGCCGCGGGCTGACCGTCCCGTCCGCCTCACTCGCCGGCCGCGTCATGCCCGGGCGAGGTGAGTCCAGGCGGCAAGGGCGGTGTAGGGACCCGGCGGCCTGCCGAACATGGCCCCCGGCCAGCGCCTTAACCTCATCGGAAGAAGACCGTAAGGTCCTGACGGCAGCGTTGAGCCAGTACCGAACCACAAGCGACTTCGAAGGAAAGACCTCTCATGCGCACGTTCAAGCTCCAGGTCCAGACCTCCGCCGACGGCTACATGGCCGGCCCGAACGGCGAGATGGACTGGATGACGTTCCCGTGGACCGACGACATCAACGCCTACATCGACGCGATGACCGAACCGGTCGACTGCATCGTGCTGGGCCGCCACCTCGCCGAGGGTTTCATCCCGGCCTGGGCGTCCGGCCCGGCGGGCGAGACTCAGGAGACGATCGACTGGATGAACAACACGCCCAAGGTCGTGATCTCCAACAGCCTCACCGAGTCGCCCTGGGAGAACGCCACCGTCGCCGGCGGGGACCTCACCGAGATCGTCACCAAGCTCAAATCGCAGCCGGGTGGGGACATCATCACGTACGGAGGCGGCACTCTCGTGCGAGAGCTGATCGCCAAGGAACTGATCGACGAACTCCACCTGTTCGTCAACCCGACCGCGCTCGGCGCCGGAATGCCGGTGTTCCCCGAGGCGCGCCGGCGGCTGCGCCTGGTCACCGCGCGGCCGTTCGCGTGCGGGATCACCGCGCTGCACTACGAGCCGGAGCGCTCCTGATCGGTTTCGCTAGGGTTTGTCGGCATGGGTATGCCGAAGAGGAACGTGGCAGGTCAGGGGCCGGCATGGGTGCCGCCCACCGATGTCGAGCGGGCGCTGGCCGAGGCCAAGTCCCGGGGCGACTGGGATGCGTACGTGCGCGTCCTGCTGGGGGCCGACACGTTCTCCTACAAGCCGAAGGAGCAGGTCGACAGCCGCAAGCTGGGCGTGGACTGGCAGACGGAGCAGGGCCCCGAGGGCAAGCAGTGCCTGGTCGTCTACACCCGGGGGGAGTTGCCCGGGAGGCGGCCCGACCTCGTCGCCTGCCCGGTCTCGTTGCCCTTCCCGCCCGAGGAATGGTGGGGGTCGGAGGTGCAGGGGATGCTGGTCAATCCCGGGAGCCCGTCAGGGACGTACTTTCCCGACGCCAAACGCAGCCGCCGGCACTGGAAGTCGCTGAAGAAGAGCGTCCAGGACAAGGGCCACGACGCCGACCAGATGCTCACGAAATACACCGGGCCGCTGCACGGGCCCCTCGCGCACGGGCTGGCCTGCGGCGGGCAGCTGGCCGTGCACAACGGGGTGATCTGGAACGAGATCGGCGACGTCTACAGCAGCTATGCCGATGACGTGGAAACCCTGCGCGAGTCGTGGGGCGTCACGGATCGGCACGGCTGGCAGACGCAGGTGACGGCGCTGCTGGAGGGGCGCAACAGCCCGGCCGAACCGGAGTTCGTGCTGCAGGTGCGCAACGATCTCGCCCGCCAGTACCCGGGCTCGCACCGGGACCTGTCCACATGGCAGCGGGCGACGGCCGGCATGCTCACCCAGCGGGGCGTGAGCCGGCCCGGCATCGACGTGGTGATGCAGCTGATCGGGACGATCATGCGGTACGAAGAGCGCTTCCGCGCCGACGGCCTCCTGGCGCCCGACGCCTTCGTCACCTCGGCCCTCGGCTACGACTTCGGGCGGGCGGTGAACTTCGCGCGGTGGGGCCTGAGCGCCCGGTTCGCCGAGCCGTACGAGACCGAGCACGTGGTCATCCAGGCCGGCGAGCTGGCCCGGCGGGTGTATCGGACGTGGGAGGAGTATTCGGCGGGCTACATCCTGGGGCGGGTGTTGCGTTTCGATGAGGAGGCGTTCGGCCACATGTACGACTCCGCGCTCGTCCCGCACCGGATACTCGCTCAGGATCCCGGCAGCCCGTGGCGCAACATCCCTTTCACGGCCAACTGAAATCTTCATAGAGGTAACGTCCAACACGGTGTCGGTAGCATGCTCCGTATGGAAGACCTGGTGGCGGCCGCCCTGGTGGCGGCCGCCCTGGCGGCGGCCCGCGAGCGGGGCCAGGACGTGGCGGAGGTGCCCATCGGCGCGATCGCCGCGGCGGCCGGCATCTCGCGCAGCACGCTGCTGCGCAGGCTGGGCGGCACGCGAGCGGCACTGCACGAGGCCGTGCGGCAGGCGGGCATCGACCCCGGCGGGCGGCGCCCCGTGCGCGAACGGGCCATCGGCGCTGCCGCCGCGCTCATCGCCGAGCGCGGGCTCGGCTCGGTCACCCTCGACGCCGTCGCCGCCGCGGCCGGTTGCTCGCTGCCGAGCCTGCACGCGATCTTCGAAGGCCGCGACGGCCTGCTGGCCGCCGTCTTCGACCGCTACGGCCCGGTGCCCGACCTGGAGGCGCTGGCCGCCGATCCCCCCGACAACATCGCCAAGCTGGTCCGCGAGATCTACAGCACGATGATCGTCGCGTTCGGGCAGGAGCCCCGCGTGTTGCCTGCCGTGTTCGCCGACATGTTCGGCCGCCCCGACGGCCCGGCGAGCCGGATGCTGCAGGCGACCCTTCCCCGGCTGGCGGCCACCCTGCGCACCCTGCTGATGGATCAGGTGCAGGCGGGCCGGCTGCGGCCGCTGCCGTTCCCACTCCTCGTGCAGCTCATGCTCGGCCCGATGGTGGCGCACCTGCTGCTCCGTCCCACCCTGGAGGCCGCGATGGGAGCGGAGACGCCCTCGGTGGAGGAGACGTGCGCGGTGTTCACCGACGCGTTCCTGCGTGCCGCCGCCCTTCCGGTCGCATCCGCCCGCCGAGAATCGTGAGACCGCTTCGGTAGATCTTTTGTCCGATTTGTCACCATACGGCCACAAACGCATACACTTCTCGAATGCGTTTCGTCCCTTTTGTCGTGATTGTTGCCGCGGTGACCATCGGTGTCGCCACGCCTGCGTCGGCCATCACCAACGGCACGGCTGACGGAGGCTCCCACCCCGAGGTTGGAGCCCTCATCGGCGACAAGGCCAATCCCGACGGAACGTGGTCCTACTGCACGGGCACGCTCATCTCGCCGACCGTCTTCCTCACCGCCGCCCACTGCGGTGAACGCAAGCAGAAGACCGCCCGCGTCTCCTTCGCCAGCCGCTACGAACCCGGGGCCAAGCTCTACAGCGGCCGCTACGTCCCGGACCCGCGCTACAAGGACAAGTCCGACCTCCACGACATGGCCGTGGTCGTCTTCGACGCGCCCATCGCGGGCATCAAGCCCGCCCAGCTGCCGGCCGCCGGCCTGCTCGACAAGCTCAAGGCCGACAAGCGCCTGAAGACCACGCGCTTCACCCCGGTCGGGTACGGCTCCGTGGACCCCACCAAGACCAAGAAGGGCAACGGACGGCGTTTCCACTACACGGACACGCGTAACCAGACGTCCATCTCCTTCGAAGGCCTCTCCCACAGGTGGCTCGACCTGTCGCTGAGCGCCAAGACCGACGGCAGCACGTGCTTCGGCGACTCGGGCGGCCCCAACTTCCTGGGCGGCCCGACCTCGCACCTCCTCATCGCCACGTCGATCAGCGGGGCCGACGACGCCTGCAAGGGGACCAACTACGACTACCGCCTGGACACGGCCACCGCCCGGTCGTTCCTCGGCAAGTACGTCACGCTTCCCTAAATCCCCGGCGAGGCCTCCCGCTTCGTCATGGACGCTGCCCCTCTTCCGTGATGAGCACGTCCAGAGCGTGGCGGCGGTGTTCGGCGAACAGCTCCAGGGCCGCCGCGGTGTCGCGGGCCTGCAGCGCGGCGACGAGCCGGCGATGCTCGTCGGGGATATGGGCCAGGTAGCCGTCGGAGCTGAGGCCGATCCGGGTCAGCAGGAACAGGTGGATCTGGGAACGCAGCGCCCGCCAGGCCTCGTCCAGGCGCTGATGGTGGGCGGCGGCGTAGACGGCGTCATGGAAGGCGATGTCGCAGCGCACCATCGCGTGCGCGTCCTCGGCGCGCTTCATCAGCTCGACCGTCTTGCCGATCTCTGCGAGGTCCTCGTCGGAGGCGTGGGCGACCACGCGCTGGACGGCCAGGTGCTCCAGGGCGCCGCGCAAGCTGTCCAATTCGGCGATGTCCTGCGGGGCCAAGGTGATCACCGTGGCGCCGCGATGCCATGCGCTGCGAACCAGGCCCTCGCGTTCCAGCCGGAGCAGTGCCTCCCGCACCGGGCCGCGGCTGACGTCCAGCGCCTGCGACAGCTCCACCTCGCGCAGCTGGGCGCCCGGGGCGTAGACGCCGCTGAAGATGGCCTCGCGGATGCGGTCGGCGACCTCATCGGCCAGCCCTCGCCGGCGGGCGGGGGCCACTCTGCCCGGTTCACTCATGATCTCCACCTCCATCCTTGTCTTAATGTTAACAAGCTACGATCGTTGAGGTAATGTCAACATTACGACATCCCGATGCTCCAGAAAGGCAGCCCACCCGTCATGAGCGTTCTGGACTCCCCGATTCCGCGCTTCCACCTGGCCATGCCGGTCGACGACCTGACGGCCGCGCGCCGCTTCTACGGCGAGGTGCTCGGCCTGCAGAACGGCCGCAGCGCCGAGACCTGGATCGACTGGAACATGTACGGACACCAGGTCGTCACACACCTGGCGCCGGCCCGGACGCAGCACATCCACAATCCGGTCGACGGCCATGACGTTCCGGTGCCCCACTTCGGCCTGATCCTCACGATCGAGGAGTTCCACAAGCTCACCGAGCGGCTGCGTACGGCGGGCGTCCCGTTCGTCATCGAGCCCTACGTGCGCTTCGCCGGCCAGGCGGGGGAGCAGTGGACGATGTTCCTGCTCGACCCGGCGGGCAACGCCCTGGAGTTCAAGGCGTTCGCCGACGACTCCCAGGTTTTCGCCACCTGACGGCGGCGATGCCCGCATCGCCGCCGTCAGGTGGGCCGGCGGGCCAGGCACCCACGGGCGGCCAGTTCCACCGTCACCAGGATCGCCGTGGCCTCGGCCGCCAGCAGCGCCACCAGAACCACGAGCTGGACGATCCCCGCCTCGATCGGGCTCGCCCCGCCGATCAGCATGCCCACGAACGCCCCGGGCAAGGTGACCAGCCCCACCGTCCTGGTCTGGTCCAGGGCCGGCACCAGCGCTTGAGCGGCCGCGGGACGGCAGATCTCCAGCGCGGCCTCGCGAGGCGAGAACCCCAGAGCCAGGGCCGCCTCCACCTCCCCTTTACGCTGGACCAGCTCGTCCATCGCCCGCCTGCCGGCCAGGGTCGTGGCCGTCAGGCAGCCGCCCAGCAGGATTCCGGCGATGGGGATGACGACGATCCCCTCCGTGGAGATCGCCCCGGTCACCAGCAGGATGGCCAGCACCGGCACGGTCCCGGCCGCGATCGGCACACCGGCCCACCACAGCCGCCTGCCGCCCGCGACGCGCTTGCCCGCGGTGAACGTGGCGACGCCGTACATCAGCAGAATGAATGCCGCGACGGCCAGGGAAGAGGCGACGACCCAGGCGATCACCGCCGACACCGCGCCGAGTTGCAGCGCCGCCCTGAGACACGCGGTCACCACGGCGTTGCCATGGCCCAGTCGCCCGGCCCAGGCCACCAGAGCGCCCAGCGCGACCAGCAGGACCAGCACGACCGGCAACCACGGTGTGAGGGAGATCAATGATGAGCTGCGCACGGCAATCAGTCTCCCGCTTCGGTGACGGATCCGGGCCGCTCGTACGCGCACGGGACATCAGGCAGTGCAGCTCTTGTCAAAGGCGTCGGCGCTCAGACCAGCCAGCCGCCGGTCACGCAGCACCTCGCGGTAGGACCGGCTGGCCTCGCGGGACGCTTCGGTGGGCATGGGTCTGGTCTCCTGCTGGGAGTCGGCCCGAACGTCCGGTCAGCCGGACGGCTCAGCGCCGTTCCTGGATGCGGATCATGTTGCCCGCGGGATCGCGGAAAGCGCAGTCGCGAACCCCGTACGGCTGCTTGGTCGGCTCCTGGATGACCTCGGCGCCGCTGGCCTGCACCCGCTCGAAGGTGCCGTCGAGGTCGGCGGTGGCCAGGACGATGCCGGCGTAGGTGCCCTTGGCCATCATCTCGACGATGGTGCGGCGCTCGTCGTCGGTGACGCCGGGATCGGCGGCCGGCGGCTCCAGGACGATGGACGTGCCGGGCTGGCCGGCGGGGCCGACCGTGATCCAGCGCATCCCCTCGTATCCCACGTCGCTGCGGACCTCGAAGCCGAGGGTGTCACGGTAGAAGGCCAGGGAGACCTCCGGGTGGTCGTGCGGGAGGAAGCTCGAGTGAATGGTGATGTCCATGCTCGTCACGCTAGGTGCGGCTCGCTCGTCGGCGCTTCTCGATTCCTGATCGGTCTGGTCACCTGTTTCGCCACGCACGACGGTATCCCCGCCGTCGCGCGCGCCGCCTCGCGCCGATAGACGCTCGGCGGCACACCGACCAACTCGGTGAAGCGCGTGCTGAACGTGCCCAGCGACGAGCAGCCGACCGCGAAACAGACCTCGGTGACACTGAGGTCGCCACGCCGCAGCAGCGCCATCGCACGCTCGATGCGCCGCGTCATCAGATAGGAGTACGGCGACTCGCCATAGGCGAGCCGGAACTGGCGGCTGAGGTGCCCGGCCGACATGTTCACGCCCCGGGCGAGCGCCTCCACGTCCAGCGGCTGCGCGTACTCCCGGTCGATCCGATCGCGGACGCGGCGCAGCAGCGCGAGGTCGCGCAGGCGCTGCGTCGCGGCGGAACTGCTGGTCACATCAGAATCGTACGCCGCGCCGGAGTCGCCTACCGCCCCCAGCGTCCCATGCCCCAGTATCCCTCGGATCCGCGGCCATCTCGGCTTCGTCCGCGCATGGGCGTGGACCACGACGCGACCGGGCGATCCGCAAGGCGGCGCAGGCCGGACAGGACAACCCCGCCGATCCGGTCAACGTCGCGCTGGAGCGCGTTCAGGGTGCCTGGCGGCCCGGCGCGGCGTGTGCCTGCCGCGACGGGAGTGCCTGGACTACCTGCCGCGGCTGGGTGAATCGCAGCATGTTGCCGGAGGGGTCGAGGAAGGCACAGTCGCGGACGCCGTCGGGCTGGTTGATCGGTTCTTGCATCACCTCAGCGCCCGCGGCCTCGATGTGCGCGAAGGTGGCATCGCAGTTGCCGGTCACGAAGACAAGCCTGCCCAGCAGGCCCTTGGCCATCAGGTCGGCGATCGCCTGCCGGTCGGCCGGCGAGGCACCCGGGTCCGCGCCGGGGGTGGTGAGGACGATCTGCACCTCCGGCTGCGACGGCGGGCCGATGCTCACCCGTCGCATCCGCTCGGTTCCGACGTCGTCGCGTATCTCGAAGCCGAGCACGTCACGGTAGAAGCCGAGCGCCTCGTCAACGTCGTGGACAGCGAGAGTGCAGGACGAGAGCTTGAGATCCGCGGGGGTCAACGCCGCTCCTTGTCGCCGGCGGGAAGAAAGACGATGTCGAGGTCGCGGAGCCGGTCCGGGTCCGTGTCGATGGTGATGCGGGTGATCTTCTCGTCATTGACGGCGAACGTGAAGACGGCCATCGGCCGGCCGCGGTGCGACCAGACGGCCGCCGGAACGCCGTCGACCAGAGCGAGCCGGGCGGCCTGAGCCCGTCCGGCGAAGAAGGCCGCCACCGCGTGGCCGCCCCGGACCTCGCCGACCACGACGTCCGGATCGAGCAGTTCCAGCAGGGCGGCGAAATCCCCGCCCCGGGAGGCGGCCAGGAAGGCCGCGACGATGTCCCGCTTCGCCGATCGCGCGGCGTCGGATGCGCAGGCCGCTCCTTGCAGCCGGCGCCGGGCCCGGCTGGCGAGCTGCCGGGCCGCCGCCGGGGAGCGGTCGATGATGGTGCCGATCTCGCCGAACGACACCGCGAAGACGTCGTGCAGGACGAACGCGAGCCGCTCGGCGGGGGTCAGGGTGTCCAGCACCACCATCAGGGCGACACCGACCGAATCGGCCAGCAATGCCTCGTCCTCGGGCCCGGCCTGGCCGGTGGGGTGGAGGGTGGCGTGCGGCGCGGCCGGCTCGGGCGGCAGCGCCCCGGCCGAGTCCTCGCGCCGGTTGCGGCGTGCCTCGAGCATGTTCAGGCAGACCCGGGCCACGACCGTGGTCAGCCACCCGCCCGGGTTCTCGACCTGGCCGGTGTCGGCGCGGCTGACCCGCAGCCACGCCTCCTGCACCGCGTCCTCGGCCTCGCCGGGTGAGCCGAGCATCCGGTAGGCCACCGCGTGCAAGCGGTCCTGGTGCTCGGCGAACCGCTCGCTCAGCCAGTCGTGCTCGGCCATCTGTCACATTCCTCCGTTTCGCCGGTCATATCGATTGACCGGCGAACCCGCGCCGATGTGACATCCGGGCCCGGCCCGGACGTCCGGCCTGCCGGTTCAGCCACCTTAAGTACAAAGGAGACAAGGCGTGAAAGCGCACGTGAGCTCGATCCTCCTCGGCGTCCGGGACATGGACCGGGCCAAGCAGTTCTACACCGAAGGGCTCGGCTGGACGGTCAAGCATGACTACGGCGTCTCGGTGTTCTTCGCATCGGACGCAGGCTCACTCGTCGGCTTCTACCGCCGCGAAGGCCTGGCCGACCAGGTGGGCACGAGCCCGGAAGGCAGCGGCTTCAGCGGGCTGGTCCTGACCTACGTCGTCCGCAGTGAGGCGCGGGTCGACGAGATCATCGCCGAGGCCGGGAAGGCCGGCGCCACGATCCTCAAGCCCGCCGGCGCCCTGCCGTGGGGCGGGTACGGCGGCTCCTTCGCCGACCCCGACGGCTACATCTGGAGTCTCGCCTACAGCGCCCAGGCAACCGACCAGCCCTACGCGGAATAGCCGCCGAGGAAACCCTCCGGCGAGCGCGGGTGAGGCGGCCATCGCCCGGCACGCTCGCCGGACTCCTCTGCACGGATGGTCCCTCACCATGACTGACGACGTGACCGGCACCGAGGACTAGGTTCGGCGTCGACGCGGGATCGTGTCGACGCCGAATCGGTTTGACAAGGCCTTTGCGCCGCTCCCAGCCTGTGGTGGGTGGAACGCGGCGACCGTGCTCGTCCATGACCGCGCGCGATGCTTGATCACTGTCGCCGCAGCCATCCCGGGCACGGCGATTGCCTCGGCGAGGAACATGGGACCGGTACTGGGCCGCGTGAGTCACGAACCGCGGCGCACGAGCCGACCTGGGACGGCCGGCGGTCCGCCGGCATCACACCGGGCCGCGGGGTGGAACGCAGGCGCGCCATCCCCGATCTGGTCACGCTATCGGGGAGTCAACACACAGAACTCATTGCCGTCGGGATCGGCCATCACCACCCAGCTGACCTCGCCCTGGCCGATGTCGATCCGAGTCGCTCCGAGGGAGATGAGACGGTCGACCTCCGCTTGCTGATCACCGTCGACGGGTGGAGCGAGGTCGAAGTGCAGCCGGTTCTTCCCGGTCTTCGGCGCCACTGGCGGACCGCCCCAGGTGATCTTCGGACCGCCGTGCGGCGAGCGGATCGCGGTCTCTTGGTCCTGGTCCCAGACCAACGGCCAGCCCAGCGCTTCGCTCCAGAAGTAGCCGACTTCCTGCGAACCGTCGCTCGCAAGCGCTCCGATGAATCCGCAGTCGGCGAGGAATTTGTTGTCCGGCTCGATGACGCAGAACTCATTGCCTTCGGGGTCGGCGAGCACCACATGACCCTCTTCCGGGAGTTGCCCGACGTCGATGTGCCGCGCACCGAGTCCGAGCGCCCTCTCCACCGTCTGCTGCTGATCCTCGAGGGACGCGCTCGTCAGATCGAAGTGCATCTGATTCGGGCCGATCTTCTTCTCCTGGGTCGGAAGAAATCCGAGTCGGAACCCGGTGTCATCGCTCGGCAGGAGCGCGATGCCGTCTCGAGAGTCACCGGCCATCTCCCAGCCCAGGACCCCGGCCCAGAAGCGCGCGAGACCGAGCGGGTCGTTCGCATCGACGCAGAGCGCGACGAGCTGAGAAGTCATCCCGCATCTCCAATCTGCCTACTCACGGGCCCAGACAGGGCACCTCCTCCGAGCGCATGACGGACGCAACGCTAGCCCGCTCGAGGACTGCGACGCCAACGCTTTATGGGCCCGTCCTGCGCGACCTCAAGTGGCGGTCTCGGTCGTCTCCCTGATGTGCGCGTTACGCAGCAGAATCAGCTTGGTCATGTAACGCCGCAGGACGAGAGCCTCGGCGAGGGTGCCCAATGAGCCGGCGGGCGCGGCGAAGTCGACGATGTCTTTCATAAGGGTGGCCTCGACACCGCTGTCACCGACGTGTGTCGATTCGAAGGTATGCGCGTGGCGCCGATACCGAAATGGGCCGCGTATTTGTTCGTCGACGAAGTACGAGGGCCGGATGTAGGCACTGATCGTCGAGGTCAGGTGCCAGGTGAAGCCGAAGTGCCGCGCGCGCCACGTGACGTGATCACCTAGGGAGAGCTGCCCGGAAGTGACCCCTGCGACTGCTTGCTCGCGTGAGCCACGCATGGAGGAGGCGTGTAGTTCGACAGACAAGGACGCGTCGAAGACGACCGGCGGCGGCGCGAGAACCAAGGTGGCCACCTCAAAACGAGACATACGCGGATGTTAGTCATCGCGTGAAAGGCGTCACCGCGCGGGTACGGCGCTCTGCTGATCGGCTCGGGCCCGGTATGGGATGGCGTTGCCATGCCCGCGTCAGCCGCCTACGCTACTTCGTAATTACGGACTAACGTAGGAGAGTGTGATGAGCGAGGACAGGCTCGCCGAGCTCGAGCGCCGGATCGCCCGCCTGGAGGGCCGGGTCGACACCGTTGGCCCACCGCGACGCCCTCCGGAGTCGCCGTCCCTTACCGCAGCAGCCACCGGCATGCTCCGCCAGGCGAAGAAGGAGGACAAGCTCGGGACGGTGGGTTACGTCGGAGCCGCACGGTTGGCCGGCGGCGAGAGCCTCTGGGACAGGCAACTCTCGCTCGCGGAGTTGCTGTCGGCCGATTGGGCGCCGGTGGCCGACATCCTGGAGTCCCTGGGCAGCCGGCCGCGGCTGGCGCTGCTCGCCGCACTCGTACGACAGGGCGGGTGCACGAGTGCCGACCTCCAAGAGTCCCTCGGCGCAGACGGCGAGCAGACCACCAGCGGCCAGCTCTATCACCACCTACGCGCGCTGCAGAGTGCCAGGCTGATCACACAACGGCGGCGCGGCGAGTACGCGTTGGCACCTCAGGCCATGATTCAGGTCCTCACCATCCTCGCCGCGGCGTTCGACCTGGCCAACGACCCCCCGCTTGGCCTACCTGCCGATCTCCCCAACCCGGAATGACCAAGCGGGCAACAAGATGAAGGGAAGATCCGAGGGAAGTGTCCGGCCGCCTCGCGGCAGAACACTTTGGGCGCCTTGAAGGAGCGAGAGCGGATGCGCCGCACCATCCACGCGGCGAATCGCTGCTCGCGGACCACCCGAGGCGGCTACGCGACCGCCTTCTCAGCGGATTCATCCGGCGCGGCGGCCGCCAGGCGGCGCTTGCGCTTGGGCAGGCCGAAGGTCGGGTGCCAGATGCCTCACAGCGAGATCTTGACCACGATGATCTCGGTGTCCGCCGGGGACAGCCGGCGGGCCAGGGTCCCGGCCACGTAGGCCCCGGCATAGCCGGCGCCGAGGACGACGATTGTAGGATCCGCAGATCTGTGTCGGATAGCAGCGTTTGGACCGTCTGCGGCGCACTTTGGTGTGCCTGTTCGAGGAGGCGCTATCCGCGGGAGAAGTCCCAACGCTGGTTGGCGCGCCCGTCGCAGCGGAATTGAGCGGCCTGTCCGCCGTTCGCGATGCTGGCGTGCGAGATTCCCAGGCAGAGGCCACTCTTGCGGTTCACCAGCGCGAACGATTCTCCCGGGTAGGGGCGGGGGTCCATAAGCCAGTCCTGGTTCCAGTCGCCGGCCGGTTTTGCCTGAATGGCGTTGGCGCCGGGATCGCCGCTGGCGTGGTTGATGCCGAGGTTCTTGTGCGAGCCGAGGTTTTCGAAGCTGGTGTACTTGCCGTCCAGGACGGGCTTCCATCTCTGGAATTTGGATCGGGTGTAATCCCATTGGACGATGCGGGCCGCGTTGGCAGTGCTATGACGCCTGGGCTGCAGGTATCGTCCGGAGTTGTAGTTCACGAGGTAGAGGCCGGCGGCGGCGTCGAGCTTCGCGACCAGTGACCGCGCGAAGGCCCGTTCGTCGCTCTGCGGCGAGTCTGGCTGAGCGGCCGCCGGGCTGGCGAAGCCGACGACCAGGGCGCCTATTGCCGACGCCGTGGTGATTGAGCGCAGAATGTTCATGATCAGGCGGCGGACGGTCCGATGTGCGTCTGCCCAGTCCGTTTACCCGCCAGTGGGCCTCCGCTTGTCATCTGCAGTCTTCGGTCGCGCCGCTGAGAGTTCTATGCCTTTATGCGCACAGCGATTGATCAGGCGTGTACGGAATCCATTACCGGTGATCGTGTTGGCGGTGACCTCGCTGCGATGGTTATCTGCCGGTCCGCCTCGGCATGTCGAATCCGACAACAAACTGACACGGAGGCGCGGATTTCGACAGCGAAACGCGGATCCTACAACGATGCGGTGCTTCACGTGTCGCTCCTGTCGGTTCTACGTTGGCCGAATGCAGGTCGCCGTGCAGCCAGAGCGCCGGGCCAGCCCAGCCGGGTGCGGCGGCGGCGGCGTCCCAGACCGCGCGGAAGGCGTCCGGGTCGGTAACGACGGGCGCCGTTCGAATGTATAGAGCCCTTGCAGTGCAAGCGCCGTACTAGCGCCGTACTAGCGCCGTACTAGCGCAGCGCTAGCGCGGTGCTATCCCAGGGGGCCGATCGCCCCAAGGGCCTCAACCGCAACTCGGACTTTCTGAAACAATGCCGCCTCATGAGTCACCACAGAATTGTCGGCAAGTCCGGCGTGAGCGGATTATCCAGGCGGACCGTCCTGAGGCTAAGCGGTGCGGTCCTCCTGGGAAGCGGGATAACGCTTCTTGCAGGTGGTCCGGCCGGGGCCCAGCAGCAGGACGACTACGACATTTTGCGTCTGCGGTATCGCGATCTGTATATCGGCAGTGACGTCGACGTCCTCGACCCGGTGTATAAATCCAGGCTTGACGAGCTGAGTGCCACCGCCTGGGACCTTTCCCAGCGCATGATCCGGTCCGACGGACGAACGATGCTCTGGCCGGACCTGCCGCTGGACGGCCCGCAAGGGGACAACGCCGGGGCGAGCTATGCCCGGCTGCTCTCGATGACTCAGGCATGGGCGACCACCGGCACGGCTCAGCACGGCAACGCGGACCTCGTCGGCGACATCATCTCCGGGCTGGACTTCCTCCATGCGGTGGCGTTCAACGAGGCGAAGCAGCAGGCCGGCAACTGGTGGTGGTGGGAGATCGGCATGCCGGGGCGGCTCGCCCGGATCGCCACTCTCGTCTACGACCACCTGAGTGCGACCCAGTTGTCGAAATACCTGCGTGCGATCGATGCGTTCTGCCCGAACCCGGACTACCGGAGCGCGAACCCCTCGATGGCGGAGACTGGCGCCAACCGGGCCGACAAGGCGCTGATCGTGGCGATCCGCGGATTTCTCGGCAAGAGCGCGGCAAAGCTCCAGCTCGCGCGCGACGGGCTGTCGGACGTGGCCGGCGGCGGAGCCAACAGCCTCTTCCAGCTGACCACCTCCGGGGCCGGCCTCTACGCCGACGGCTCGTACGTCTTCCACACCTACATCCCCTATACCGGAACGTACGGGAACGAGATGCTCGGTGGCGTCGCCGACATGGTGGCACTTCTCGGCGGCTCGAGATGGGAGATCACCGACCCCGACCTGACGATCGTCCTGAATGCGGTCGAGTCCGCCTTCGAGCCGCTGATGTGGAACGGCCTGATGATGGATTGCGTACGCGGCCGGGCGATCTCCCGTCAAGGAAGCGGGGATCTCGGCACCGGCCGGCAAACGACGACGAACGTGCTGATGTTGGCCGCCGGGGCGCCCGATGGCTACGCCGATCGTTACAAGGCCCTGGCAAAGGGATGGATCGAGCGCAATAAGGCGCAGGATTTCCTGAACTATGCCTCGATCCCGGCGATCTCGCTGGCCAAGGCGGTCCTGGAGGACTCCTCGGTGCCGGCTGCCCCGGGATCGGTGGCGAGCCATGTCTTCGCCGGCATGGATCGGGTGGTGCACCGACGCCCGACCTGGGCGTTTGCGATCAGCATGTCGTCCCGGCGGATCGCCGCGTACGAATCGATCAACGGCGAGAACCGCCGCGGATGGTATCTCGGCGAGGGCATGACATACCTCTACAACGACGACCTCAGGCAGTTCAACGACGCCTTCTGGCCGACGGTCGACCCGTACCGGCTGCCGGGCATCACCGTCGACACCATGCCCCGGCTCGACATGGGCGGCGGTCAGGGGTTGTACACCCCGAACGCCCAGTGGGTAGGTGGCGCCGCCCTCGACGAACGGTACGTCAGTGCCGGCATGAGCCACCAGGCCGACGGCAGCGAGCTGGAGTCGAAGAAGTCCTGGTTCTGCCTCGACGACATGGTGGTCGCCCTCGGCGCCGGAATCAACGGCGGTGGCGAGTACTCGCGTCCCCCGGTCGCCGACGCGCGAGTCAACGGCGGGGCGCATGCCGACACGAACTACGGCGACAGCCAATGGCTGCTGGTGAAGAACCACGCGAACCCGAGCCTCACCCGGGAATCCTTCCTGCGGTTCGACCTCGGCGGGCTGCGGCCGGACGTCGCGTCCGCGCGGCTGGTGTTCCACGCCCAGGTCGTCGACTCCGGCGGCGACACCGCGACCGTGAACGTCCACCGCGCCGGTGACGGCTGGGAAGAGGACACCATCACCTGGGACACCAAGCCGTCGATCGAATCACGGCTGGCCACGATGCGCACGACTGCGGCCGGCGGCTGGTTGTCGGTTGACGTGACCGACTACGTACGTGGCCGCGTCGGCACGGGCCACGTGGACTTCGCGATCCTGCAGCCTGCGGGGCAGGGACTGTCGGTGCAGATCGGCAGCCGGGAGCACCGCACGCTCAGGCCCGTGCTGAGGTTCACGCTCGCTGAGCCAGTCGAAACCGTCGAGACGATCGTGGAGAATCGCAACCTGCACGCGTCCGGCACGAATGCGCTCACCGTAGACGGCACCGTCCAGCCGGTCCGCCAAGGCTGGTCGGAGACGTTCCCGGCCGCACGCTGGGCCCACCTGGAAGGCGTCGGCGGATACGTGTTCCCCGGCGGCGCGGAGCTGCACGCTTCGCGCGCCGAACGCACCGGCAGCTGGCGCGACATCAGCACCGGCACCGTGGTCGGTGACCCGACGCCGATCACCCGGCGCTACCTGACCATGTGGTTCGACCACGGGTCCGCTCCGGACCAGGCGACGTACGCCTACGCCCTGTTGCCCGGCGCGACCGCCCAGCAGACCGCGGACCGCGCCGAGGGGCTGGTACGGATCGTGGCCAACAACGAAGAGCTGCAGGCGATCGAGGTGAACGAAGCCGGCGGGACTCTGTTCTTCGGGAACTTCTGGGTGCCCGGCGACGGTGATGGGCTCACCACCGATGCCCCGGCCGCCGTCGTCGTCCGTCGCGCGGACGGCCAGATTCGGGTTGCGGTGTCCGACCCGAAACGGACGGGGAGCACCATCAAGGTCACCCTCCCATATCCGGCTTCGGCCGTGCTCTCCGCTGACTCGACGGTCACCGTCTCGACCGGGAATCGGCCCGTGGTCACCGTCAAGGCGGCCGGTTCGGCCGGTCGTTCCCATCAGGCGGTGCTGGCGGCCGGCTGACCGGAGCGCGGGGACGATCCGCCTGAGCGCCGGTGACGGCTTCGCGTAGCGCCTGTGCGGTTGAGGACTCGCGCTGGCGAGCGCAGGAAACCGATCAGCGGCCCGAACACCAGGGGAATGAGGCGGACGTCCCTCAGCCGGGTCACGTCATGGCCACTGATGGTAACCAGGCACGGCATCGGCCGACTCCCCCGGACGGCGGACTCAATGCCTGACATGCCGGAAGACCCCCGAAGTCACTCGTGAGGCAAGACGCGATGACGCTACATGCCACACATGGCTGACTATCCAGAGTCACCCGAAGATAACCCTACGTCCCCTGACGTGACCCACTTGCCTGACAATCCCAGATAAATCCGTCAGGTAAGTTCCCATAAGGCCACTCGCCTTACGTGCCTGCCGGTCCAGACGGACCCCAGACAACGCTTGCTCCGGTGAGCTGACTCCGCCCTGGGGTCACCGATTTTCTTGATCGAGATTGCCGTGAGCCTCCGCCGAAAGGTCCTGCCAGTCGGCCCAGGTCTTGAGCCGGTCGGCGTAGACCTGCTGGAGCATCGGGTAGAAGCCCTGCCCGAAGAGCACCCGCAGGGGCGGGTTGTCGGAGTCGACGATCTTGAGGAGTGCCTGGGCAGCGGCGGCCGGGTCACCGGCGGGCTGCTTTCCCGCGATCCCGGCGATGCGCCGGCGGAGACCGTCGTAGATCGGGTTGGTCGCGGCCAGGTGGCCGTTGGCGAGAGGATCGGGATTCTTGCCGGAGCGGGTGGCGAAGCCGCCCGGCTCGACCACGGTCACCTTGATGCCGAAGTCGGCGACCTCTTGGGCGAGGCTTTCGTTCAGGGCTTCCAGGGCCCACTTGGAGACGTGGTACGCGCCGCCGAGCGGCATGGCGATGAGCCCGGCGGCCGAGGACAGCTGGATGATGTGCCCCGAGCGCTGCTGGCGCAGGTGGGGCAGCGCGGCCTGGATCACCCACACCGCGCCGAAGACGTTGGTCTCCAGCTGGTCGCGCAGTTGCTGCTCGGTCAGCTCCTCGATTGCGCCGATCATGGCGTAGCCGGCGTTGTTCACGATGACGTCGAGCCGGCCGAAGTGCTCCTTGGCCCGCTTGACGCTGTCGAAGACGGCGGCCTTGTCGGTCACGTCCAGCTCGAGCGGGAGCACCGCGTCGCCATAGGCGGCGACCAGCTCATCAAAGCTTCCGGTCGTGCGGGCGGTCGCGGCCACCTTGTCGCCGCGGGACAGGGCGGCCTCGACGAAGTTGCGGCCGAGGCCGCGGGACGAACCGGTGACGAACCAGACCTTGCTCATGACGTCTTTCCTTCTTTCTGTGGTGGCGGATTTCCACGGTGGACACCACTCGTGGGGCCGCGTGCCGTGCGGATGGTTCGCGCGGCATCCTGTCGGCCATGGAGACACCGGCGTCCCAACCCCTGTGACGGCGCGGCTGTGTGACATACGCCACCGGCCGCAGGTGTCACAAAGCGGTGGCGACCGGTGTTTTGTGCGTGTCACACCCTCGAGAACCAACAGGCGGGAGCCAGGCATGAGCGAGCGGACCACGGACCCAGCCGAGCCGCCCGCTCACGGCGAGGGCATGGACTGCGCCACCGAGTCGTTCGTCGCCTACCGCAACCTGCTGTTCACCGTCGCCTACGAGATGCTCGGCTCGGCCACCGACGCCGAAGACGTCCTGCAGGAAACCTGGCTGCGGTGGATGAAGGTCGACGTGGCGCAGGTGAGCGACCAGCGCGCCTACCTGGTGCGGATCACCACCCGGCAGTCGCTCAACCGGCTGCGCACCATGAAGCGCCGCAAGGAGGCCTACGTCGGCCCCTGGCTGCCCGAGCCGCTGCTCACCACGCCGGACGTGGCCGAGGACGTCGAGCTCGCCGAGAGCGTGTCGATGGCGCTCATGCTCGTCCTCGAGACGCTGTCGCCGACCGAGCGCGCCGTCTTCGTGCTGCGCGAAGCCTTCGATGTCAGTTACAACGAGATCGCAGCCGCCGTCGGCAAGAGCCCCGCGGCCGTTCGCCAGATCGCCCACCGCGCCCGGCACCACGTCGAAGCCCGCCGCCCTCGCGAGGCGGTCTCTCCCGGCGAGGCCCGGGCGGTGTTGGAGTCGTTCCAGCGCGCGCTCCAAACCAAGGACCTGCAGGGCTTGCTTGACGTGCTCGCCCCCGAGGTCGTGGTCATCAGCGACGGCGGCGGCGTCAAGCAGGCCGCGCCGCGTCCGATCATCGGCGCCGACAAGGTGGCCCGCTTCATCGTCGGCGGCCTCGGCAAGGCCCAGGTCGCGCTCACCAGTGACCCCATCGTGATCAACGGCAACCCGGCCCTCCTCGTCCGCGTGGACGGCGAGATCGACGGCGTCATCGCGATCCGTGTTGAGGACGCCCGCATCACCGGCCTCTACTACGTCGGCAATCCGAAGAAGCTGACCCACCTCGAAGCCGAAACCCCGCTCACCCTGAGATGAACAGACCCTGTCCGGTCCGTCGACCGCACCCGAATGCTGCCCGGCTGGTCCGGCACGCTTGGCCACCGACCTGCGCACGCCGTGCCGCCACCGTTGCGGCGGGACTACTGAGGACGCCGGAATCACCGGACCCTACGTTCGCAACCCCAAACGAACGGACCCGCATCGAATCCGCGACCCCGCTCACCCTCGGGGAAGCCAGACGCGGTGCCTGGTCAGCCGCGGCTGTTCCGCCGCCGGTGTTCACCGCAGAACAAGCCCGAACAGCCCCACGCAGACTCAACCAGATCTCTTACTAGGGGGTCATTCATGACGAAGAACGTCGTCGGCGAACTCGCCGGCCTGGAACTGCCGGTCGAGCGGAGCTGCCCGTTCGCCCCGCCCGCCGCCTACGAGCGGCTGCGCGAGCAGGCGCCGATCAACAAGATCCGCCTGACCAGCGGCGGCGAAGCGTGGTGGGTGTCCGGGCATGAGGAGGCCCGTGCCGTCCTCGCCGACGGCCGCTTCTCCTCCGACAAGCGCAAGGAGGGCTTCCCGCTCTTCACCCTCGATGCGGCGACCCTGCAGCAGCTCCGCAGCCAGCCGCCGTTGATGCTCGGCATGGACGGCGCGGAACACTCCGCGGCCCGCCGCCCGGTGATCGGCGAGTTCACCGTGAAGCGGCTGGCCGCGCTACGCCCGCGGATCCAGGACATCGTCGACCACTTCATCGACGACATGCTCGCCACCGACCAGCGGCCGGTCGACCTGGTGCAGGCGCTGTCCCTGCCGGTGCCCTCCCTGGTGATCTGCGAACTGCTCGGCGTCCCCTACACCGACCACGACTTCTTCCAAAGCCGCACCACCATGATGGTGCGCCCGACCTCGCTGGAAGACCGCCGGCGAGCCCTCGCCGAACTGCGCGCCTACGTCGACGACCTGCTCACCCGTAAGGAGTCCGAACCCGGCGACGACCTGTTCAGCCGGCAGATCGCCCGGCAACGCCAGCAGGGCGCCCTCGACCACGCGAGCCTGGTGAGCCTGGCGTTCCTGCTGCTGACCGCCGGACACGAGACCACCGCGAACATGATCTCGCTCGGCGTGGTCGGGCTGCTCTCCCATCCGGAGCAACTGGCCTTGGTCAAGGCCGACCCGGGCAGGACGCCCATGGCCGTGGAGGAACTGCTGCGCTACTTCTCCATCGCCGACGGGGTCACCTCCCGGCTGGCCACCGAGGACGTGCAGATCGGCGGGGTGGGCATCAAGGCCGGCGAGGGCGTCATCGTCTCCGGCCTGTCGGCCAACTGGGACCCGGCGGCGTTCAAGGACCCGGCCGACCTGGATGTCGAGCGCGGGGCCCGCCACCACCTCGCCTTCGGCTTCGGCCCGCACCAGTGCCTCGGCCAGAACCTGGCCCGGATGGAACTGCAGATCGTCTTCGACACGCTGTTCCGCCGCATCCCCACCCTGCGGTCCGCCGTACCGGTCGAGGACCTGGCGTTCAAGACCGACGCCGTCATCTACGGCGTTCACGAACTCCCGGTCACCTGGTGAGCAGGACATGATGCGGATCACAGCCGACACCGACCTCTGCGTCGGCTCCGGCCAGTGCGTCCTGACCGAACCGGCCGTCTTCGGCCAAGACGACGACGGCATCGTGACCCTGCTGACCGACCGCCCCGACGACGAGACCGTGGCGCAGGCACGCGACGCCGTCACCCTGTGCCCGTCCCGAGCCCTGTCCATCCTGCGGGAGTAGGCCCCTACCCGGGTGGACGACGTGTCCGCGCCAGTAGAGGGCGACCGGTCGCATCGAGCCTGGGCGCTGGTGGCGCGGTAGGTGTCCACCGGCGCCCGAGCCGGGTCAGGGAAGCTGCAGGTCCCTGAGCTGCCGGCGGGAGGTGATGCCGAGCTTGCGGAAGATGCTGCGCAGGTGCGTCGATCGTGCGCGGGCTCAGGAACAGCTGCGCGCCGACCTCCTTGGAGGTCGCCCCAGTGGCTACCAGGCGTGCGATGTGCAGCTCGTGGGCGGCGTGCGCCGCGAACGCCTCCAGGCCCATCTCGGACAGCAGCTTGTGGGCGGTGCGGAGCTGTTCGCTCGCATCCTTGCGCCGGCGTTCGCGGCGCAGCCACTCGCCATAGACCAGGTGGGTGCGGGCGAGGTCGGGCACCCTCCGGCAGTCGCCGAGCCGCTGGATCGCCTCGCGATACAGCTCCTCAGCGGCCGGCCCCGTGCTCATCAGCGCCCGCGAGCGAGCCTCCAGTCCGAGCGCCCACGAGGTGCCGCTGGCATGGGCCCGCAGGCTGAGCCGCTCCAGCGCTGCGGCCGCGCGCACCGGTTCGCCGGCGCGGACGGGCGATCGACGACCTGCGTGGGGATCCCCGCTCGGTCAAGTTCCACCGGGCGCTGTCGGTCACGTTCCTGCACGGCACACCCACCCAGGAACCGGCCGCCGAACACCTCGCCCTGCCCTTCACCACCTACCGCCGCCATCTGGCGGCCGGCATCAAACGCCTCTGCGCCGACCTGTGGCACCAGGAACTGTACGGCACCAACCCACCGGCGTACCGAACCCCCTGAGCCGCCACACCGCGCCAGCGCGCGGCGGCGCTGCTGGGTGCCCACGCGGTATGTGGACCTGGGCGTATGCGCACGCCATCGCGCCGCTGCGACCGGGTGAGCACCTGGCCGTCGGCCCTACCTGGGCGCGTACCGCAGTGAACAAATGAGGCATCGCGATGATCAGTCCGACACTCAAGCCACGCATGGTGCCGCGATAATCAAGGGTGGTCAAGGCGGTCAGAAGTAGGTGCCGAGGATCGGGTGGCGGAGGTGCCGGCGCCGGGCATCACGGGATGCCCCGGTCACCATCACCTACGCGACGTCGGGCCGGGTCATCAGCGGCGACCGCAGATGCAACTCCAGGCTGGGGCTGGTCAGGGGCACGGTGCTCCACGTCGCCGCCGCTGTCCCCGCGTCGGCGTCGAGCACCAGCCGGATCCGGTGCGGGGTGGTGATGACGTAGAGGTCGGCGACGAACGTGTTGCCCTGCCAGGCGCCGGCGGCAACGACCGGGCGGCCGAGCGGCGAGCTTTCCCACCATGTGCCGTGGCCGACGGCGACCTTGAGGGACGACCCGAGTTGCAGGTGCCATCCGCCGTCCACCGGCTCGACCGCCACCGTGGTTCCGTCAGGCAGGGCCGAATCCTCGGCGGAGGCGTCGATCCTCGCCGCACCGGAACGGGAAGGGGCAGCCGACCCCGGCACCGGCGCGAGTGACAGCCGCCGCAGGCGATCAGCGAGGATCTCGTCGTCCCGGGGGCTTCCCGCGTCATCCAGGCCGGGCAGCAGGCAGTCCCAAAGGACGCTCGGCAGGGCGTGTGTCTGCTCGACGGCGGCGGTGAGGACGACCACGAGATCGTGGGACGGGACGACCACGCATTGCTGGCCGAAGGCGCCGTTGCCGTGGTAACCGTGCCGCGACATCCAGAACTGGTAGCCGTACCCGCAAAGAAAGTCGGGGTTAGCCGAGCCGTCCTCGAGTTGCCGGGTCTCGATGTGCCGCCTGGTCGCGAGCTCCACCCATTCGCCCGGGATGAGCCGGCGGTCGCCCCAGACGCCTCCGCGCAGCAGCAACTCGCCGAAGGCGGCGACGGCCTCGGTCGTGAGGTGCAGCCCGTGGAATCCGAAGGCGGAACCGCTCGCCACCCGATCCCATTCGGCGTGGTCGACGCCCATCGGCTGGAACAGGCGGTCGTCGAGCAGCTCCGGCAGGCCGCGGCCGGTGACCCGTTCCACCATCCGGGCCAGGACGAACGTGGTCGCATTGTCGTAGGTGTGCCGAGTTCCCTCAGGCTCAGAGAACGGTACGCGTAGAAAGCCCTTCACCAGGTCGCCCGGTTCCAGCTGCCAGGCCTCGGCGAGGCTGTCCGCGCTGTGCCCGGCCGTCATGGACAGCAGGTGGTGCACGGTGAGGCGGCGTCCCTGCTCGGAAATGTCGGCCGGAACGTGGTCGGGCAACACGTCCACCACCCGGTCGTCCAGCGAGAGCAGCCCGTCGGCGATCGCGAGCCCCACCGCGACCGAGGTGAACGACTTGGTCAGCGAATAGAGCAGATGCGGGCGCCCGGCCGAGTACGGCGCCCACCAGCCTTCGGCCACGACGTGACCGTGGCGTACGACCATGATGGAGTGGAGCTCGACGGATTGTGCTTCGAGCCGGTCCAGCAACGCGGCGATCGAACGGGACGAGACCCCCGAAGCCGCCGGTGTCGAGCGCGGCAGCAAGGCCGGCTGAGAACTCATTCGGGCACCCTAACAAGGCGGACTGCCCGATTTCTCCGGAATTTCCTCCGCGACGAGACGACCGCCGTTCAGCCGGGTTGTCGGCCGCCGATTCGTCCGGCACCGGGGCGGTGATGAGAGAGCCTTCTGGATAGCTTCCTGCCATCGTGCCGATCTGGTGGAAATTTCCTTGACGAAGCAACAGATCGATCTAGACCCTTGATTCTGGCATCTCGTATCGTCGCCGCATGACGACTGTGCTCTGCGTACCCCAATGGCAAGGATCGGCGTCGGGCAAGGCGCCGCAGCTGATGGCCGGCGCTCGCCGCGCCGCCGACCTCGTTCCGGCCGACACGGTGGTGACCGTGCCGGTGCTTGAAGCGGGCGGGGAGAAGGCCGCCGGGATCCGCGCGTACGACGTGCTCGTGGAGAACCAGCGGCTGACGCAGAAGGCACTGGCCGGCATCGACGACCGGGTGATCACTATTGGCGGCGATTGCGCGGTCGACATCCCGCCGATCGCCGCTGCCTACACCCGCTATGGGGACGCCTTGACGGTGCTGTGGATCGATGCCCACCCGGACGTCTACAGTCCGCAGACGCTGCCATCGGGCGCCTTCCACGGGATGGTGGTGCGCGCCCTGCTCGGCGACGGACCGACCGGCCTCACCCTGGAGCATCCGCTGGCACCACATCAGGTGATCATCGCTGGAGAGCGAGCGGGTGACGCGTCCGAGCACGAGTACCTCGCGACGACCGGCCTGCGCAGGTACGGCGTCGACGACCTGGAGCGTGCACTCGTCGGTCTGCGCGGCCCCGTGTACGTCCACATCGACCTCGACGTCCTGGAGCCCACCGCCTTTGGCGCAACCTGCTACCCGGAGCCGAACGGCGTGCAGCCGCAGCGACTGATCGACCTCATCTCCCAGGTGGACGACATCATCGGGGCAGCCATCACCGAACACGCGCCATCCAGCGACGACGTCAACCCCGGCGAGGCCGAGGTGATCCGCCAGCTGGGCGCCGCCCTGACGCGCTGACGGTCGACTCATCCTCGGTGCCTCCATCGGCCCTTATCCGCGATGGAGGTGACGTCTTTGGGCTTGCTCGCGGAGGCGGTGTCGTTGCAGCTGCGCGGGCGATGACCGGGCCTCGTCACGTCGCCCGCCCTGTGCGCCGAGTACGCCTCAACATCTCTTGGCGGGCGCGATGAGTTCCGACCCCGCCGCCGGTATGTATGACGAGTTCGCCGGAATGACCCGAGCGAGCCGATCACAAGGGAGAATCTGATGTCGAACACTCGCGTGGAAGACGAGGCCGCAATCCAGGCCGTGCTGGTTGATTCCTACAAGGCGTGGGAGGCCGGCGACGCCGACGGCATGGTCGCCAACTACACCGCGGACGCGACCGCCATCATGACCGGCTCGCTCCGCGACAGCCGTGACGTGATCCGTCAGAACATGGCCCTGGCCTTCGAGGGGCCGCTCAAGGGCAGCTCGACCTACAACAAGCAGCTCAGTATCCGCTTCGTCGGCAGGGACGGCGCGATCGTCGTCAGCGAATCCGCCATCCTGTTCGCCGGCGAGACCGAGGTTCCGGACGACCTGCGTAAGGTGAACGCGACCTGGGTTTTCGAGAAGCGGGACGGCCAGTGGCTGATCGCCGCCTATCACAACAGCCCGGTGCTGGCGCCTGAGCAGTGAGCCGCGGTTGCGCGGCGCGAAGGAAGCCCCGGGACGTTCGATCCCGGGGCGGTCATTGAGCGTTTCGATTACGGTTCCACGCGCTGGCGCAGCCACATCGGTCGCGGTGAGTGAGACCGGCGTCAGGTTCCCGGGTGAGAACCGAGACCCCCGCCGAGCGCATGGTGTACGCGACCTGGGTGCTGGAGAACCGTGAGCTGTTCTTATCCAAAATCCGGGACGCGTGCTGTGGCCGGCCACCAGCCTCATCTTCGTCGTGGGAATGCTTCGAAGAGAAGGGTGGTGGCCGTGCGGTCCACTCTGGCACGTGCCCACGCCGACGGCGCGGGTTTGGCTGACATACATACCGGTGGCCCTTCAGACGTACGGGCGGCGGCACCGTCTTCGAACGCGACCACGACCTCGACAGCCGGTCGGGCGGAACAGCTCGATCGGCTCGTCAAGCTGCTCGACCGCCGCCACAGGTCCGGGACCTGCCGGAGTTCGATCACTGGGAGAGCGTAGCGGTCGCGCCGGCCCGGGCGCCGCGCCGCAGCGGAACCAGCCGCGCCGGCGGGCCAGCCAGATGAACGCGATCGTCAGCAGCACGCCGAACACCACCGTGTACGGGCTCGCCTCCGGCCCGAACGCGCCACCGGTGAGCAGGGCCGGCCCCGATGTCACCCCGTCCAGCAGCCCCTGCGGCGTGCCGTTGCCGGAGACCTCGGTACCGAAGATGCCGGCCGCGGCGAAGTTCCAGCCGAAGTGCAGACCGATCGGCAGCCACAGGGTGCGGGTGGCGGCGTAGGCGGCGGCGAGCATCCCCACACCGATCAGCACCCCCCGCCCGGTGGCGGCCGCCGCCCCCTTCACGGCCACTTCCACGGGGGGCGGCGTTCGGACCATCGCACCACCCTGGCGTACACGAACACCGCGAGCGCGGCCGTCGCGAGGCCGAGGACCAGGGTGAGAGGCGCGTTCCCCTGTACGGCGCCCACGACCATGCCCCCGGCGAAAGCGACTGCCCCGACGGCCACGAGCTGCTTCAACAGCCGCAGGACGACTCCCATGACGACTCCTTCGCGAGTTGCCCGCGGCCGGAGCGCCGCGGCTTCACCGGTAACGCTAGGGATTCGAGGGTCCGGAATCGTCACCGTGCGGTGGGCTCTCACGGGGGACAAGCGGTCAGGTCAAGGGCTGACTCCCGCTACGACCAGGCCGAGGAGCCGGTCCGCCGCGACCCCGCGAGCGACCGCGCGAAGGCCGTCGAGCGCTCGGGTCGGTCCACGCCTCTGTGACGCGGCCGCCCGGCAGTGCGATATCCAACTGTCGGCGCCAAGATCGCGTCGGCGTCCAACCAGCTCATAGCAGTCGTCTTTGCACGACATCGGCGATGACGGCGTTCACGACCTTGCCGACTTCCTCAGGCTCGGGCGGGACTCCCTCCCGGCCGGCGAACAGCATGTGCCCGGCCCCGATCAGGGAAAGCGCCAGCGCATCCACATCGGCGTCCGCCGCGATGCGGCCCAGCTCGCACTCCTCGTTCAGATAGGCGGCGATCATGGCCGCGGCATCCGTCAGGACCGGGACACCGGGAGCCGGCCGGGCCTGACGCAGCCGGGCACGCAACTCGTCCCGGAAGATGACGAGACCGACGATCGCCACGGCGACCGAGTCGAACAGGTCAATAAGCGCCCCGGTCAGGTTGCCGGCGACGGTGCCGGTCCCGGCGGAGCCGCGAAGGGCGTCGGCCTGGCCCTCGAGCCGGGCGATGCGGTCCCGCACGAGCTCGGCGAGGAAGGCGTCGAAGTCCTCGAAGTGCCGGTGCAGGACACCCTTGGCGACGCCCGCCTCCGCCGTGACAGCCCGGCTGGTCAGGCCGTTCGCCCCGTCCCGGAGCAGGACGCGCTCGGCGGCGTCGAACAACTGCTGCCGCACATCCCGGAGGGCCACTCCAGTCGGCATCCCCGTTCCTCCTTCTTCACACGCCTTCGCCCACCACGAACTGCTGCCCGGGTTGCATAGTGGGCATCTGCCCACTATGGTGGGCGCATGCCCACTATAGCGCAGGAGCAACCAGAGCCTCCGCGGAACGAGCCCCATAAGGCCAGGCAGATGGCGGAGTCGTTCGGGGTCCACGCCGAACGCTACGACCGGGCCCGGCCCGACTATCCCGACGCCCTGGTGCGGCAGATCATCACCGCCAGCCCCGGCCCCGACATCGTCGACGTCGGCTGCGGCACCGGCATAGAAGCCCGTCAGTTCCTGGCGGCCGGGTGCAAGGTGCTGGGTGTCGAGCCGGACGTCCGGATGGCCGAGTTCGCCCGCCGCACCGGGGTTGAGGTCGAGGTGGCGACGTTCGAGGACTGGGACGCCGCCGGTCGTACCTTCGACGCGGTCGTCGCCGGGCAGTCCTGGCACTGGGTGGACCCCGTCGCGGGCCCGGCCAAGGCGGCGCGGCTGCTGCGTCCCGGCGGCCTGCTGGCGGTGTTCGCGCACGCCTACGACGCGCCGCCCTTCGTCGCGGAGGCTTTCGCCACCGTCTTCCGGAAGGTGGCGCCCAACTCGCCGCTCAGCGCCGGACCGCCGAGGCCGGCCCAGGACATCTACCAGGCGATGTTCGCCACGTTCGCCGACGGCATCCGGAAGACGGCCGGGTTCGGCGAGCCGGAGCAGTGGCGATTCGACTGGGAGCAGTACTACAGCCGCGACGATTGGCTCGACCTGCTGCCCACCACCGGCGCGCTCACCCAACTCCCACCAGACAAACTGGCCGAGGTGCTGGAGGCCGTCGGGGCCGCCATCGATGCGATCGGAGGCCGCTTCACCATGGCCTACACCACGATGGCGATCATCGCGTCACTGAACGCCTGAGTCGCCCACTACTCCGAGGGCACGCGGGCCGGGAGCCCCAACGGCGGTAGACCGTGGTGGCGTGCACGCCTGCGCGGGCGATGACCGGGACCGTCAGCAGGTCGCCACCAACCAGGCCTAGGCCACCGCGACTTGGCGGCGGTACCGGCCGGGCGCCACGCCGAACTCCCGCTTGAAGGCGTTGCCGAAGGCGAACTCCGACCCGTACCCCACCCGCTCGGCCACCTCCGCCACCGACGCGTCGGACTCGCGCAGCATGCGGGCCCCGCTCACCAGCCGCCACCAGGTCAGGTAGGCCAGCGGCGGCTGCCCGACCAGCCCCGTGAAGCGGCGGGCGAAGCCGGCGCGTGACATGCCCGCGTGGGCGCCGAGCGACTCGACCGTCCAGCGGCGGGCCGGGTCGCGGTGGATGGCGTCGAGCGCGCGGCCGACACCGGGGTCGGCCAGCGCGGCGGCCCAGCCGGACAGGGTGCAGGGCTCGTCCTGGGTCTCGATGTAGGCCCGCAGGACGTACAGCTGCAACATCTCCAGGAGGGACGACACGACGGTGTCCGTGCCGGGGCGGGGGTTGTCGATCTCGGCGGCCAGCAGCTCGACCGCGGACCGCAGCTCCGGATGGTTGCCCAGCGTCGAGGGAAGGTGGATCACGCCGGGCAGCGAGCCCAGGATCGGGTGCGTCCTGTCGAGGTCGAGCCGGTAGCCGCCGGAAAGGATCACCGTCTCGGCCCCGGCGCCGCCGAAACCGGCCGAGGCGAACAGCTTGGAATGCGGATCGCAGTCCGACTCGGCCAGCGGCCGCGCGGGATCGTCGGCCAGCCCGAACGGGTCGCCATGTGGCAGGAACACCACATCGCCCACGCTCAGCGGAACGGGCTCGCCATCCGGGGGAAGGAGCCAGCAGGACCCGCGCAGCACCACCTGGAAACCGGCGGACCCGGGCGCCGGGCGGAACGACACGCCCCACGGCGCCCGCCAGGAGATGCGGGTGGAGGTAGGGCGCCCGCACCGCATGAAGGCCACCACGTCGCTCAGCATGTCCATGGGTGGAGTCTAGCGCCTGAGACGCTGGCGTATAAATGTTGGACGGTAGCGCATTCAGTATCTCAGCAAGTCTCCCTACGGTGGTTCGAGTAACCGATTGAGGGAGCATTGACATGCTGAAGGTAGGCATCATCCTGGGCAGCACCCGTCCCGGCCGCAACGGCGAGGCGGTGGCGCACTGGGTCCGCGATCTGGCGGTCAAACGAGGCGACGCCGAGTACGAGCTCGTCGATCTGAAGGACTACAACTTGGGCAACCTGGACGAGCCCGAACACCCCTCCACGGGCAACTACCAGCACGAGCACACCAAGCGCTGGGCGGCCAAGGTCTCGTCCCTGGACGCGTTCCTGATCGTGACCCCCGAATACAACAACTCGTACCCCGGCGCGCTCAAGAACGCCCTCGACTTCCTGTACACGGAATGGACCAACAAGGCGGCCGGGTTCGTCGGCTACGGCGTGGATGGCGCGCCCCGGGCGATCTCGCACCTGCGGCACGTCCTGGGCCTGCTCAGCGTGGCCACCGTATCGAACCAGGTCGGGCTGTCGATCAATACCGACTTCGCGGACGGCTTCCGGCCCGCCGCCGCCCATGAGGACCGGCTGAACCTCGTCCTCGACCAGGTCCTCGCCTGGGGTTCCGCCCTGCGTCCGCTCAGGGGGTGAGCCCCTTCGACCGGGCCATGGTCCCATCGGGGATGACTGCGGCGGCGCCTGATGTCGTTCCTGTCCGGGCAATGACAGCGACCGCGTGCGGGTCGTCATGCCTTTCCGCTGAGCGAGACCGGTGGGGGATGTTCGAGCCGACTACGCGGGCGACAGTGTTGTATTCGCTCCCGTCGCGGCAGAGGACGGCCATCAGTCCGACCTGCTGACGACCCGGGTGCCGGCGCCGCCCCAGGGCTCAGGAAGGTGCCCACCACGGGGTGTGACATACCCGGGGCGGCTACGAGGTGTGCTGATTCGGCTCGCCCCGGTCGTCCGGGGCGAGCCGCGCCCAGACGTCGGCGAGGCTGCGCAGGTGCTCGTCCTCGAGCCGGTCGAAGAAGAGCCTGCGCAGGTCGCCGTACTGCTGGCGCCAGGCCTTGCGCATGAGTGCCCTCCCGTCCTTGGTCAGGACCACCGTGAAGCCACGGCCGTCGTCGGCCGACCGATGCCTCTCGATCAGGCCGCGACGCTCGAGCCGGTCGGCGAGCCGGGTGAACCCGCCGCTGGACATCAGGCGCTGCTGGGCGAGCTCTGACATCCGCATGCCGTTGCGACCGGCCTCACCCAGCAGTGCCAGCACGCTGTATTCGGCCATGCTCACGTTGAGCGGGGCAAGCCCGGCCTCGACCTCACGCCAGATCCGATCGTGAGTGAGCAGGAATCCCCGCCACGCCTGGTCTTCAAGCTCTCGCAGCTTGTCGGTCGCCATGAGCAGCACGGTATCGGCAGGTCAGCTCGAGAACCAACCGATGTGTCTGCCTGCACAGCAAACCTTGTTCGCGGCGAGGACATCGTGTTGGCAAGCCCGTGCGTGACCTGCTCGCCCCGACGTCGCGCGGCTTGCCGCTGTCCGGCACGCAGGCGGGGGAAGGCTCCGCGTCAGGCCCGACCGAGGACGCAGAACTCGTTGCCCTCCGGGTCGGCGAGGACGATCCACGAGACGTCGCCCTGGCCGACGTCGGCGGGCGTCGCGCCGAGGGTCCGCAGCCGGGCCACCTCCGCCTCTTGATCGTCAATGGGGTACGGCACCAGGTCGAGGTGGACGCGGTTCCACACGGTCTTCACGCCGGGCGTTGTGCGGCGGAACTCAAGATACGGCCCGACACCCTTGGCCGAGCGCAGCAGCACGTGATCGTCGGTCACGTCATGCAGGGTCCAGTCCACTGCCTCGCCCCAGAAGCGGGCCATGGCCCGCGGGTCCGCGCAGTCGACCACCACCGCGGCGATCGGCCCGGTATCCCGGTAGATCTCCCGAGGCTCCAGCACGCAGAACACGTTGCCCTCCGGGTCGGCCAGAACCGTCCACGGAACGTCGCCCTGGCCCACGTCGGCGGGCGTCGCGCCGAGCTCCTTCAGACGCGCGACCAGCTCGGCCTGATGGGCCGCAGAGGTGGTGGCGAGCTCGAGGTGCACGCGGTACTTCACCGTTTCGGGGTCCGGGACGGTGACGATATCGATGTAGAACGCGGCGGGGTCCGGCCAGGCGAAGCCCTCGGGCTCGAGGTTGGTCACGCCGGGTCCCTCGCTGGAAACACCCCAGCCGAGCGCCTCCGCCCAGAACCGGCCGAGCGCCGAGTCATCCCGAGCTTTGAAATTCGCCTGAATAAGTCGCAGCGCCATGCCGCCCACCCTATGCCCAACGGATCAACCGGGATGAACCACGCACCTTCGGTTGGTAGACGGCTTCCTTCCGGCGGGCACGGCACGTAGCGTGCGGGCATCGCCAGGATACGCGAGGACTGTTGACGACCTCCTCACGCACGAGCCACAAAATGCCTGCACAGGCAACTATTTGGCCTTTGGCGTTGCCTCGATTCCGTACCTGAGCTCGCCCTGGAAGTCTCACCGGGCCGCCGGGCCGCGAGCGAAGCACGTCACGCAGAAGCCAGGCAGCATCCGGAATAATTGCTTGCGCAGACAGGTTGAGGGATGCGGATCAGCGGTCGGAGGCGCGCGGCGCCGCCCTCCGCAGAAAGGGAAACGACATGCCATTCGAGATCGGCATCATGACGTTCGGGGAGCTCACGGAGGACCCGGCCACCGGGACCCTGCCGTCCCCGCGGCAGCGCGTCCGCGAGACGATCGAGCAAGCGCAGGTCGCCGACCAGGCGGGCCTGGACGTCTTCGGCGTGGGGGAGCACCACCGCACCGACTTCGTCGGATCAGCGCCGACCATCCTGCTGGCCGCCGCCGCGGAGAAGACCGAGAACATCAAGCTGACGAGCTCGGTCACCGTGCTCAGCTCGGAGGACCCCGTACGCGTCTGGGAACAGTTCGCCACGATCGACCTGCTGTCCGCCGGCCGCGCCGAGATCATCGCCGGCCGCGGCTCCTACACCGAGTCCTTCCCGCTGTTCGGGTACGACCTGAAGGACTACGCGGACCTGTTCCGCGAGAAGCTCGACCTGCTGCTCAAGATCCGCGACCAGAACCCGCTCACCTGGAAGGGTCGCTTCCGCGCGCCCCTGGTCGACGCCGACATCGCACCCCGCGCCGACGGCGACACCATCCCGATCTGGGTCGGGGTCGGCGGATCGCCCGCCTCCGCCATCAGCGTCGGCCACCTCGGCCTGCCCATGGCACTGGCCCTGCTGCTCGGCCCGATGACCTTCCACGAGGAGACCGTCCAGCTCTACCGAGCGGCGGCAGCGAAGGCCGGGCACGACGCTGACGCTCTGCCGATCAGCATGAACTCGCACGGGTTCGTCGGGCGGACCAGTCAGAGCGCGCGGGACACCATGTACCCCTACTTCGCCAGAGGCATGATGGAGAACAACCACCAGCGCGGCGTCGGCCTCCGGCTTCCCCGGGCCGCCTTCGACGCGCAGTCGTCGCCCGCGGCCGGACTGCTGGTCGGCAGCCCGCAGGAGCTCATCGACAAGCTGCTCACCTACCACGAGCTGTACGGCGTCACCCGCGCCATCATCCAGATGGGCTTCGGCGGCATGCCGCACAAGGAGCACCTCGAGGCGATCGAACTGCTCGGCACAGAGGTGGCACCCGTCGTGCGCCGCGAGGTCGCACTGCGCGAGAAGAGCGTGGCATGACTGGCGTCCCGCAAGCAGGCAACGCAGATCCGGTCACGCCCCTGCGGGGCCCGACCCTGCGAGTCGTCGTCGTCAACGGCAGCCCCAGTGAGCCGTCCAAGACCATGGGACTCGTCGACGTCGTTCTCGACACCCTGAAGGACATGCTCCCCATCGAGGTGTCCCGGGTCGACGTGTACCGCTTGGGCGAGGGGTTCACCGGCGCGATCGAGCGCGACGACGTCACGCCCGAGGTCGAAGACTCGCTCCGGCTCGCCGAGGATGCCGATCTCCTCATCGCCGCCGCACCCGTGTTCCGAGGTACGTACCCCGGCATGTTCAAGCACTTCTTCGACCTCGTCGACCAGTACGCGCTCGCGAACAAGCCCGTCCTCCTTGCCGCGACGGGCGGAGGCGACCACCATGCGCTCGTCCTGGAGCACGCCATGCGGCCACTGTTCGCCTTCTTCCAGGCGTTGACGATCCCGGTCGCGTTCTTCGCATCCGCCGGAGACTTCGACGGCACGACACTGCTCAACCCTCGCATCTACGGACGCATCCAGGTCGGGCTCACTGACGTCGCAGACCTTCTCAAAGCTCACGCGACGGGCCCTGGGGCAACACAGGACCACGGACCAGCGAACAGCCGGCCCCCGCACAAGCCACTGGCCCTCTCGCCGAGCGCATCCAGCAGGCAGAAGCCCGAATCCGCGGGCTCCCATTCCCACCTCACCCCAACTCACTGACACCTACTCTGCGACAGGGAGTATCCATGTCCACTGTGTTCGTGGCCGGCGCCACCGGCCGCCTGGGCCGTCTGGTCATCGACAGTCTGCGACGACGAGACGTGCAGGTCCGCGCACTCGTCAGGCCCGGCAACACCAAGGGCCGCCAGGCCTTCGACGACCCGGCCATCGAGGTCGTCGAAGGAGACATCCGCGATCCCGCCGACCGCCTCACCCGCGCCCTCCAGGGAGTCGACGTCGTTGTCTCCGCCGTCCAGGGGGAGCCGACTACGGTGACAACCACTTCGCCGACCTCCGCAAGAAGGCCGCCGAGGCCTACCGGTCCAGCACCGTGGCACCCACCTCAGTCCTCAACGGCGCCTTCCTCGAGATCCTGAACATGCCCTTCTACAACTGGGTCGACTGGGAGTCCGGCACCTTCAGCTACTGGGGTGACGGCGATCAACCCGTCGCCAGGCCGGGTGGTGATGTCGAGTATCCAGTCGCGGGCCGATGATGCGAAGCGCTCACCGCTGGCTGGGCATTGGTTCGCTACTCTGTGGTACCGTGTACTGGTACTCGGTACTACAAAGTACCAGGAGAACCGAAGAGGACCCACGATGGACGACCTGACGGAGATGCTGAAGGGCACGCTTGAGGGCTGCGTGCTGGAAATCATCGGCAGCGAGGAGACCTACGGGTACGCCATCACGCGTCGGCTGAACGAACTCGGCTTCGCCGACGTCGTCGAGGGGACGGTTTACACCATCCTGCTGCGGCTGGAGAAGAAGAGGCTCGTCCAGGTGACGAAACGACCGTCCGGGCTGGGCCCGCCGCGCAAGTTCTATGCGCTCAACGACGCGGGGCGCGAAGAACTCGCGACGTTCTGGGCGAAATGGGAGTACGTCACATCGCGGATCGACAAGCTCAAGGAGGGCGGGAGATGAACTTCTGGGAGACCATCACAGGCAGCGATCTCACCAGGGAATGGAAGGCGTTCGAAGCTCGGGCCGAGGCATTGCCGGCCGACTACCGGGCGGCGTGGGGAGAGATCATAGGTCATCTTTTTCCCTACGGGGACTTCACAGGTCGAAACCTGATGCCGATTCTCGACGGTGCTCTGGGGCTGCTCGAAGAGACAGCGTCCGATGGGCAGAGCATTCACGAGGTGCTGGGTGACGACATCAAGGGCTTCTGCGCGGCGCTGGCGGGCGGAGAAGGGGCTCGGAGCTATCGCGACCGGTGGCGCGAGCAGTTGAACAGGAACGTCGCAAGGAAATTGGGCCGGCTAGGAGGCTGACGTGGGCATCCAAGACATCATCGAGGGCAAGAAGCAGTGGCGGGCGCACATGGCGCGGGTCAAGGCGCTCCCGCCGGACTATCGGATCGTCTACAAGGAGATTCAGAGGTACATCTTCAAGGTCGGACCGATCGACTTGCTTGACGGGTCCCTGCTCTCAGGGATCCTCGATTTCTTCGAGGAGGGTGTCGCGGCCGGCAGGGGAGTCCTGGAACTCATCGGCAACGATGTCGCTGCCTTCTGCGACGACCTGATCAAGGACTCGCGCACCTACGCGGACATTTATCAGGAGTCCATCAGCGGGAAAACCGGCACGGCCGAGAAGTAACACCCTCGGGTCCCTGACCGTCGACAGCCTGCTTGCCGCTGCGCGCGCCGAGTTGCGCCGGCTGTCTCCCGCCGAAGCCGCCGGATCGTCGCGGTGTTCACCAACGGCCGGTCGCGGTGGTAGTCGCGGCGCGCCTCATCGTCGGCGGCGCATTCACCACGCGACAGCGCCGGCGGCTCGTCAGCGGCGAGCAGCGCAGGCGGCGTCCCGGTCAGCGCATCGCCGGATTCCCCGGCCCCGTCGGGCAGCTCAGGCGGCTGCGTGTCGGCAGGCTCCCACGCTGGAGGACGGTGAGCGGTCGCGCCGCTCAGTACCACGGCCGGGAGGGCAGCCAGGAGGTGAGCGGCGTGCTCAGGACGCGGGCCCCGGAGAGCAGCCGCCGACATTTCGCTCCTCAGCCGGATGCTTGCTTGATGTGCCGCCAGGTTTGTGATCGTGCGAGGTGGACGGGGCGGCCGGCCTGACGGGTGGTGGTCAAGGTGGTGGGCAAGCTGTCCGGCGCTTGACCTCAACTGTGGTTGAGGTCCCAGAATCACTGACGGCGGGCGGCGCGGCCGGATGGGGCCGGTCGAGACGCGCCCGCATGTCCTGGCTATTTCCCATCCCAACCATGGAGATGCTTGTCATGACCAAAATCGTCGTCGTTGGCGCCACCGGCAAACAGGGTGGCGCGGTTGCCGACCTGCTTCTGGAGCGCGGTCACGAGGTGGTGGCGTACGTGCGCTCGGGGGAGTCGCCGGCCGCGAAGGCGCTGTCGGCTCAGGGGGCGCGGCTTGCCACCGGCGACCTCGCCGATCCCGGCGCGCTCCAGCAGGCCTGCGCGGGCGCCGATGCGATTTTCGGCCTGTCGGTGCCGTTCGGCGCGGGCGGCAAGGACGAAGAGGTCGCGCAGGGACGCCTGCTCGTCGACACCGCCGCTCGCCTCGACGTCCACCTGGTGTACTCCTCTGTGCGGGGCGGCGACCAGCTGGTGGCCACCAACGTCGACCACGCCGACAGCAAACAGCTCGTCGAGGCGTATGTGCGTGAGCAGCCGGTGCGCTCGACGGTGCTCGGCCCGGTGTACTTCATGGAGAATGTGCTCAACCTCGGCTTCAGCCGGCTCGGTGACGGCCTGCTCGCCAATCCGCTGACTCCCGGCAAGCCGCTCGACCAGGTCAGCGTCCTGGACATTGCAGGCATGGCCGTACATGCCATTGAGAACCCCGGCGAGTTCATCGGCGAGCGGATCGACATCGCGTCCGATCGCGTCACCGGGCAGGAGGCGGCCCGGATTCTGAGCGAGGTGCTCGGCAGGGAGATCCCCTACCAGCAGTTGCCGCTGGACATGGTGCGACAGTGGGCCGGCGAGGAAGTGGCCACGATGTTCGAGAGCTTTGAGAACAACACCGATTTCCTTGACATCGAGACTCTGCACGCCAGATACCCCGCCGTGCGCTGGCACAGCTACGCCGAATGGGCCAAGACGGTGGACTGGGACAGAATCCTCACGGGACAGAACGGCTAGATCAGCCCACGCCGGGCGCTGTCCGGGGCCGGCGCCCCGGACAGCCAGGCCGGGAAGGACACTTGGACGATCCAGCGGCCCGCAGATCGTGGTGTGGTCATAGGTCCCAGGGGATGGCCTCGATGCGCTCGATGTGCTCCTCACCCCACTCCCCGAGCGGCGCCATCGCGGTGTTGAGCGAATGACCGAACTCGGTGAGCGAGTACTCCACCTTCGGCGGAACCTGGTGATACACCTCGCGATGCAGCAGCCCGGTGGCCTCCATCTCCCGCAGCTGCAGAATCAGCACCCGCTCGCTGACGCCGGGGACCGCGCGCCGCAACTCCCCGAAGCGCAAGGGATCATCCTGGAGCGCGAAAAGGATCAGTCCCTTCCACTTGCCTCCCATGACGGCGATGGCAGCGTCGAGACCGCAGGTGAATGTCCGTTTCCTTGCCTTCGTCATCGGCCCATACTCACATTTTTGTCAGTACATGGCGAAAATGTCGGTACTTGAGAGAATGTCGGTGTTCCGGCCAGCATGGATCAGGCGCCGCGCCAAGACCAGGGCGGTTCTGCGAGGCAGCACGCTCACCTCCTTATCTCTGTGGCTGGAGTATGCATATGACGGGGAAGAACGCGACACCGGTGACCGTCATCGGGCTGGGTTCGATGGGCAGGGCACTGGCCGAGGCCTTCATCAAGGGCGGGCACCCGACGACTGTCTGGAACAGGACCGCCGCCAAAGCCGTGCCCCTCATCGCCATGGGAGCCGAGCATGCGGAGGCGATCGAGGACGCGGTGGCGGCAAGTTCGCTGGTCATCACCTGCCTGACCACCTTCGATGACACCCGGCTGGCGCTGCGGCCGGCCGTCGCGTCGCTGCGTGGACAGTCTCTTGTCACCCTCAACAGCGGTTCCCCCGCGGACGCACGCGAGACGGCCGCCTGGGCCATCGGTCATGGGGCCCGATTCCTGGCCGGGGCGGTCAAGAACGTGCCTTCGGCCATCGGGGCGCCGGGCACCCTGCTGTACTACAGCGGCGACAAGACGGTCTTCGAGGAGTTCGAGACAACCCTGAAGGTCCTGGGCGGCGACACCGTCCACCTCGGCGACGAGAGTGACCTCGCCGCCCTGTACGAGATGGCGGTGGGCGCCATGCTGCTGCCCGCGCTCGTCGGCTTCTTCCAGGGCGCCGCCGCCGTCCAGGCGCGCGGGCTCGAGGCAGCCTCCATGGTGCGGTTCGCCGGCAAGTGGCTGGACATGATCAAGTCGCTGCTGCCGATCTATGCCAACGAGATCGACAGCGGTGACTACACCAACGCCGCCTCCTCCGTGAACCTCTTCCTGGCCGGGGCAGCCCACGACGCGGACCTGGCCAAGGAGACGAACGTCGACACGACCTGGCTCGCGCCCCTGCACGACCTGGTGAGGCGGGCGGCCGAGGCAGGCCACGGCGAGCACAACATCTCGGCCCTCACCGAGGTGCTCAGAAAACCGGCGTGACAGCCATCCGTGGACCGGCTCAACTCATCGGTAGGAGTCGATAAGCCGTGCGAGGTGCCGACCGGCGATCTCCAGGGGTGCCTCGCTCTGGGACACCTGCGCCGACAACTCCGCGCCCTCCAACAGGTTGATCACGCTGTGGGCGAGGTCGTGTGCCAGGTCGTCGGCGAATCCGGCACGGCTGAGCTTGTCGCGGACCAGCGCGCGCCAGTTTTCGTAGGCGTCCTCTGCGGCCTGCTGGATCTCGGGCACCCGGCCCGCGCTCTCCAACGCCGTGGTGGTGACGGGACAGCCGTCCAGCCAGCCGGACTCGCGCAGCCCCTTCGCCAGGTCTCGAGTGCAGGTGACGATCGCCGCGGCCGGATCGTCCTCCCGGTCGAACGCCGCGCGCAGGAATTCCGCGAACTCTCGGTCCCCATGGCGGACCGCCTCGACCGCCAGCTCCCGCTTCCCGCCCGGGAAGAAGTGGTAGACCGAGCCCAGCGTGGCCTGAGCCTCCTGGGAGATCTGCTTGAGGCCCGTCGCCTCGTACCCCTGCCGCTGCATCAGGCGAGAGGTCGTCCGGACGATCCGCTCGCGGGTGCCGATCTCGTGCTGAGTTCGCATGGCTCTCATCGTACTGGGTAGAGCGTTCGTTCTAGTCGTGTGCTACCGTGTCAGCTAAATAGAGCGTTCGTTCTACTCGTGAGGAGATCGTGGATGAAGGCTGTGACGGTGATCGGGTTGGGCCCCATGGGGCAGGCCATGGCCGGCGCCTACCTCGACAGCGGCTACGAAGTGACCGTGTGGAACCGTACTTCTGCCAGGGCAGACGTACTGGTGGCGCGGGGTGCGAGGAGAGCGGAATCCGTCGAGGCGGCGCTCACCGCCAACGAACTGGTGGTGTTGAGCTTGACCGACTATGACGCGATGGATGCCATCCTGGCACAGGCCCCGCGTACCGCCCTGAGCGGACGTACCCTGGTCAACCTCACCTCCGACACCCCGGACAGGGCACGTCAGGCGGCCGCGTGGCTAGCCGAGCGCGAGGCCGTGCAGATCACCGGTGGCGTGCAGGTGCCGCCTCCAGGCATCGGCACGCCGGACGCCATGACCTACTACAGCGGACCCAAGGACGCCGTCGAGGCGCACAGATCCGCCCTCGAGGTGCTGACCGGGATCGAATATCTCGGCGAGGACCAGGGACTGGCGGCGCTGTACTACCAGATCGGGATCGACATGTTCTGGACAGCGCTGGCAGGCTATCTGCACGGCCAGGCGGTGGCGGAGGCCAATGGCATCTCGGCGGAGGATTTCCTGCCGCACGCGGTCAAGACCATGGACCTTCGCTATTTCCTGGAGTTCTACGCGCCACGCATCACTGCGGGCAACCACGAGGGGGACGTCGACCGAATCTCCATGGGCGTGGCGAGCCTGGAACACGTGCTGCGCACCACACAAGCGTCCGGCGTGGATGGCTCACTTCCGGCCGCCGTCCTGAAGATTTTTCGCCAAGGCGTCACCGCCGGCCATGGCCAGAACAGCCTCACGAGCTTGGTCGGCGTGCTGAAGCGACGCTGACGGATCACCAACGGTGCACCGCGCCGACGTCGCATGTGCCGGTTTCGGGGCTGTTACCTACCCAGCTGTGCTTGGGCTGTGGGACGGACGTCACCATCGGCGTCCAGGCCGGCCAGGAGCCGCAGAGCGTCCGCGGAGGGGCTGCCGGGGGCCGCCGAGAGCACCAGCAGCTCCATGCCCGATTCATCCGGCAGCGCGAAGTTCTCCTGGTGCAGGTCCAGTTCCCCGACCAGGGGGTGCCGGTAGGCCTTGCGCCCGTAGGTCCGCGCCCGCACGTCCGCGCGGGCCCACAAGCGCCGGAAGCGCTCGCTGCCCATCGCCAGCTCCCCTATCAACGAGGCCAGGCGCGGATCCTCGGGGTATTTTCCGGCCGCCAGGCGCAGGTGCCCGACCACGTCGCGGGTGCACTGGTCCCAGTCGGCGTACAGGCCGCGCTCGGTCTCCTCCAGGAAGATGTGCTGGGCCGTGTTCAGGCCTTTCATGGGGCGGCCGTACAGCAGTTCGGCGAGGCGGTTACCGGCGGCGGCGTCGAGGCGATGGTCGACGATGAGCGCGGGCGCGTCGGTGATCAGGTCCAGGACCCGCCGCAGTTCCGGGCGCAGCCGCCCGGTGGGCGACTTCGCCTTCCGGCGCCGCTGCCGGGCCAGCCGGTAGAGGTGCCCGCGTTCGGTGTCGTCGAGCCCGAGGACCCGCGCGAGTGCGTCGAGCACCTGCTCCGAGGGCTGCGTGGCGCGGCCCTGCTCGAGGCGCACGTAGTAGTCGACGCTGACCCCGGACAGGTGCGCGACCTCTTCGCGGCGCAGCCCTTGGACCCGGCGGCGGCTGTCGACCGGGATGCCCGCTCCGGCCGGGTCGACCCGGGAGCGGCGAGTGCGCAGGAAGCCCGCGAGATCGTCCATCGGCCAAGTATCTCGCGGGCGCCGGCGGTGAAGGTGGCCCTGCCGTTACCAGGAAGCCGGGTCCGACGGAAGTAGCGCCCCTGAACGGCGGCCGCCCGGGTGTGAAGGATCGAAGGCACCTGATCCAAAGGAGTTCGCATGAAGACGCTGATCGTCTATGCCCACCCGGAGCCGAGGTCGCTCAACGGCTCGCTGAAGGACCTGGCGGTGGCCACGCTGGAGAAGGCGGGGCACGAGGTGCGGGTCAGTGACCTGTACGCGATGCGCTGGAAGGCGGTCGTGGACGCTGGGGACTTCGGCCCGTCCGCTTCGAGCCCGCTGAAGGTCGCCGCGGACTCGGGGCGGGCCTTCGACACCGGGACCCTCATCTCGGACGTCCGCGCCGAGCAGGAGAAGCTGCTGTGGGCGGACGTGATCATCTTTCAGTTCCCGTTGTGGTGGTACACGATGCCGGCGATCCTCAAAGGCTGGGTTGACCGGGTCTTCACGTACCGCTTCGCGTACGGTGTCGGCGAGCACAGCGACGTCAAGTACGGGGAGCGTTTCGGTGAGGGGACCCTCGTGGGCAGGCGGGCGCTGCTGTCGGTGACCGTCGGCGGCCCGGAGTCGCACTACGCCGAGCGCGGGATCAACGGCCCGATCGACGACCTGCTGTTCCCGATCCACCACGGGATCCTTTACTACCCGGGGATCGAGGTGCTGCCGCCGTTCGTGCTGTACGGCACGGACCGGGCCACCGACGAGGACTTCCCGGACATCGCCAAGGCCTGGGAGCAGCGGCTGCTGACCTTGGAGTCGACCGAGCCGATCGCGTTCCGGCGGCAGAACTTCGGCGACTACGAGATCCCGTCGCTGCACCTGAAGGAGGGGCTGGAGCCCGCGGGCCGCTCGGGATTCGGGCTGCACGTCCGGCCCTAGGGCTGGAGGTCGTTGGAGAGGTTGATCCGGATCTCCGTGTTGCGGTATCCGGCGCGCCCGAACGCGGCCGCCATCGGCGCGTTGCCCACGTCGGTGGTGGCGGTGACGCGTTGCTCGCCGTTGGCCGCGTGGATGCGGGTGATCTCGGCGAGCACCTCGTCCACGTAGCCGCGCCCCCGGAACTCCGGGACCACCCCGAGATACCCGACGTTCACGTTGTACGGCGTCGCCGAGGGGATCGCCATGCCCGCCACCTCACCCTCGTGCGTATAGGCGATCCGCCACCACTCCCGCTTGCCCGGCGCCCTGAGATAGAAGTCCATCTCGTCGCGCGCGGTCGCGTCCACGCCCTTGGCCGCCAGGTTCGCCCGGGTCTGGGCGTCCAGGCTGCCCTCGGCGATTCTCGTGAACACCGCCAGGAACTCTTCGTCGGAGGCCTCGGCGAACCGCAGCACACCGGTCGCCGGGGGCACCCCGTCGGCGGGTGCCCACTCGTACTGCAGCCGCTCCACTTCCCGGGTGAGGCCCGCCGCGTGTGCTGCCGCCCGCCGCCATTCCACGGCCACCGAGATGGCCGGATCGTCCCGCCAGCCGCCGACCGCCTTGATCGCGTACTGCACCGGCTGCGGGAATCCGGCCAGCGCGGCCCTGATCAGCTCGGCGGCGATGGCGGCGCGGTCACCCACTGCGGGATCCACGTCGAGGCAGTCGAGCGCGACCGGGTGCATGCTGTCCCTCGGCCCCCACCACAACGCCCGTCCCACGACGCGGTCGTCAACCTCGGCGATCCAGGTCCATTCCGGCCGGTACATGTCCTCGGCCAGATCTGCGAGGTAACGGTCGGCGGGGATCCAGCCGACGGGCTCGGTCACGATCCACGCGGTCACACGGTCGAGGTCGGCAGAGACGGTAGGGCGACAGGAGATCACCCGCATAAACTAGCGGACCTTTGTCTGTCATCATCTGAGCCAAGTGTCCGGTCATTCCTTGAAGCCCACCCGCGCGCGGCCGGAAGTCCTTCCGCACGGTTGGGAGCTGCCGTGGCCACGGGGAGGGCTCCGTGCATCCAGGGCCGTCTCATCGGCGCCGGGTCGCCGCACCGAGCTGGCGACCGGGCTGGAGTCGCCGTTGGGTCTGACGCCCTGATGGCGGCTAACCGCCCGTGAGGTGGTCTGGGCGGCCTTGAGGAAGGGCGTGAGCAGGCGGTTGTCATCGCCTGCGCGCGTGGCGAGGGCGACCTGGCTCGGCTCCACTCCCTCCAAGAGATGCCGGTGACGCCGGGGTGGAGGGTCTCGGCGCGCAGGCCGGCCGAGACGATGGCCACGGCCTGTCCGGCCGCGATGAGTTCGAACTTCTCCTCAGGAGCCTCGACGAGCGGGCCGTCCGGCGCGGGACTGCCGCCTGGCCGCGGGTCGATCCGCCAGTAGGCGTCCCAGGTCGCGTCGGGCAGACGGGGGAGGGCTTCGTCGCCGATGTCGTCGAGAGTGACGTGCTCCTTGCGGGCCAAGCGATGATCGCGAGTGACGAGCAGGACCCGCGGCTCGTCGTAGAGGATCGTCACGTGGAGCCCGTCGTCGCGGAGTTCCTTCACCGGAACAGTCTTACGGAACACCTCCACCTGGGGCTCTGTCTCGGCTGGCTGGTGTTCCGGTAGGGAATCGAATTCGGTAGGGCAGCCTAAGGTGTCCTGGTCAGGGCGCCGGGACGCGGGCCTGTCACCGGTGCTGTGCAGTGCCCAACTCGTCGCTATACCGGGTGAGGACGTCCTCGGCCATGGGGACGGGGCCGAACAGCTGCTCCTGGCGGCGGGGGTCGGCGACGTAGCGGCCGGTGTCGAACCAGCCGAACATCGCGGCCATGTCCTTGATCAGGGGCATGAAGCGGCCGGCGATGGCTCCTGCGGTGCGGGCGACGGCGGACGGGACAGCCCACACTTTGATCTTCTTTCCGGCCCTGCTGCCCATGAGGTCGGCTACCTCGCGCATGCTGACCGGACGGTCCCAGCCGATGTCGATGCGCTCACCGTCGTCGGCCTCGGCGTCGACTGCGGCTGCCAGGTACGTCGCGAGATCGGAGGTGTGGACGAAGGTCAGCGGGACGGTGGTCTTGCCGATCCAGATCAGGCGGCCCTTGTCGATCGGGTCGCCCGCCATGCTCGCGATCTGGTCGAGGAACGCCCCCGGGCGCAGTGCGAGGAACGGGACGCCGAGCTGTTCGAGTTTGTCCTCGGCGAGCTTCTTGTGCCAGAAGTGTGGGACATCGGGCGTCTGGTCGCTGGTGAGGATGCTGGTCAGGACGAACCGTCGGATGCCGGCGCGGTGGGCGGCCTCGGCGAGGTTGGTGTTGCCGAGGGTGTCGATGTCGTGCGCGTTCTTGCCGCCGCGGGTGTAGCCGGCGGCGGTGGTGATGACGGCATCTGCGCCGTTCATGGCGGCGACGAGCGAGTCGAGGTCGAGCATGTCGCCGCGGGCGATCTCCACGCCCCGGCTTTCGAGCCTGCTCGCGTCGGTGGCCGACCGGACCAGGGCACGGACGTTCTTGCCGCGCTTGAGTAGTTCGTCGACGACCTTACCCCCGAGAGAGCCGGTCGCCCCGACGACGAGGACCGGGAGGGTGGTGGAGCCGGTGGCAGGCATGGGTTTTCACTTTCCATCAGGTCAGGAGCAAGGGGCTTGGTTGCCGAGGCCGAAGGCGGATGGGACGGGGTGATGCGGCCGTCCTCGATGTGCAGACGGCCGGCCGCACCGGCTGGTTACTCGGATTCTTCTTGCGGAAGCGCGCGGCTGGTTAGCGCCTCGGCGATGGCGTAGGCGGTGTCGACGAAGGACTCCGCCTGCTGCTCCGACAGGTTCCGCGCGGAGGTCTCCTCCAGGGCCTGCCACAGGGCCGCTATGGGTTCGCGCATGGAACGGCCCTTGTCAGTGAGGTGGACCACCATGACGCGCCGGTCATGTGCGGCCGGCTCGCGGACGACCAGGCCGGCATCCTGCATGCGGCGCAGGGACTTGGAGACGGTGGAGTGGTCCAGGCCGACGCTTTCGAGCAGCTCGGACTGAGTCTGGCCGTCCCGGTCAAAGAGCTGCATCAGCAGCAGTTCCTGTCCGGGATGCAGGTCCATCGCGCGAAGCAGGGCGGCGGCGTGGGCGCGGTGGGCGCGGGCGAGCTGGAAGATCGCGTAGCTCATCGGCCCTTTGCTGGCCGTCGTGGGGATGTGGGGCATGGTTCGGTGCCTCAATCCGTGTAGATGGGGTAGTCGGTGTAGCCGACCGCACCGCCGCCGTAGAAGGTGGCCGGGTCGGGGGCGTTCAGCTCCGCGCCGGCGCGGAGCCGCTCGACCAGGTCCGGGTTGGCCAGCGCGAGGGCGCCGACGGAGACCAGGTCGGCCGTACCGTTGTCGATGTCCTTGGCGCGGGTGGGCAGGTCGGTGCCGCCCCGGTTGAGGATCAGCGTGGCCGGCCACTGCGCGCGCAGGGTTTCCAGCAGAGCTTCCTCGCCCACGTGCATCACGTGGAGGTAGGCCAGGCCCAGCGGGCGCAACGCGTCCAGGAGCGCCGGATACAGCTCGGCGGTGTCGGACTCGGCGATGTCGTTGTAGGGGTTGCCGGGGGAGATGCGCAGACCGGTGCGCTCCGCGCCGATCTCGTTGGACACGGCGGCGGCGACCTCGACGGCGAAGCGGATGCGGTTGTCAAGGGAGCCGCCGTAGCGGTCGCTGCGCTGGTTGGTGTTGTCGGACAGGAACTGGTGCACCAGGTAACCGTTGGCCCCGTGGATCTCCACGCCGTCCGCGCCCGCCGCGACGGCGGCCGCCGCGGCGCGACGGAAGTCGTCGACCGTCGCCGCTACCTCCTGCGTCGACAGCGCACGGGGCGTGGGCATCTCCTGGGGTCCGGACGCGGTGAACATCACGCCCTCGGGGCGGATCGCCGACGGGGCGACCGGCCGGCGCCCGTGGGGGGTGTTGTCGGGGTGGGAGATGCGTCCGACGTGCATCAGCTGGATGACGATCCGGCCGCCGGCCGCGTGCACGGCGTCAATGACCTTGCGCCACCCTGCGATCTGCTCGTCATGGTGAATGCCGGGAGTGAGGAGGTAGCCCTGGCCGTCGGCGGAGGGCTGCGTTCCCTCAGTGATGATCAGCGCGTGCGAGGCCCGCTGGGCGTAGTACTCGGCATTCAGCTCGGTCGGGACGCCTTCCGGCGTGGAGCGGTCCCGAGTCATGGGGGCCATGACCAGGCGGTGTGGCAGGGATGTGCCGCCGACAGTGGTCGGCGTCCACAGAGAGTCCAGCATGCATGGTCCTTCGGTGCGGCGAGGCCCGGGTGGGCATCGGGAAACGGCGGGCGGGGTGGACGAAGAGGCGAGCGTGTTCAGCCGACGGTGAGAACGAGCTTGCCCCGGACATGCCCGGCGTCGCTGACCCGCTGGGCCGTGGCGGCCTGGTCGAGCGGATAGGTGGTGACGGTGGTGACGATCTTGCCGGTGGCGGCGTCCTGGGCCAGGGCGGCCAGGCGGTCGGCCGAGGCCCCCGCGGGACCGCTGGAGAAGGTGATGCCGAGCTGCTGCGCGCGGAAGTCGGCGATGGTGACGATGCGATCGGTGCCGCCCCGCAGGGTGATGGAGTCCTCAAGGGCGCCCTTCCCGGCCAGGTCGAACACCGCGTCCGCGCCGTCAGGGGCGAGCGCCCGGACCCGCTCGACCAGGCCCTTGCCGTACACGGTCGCGGTGGCGCCGAGCGAGGCGAGGTAGTCCTGGTTGCCGGGGCCGGCGGTGCCGATGACACGTGCTCCACGGGCCGTGGCGAGCTGAACCGCCAGGGTTCCGACCCCTCCGGATGCACCGTGCATCAGCACGGTCTCCCCGGCGGCGACACCCAGCAGATTCAGGACCCGCTCGGCGGTCTCACCTGCCACCGGCAGCGCGGCCGCGTGCGGCCAGTCGAGGGCGGCGGGCTTGGGGGCCACGATGGTGGCCAGCGCGTACTCGGCGTACGCGCCGGTGTCCGACCAGCCCAGCACCTCGTCGCCGACCTGCACGCCCTGCACGCCCTCACCCAGGGCGTGCACCACGCCGGCGAGCTCGCCACCGGGAACGGCGGGGAAGGTCGTTGGGTACACGGCCTCCAGCATCCCGGAGCGGATCTTGCCGTCTAGCGCGTTCAGCCCGGCAGCCTTCACGCGGACACGGACCTGCCCGGGGCCGGGCTGCGGGACCTCGATGTCTGCCTCGTGCAGTACTTCCGGGCCGCCGAAACGGTCGAAAACCATGGCTTTCATGACAGCTCCTAGCGTTGCGCCACACATTAGGTGGCTAGACACATAATCACCGTAGCAGCAAATATGTGGCTAGCCAAGTATTTGCTGCCGCCTGGTCCGTGCGAGATCGACTGCGGCCGACAGCGTCGCCCGGTGCCGCACCCGGGAGTGTTCCGGCCGCCGCAGCAGCCACGCGCGATCGGAGCCCGGCGAATTGCTGATCGAGCAGGGCCGTCAGCCGGCGCCCAGCGCCCTCCGGCTGGCGGCCCCGGCCGTCTCGGGGTAGGCGGCGGTCAGGCGCACCTGCGGTCCCAGCCGGTGAACGCGGCCTCGCGGATGACGACGCGGGCCCACGCCGCCCACCGGAATCGAGAAACTGCGGCCACGACCGGCGCGTATCCTGCCCGACGTATGAAGCCTCGCGATGGCATGTGCCCTATTGCCGCAAGCCCACTTGGGCGGGCAGCGCACGTGGTCTCAACGACGGCCGAATTCACGCGTCGTCGACACGTGGAAGGCTTGCAGGACAGCAAGAGACAGTGGCCATGACGTTGTCGACCACTCGTGACGGTGGTCCTTGCCGGCACCCCTTCTAGCGCGGATCGAACCTTTCCACTCCTCTCCGGCGTCGTAGCGGTCGAGAGGAGTCGTCTTGGATCGCAATGACAGCTTCCGTGAGTTCGTCGCCGCGCACCAGCAAGCGCTGATGCGCACGGCGTACCTGCTCACGGGAGACGCCCACCAGGCCGAGGACCTGCTGCAGAGCGTCCTGCTGAAGGTGCTGCGGCGCTGGCCCCGGTTATCGCACGTCGAGCGCCCCGAGGCGTACGCGCGTAAGGCGCTGGTGAACCAGCACATCTCCTGGCGGCGGCGCCGGGTCAGGACGGAGTTCCCGACCGCCGAACCACCCGACCGGCCGTACTCGAGCGAGGACTCCACCCTCGTACGGCTCGTCATGCGCAAGGCCCTCATGGGGCTGCCGCCTCGGCAGCGGGCGGTGATCGTGCTGCGTTACTACGAGGACCGGACAGAACGGGAGACCGCCGAACTGATGAACTGCTCGATCGGGACGGTGAAGAGCCAGACCCACTACGCGCTGGCCCGCCTGCGCGAGCTGGCGCCCGGCCTGGCGCCGAAGCTCGCCGGCATGGATACCGAGGAGGCCTGCCGATGACCTGGCTGCGAGATGTCCTCGTCGAACTGGCCGACGAGTCACCACGGGTGGACCTGGCCGAACGTACGATCGCCACGCGCGACCACAGGCGGCGTACCGCGATCTCGCTCCTCGCGGCGGCCATGGTCGTGGTCACCGCGCTGGGCGGGACGCTCGCCGTGCGGCTGATGCCGCAGGCGCCCACCCCGGCCACCTCCGGCAAGGACGACCTGCCCGCGCGTGGGGTGGGGCCGCTGAGCCACGCGTACAAGTCCTTCTGCAGGCCTGTCAGCGGGAAGGCTCCATCACACTGCCAGGACGGGGGCTGGCGAGTAGTCACCCGCAGCGGCAGGACCTACCACGTGCCGGAGGCGCGGTCGAGCCTCAGCCTGCAAGACAGCCCGCTGGCGATCAGCCGGGACGGCCGCAAGATCGCTTACTACAGCGCGAAGGAAGGCACCTTCCAGGTTCGCGATCTGGCCTCGGGCGCGAAGACCACGGCGCCGATGAAGCTGCCCCCGGAGAAGTGGCTGTACAGCATCACGCGGCTGATGTTGTCGGACGACGGGCGTTACCTGGCCTTCAGCAAGGTCCCCGATCTCAAGGATCCCGCGCTGCTCTTCGACATGCACGACAGGGTCGTCCGTGAACTTCCAGCCCGCTGGGTCCCCATCGGCCTGTCACCGGATGGAGCCACCATCACCCTCGCGGAGTACTCGCCCAACTCCCAGCTGCGCACGATCTCCGACCTCTGGCCGCCCACCTCGCCGGGCAACTCCACGGCGGTCATCCTGCCGCAGCACTACGCCTTCAGCCCGCTGGCGCCGGACGGCAAGACCGTCGCGGCCGTCGAGGACCACAGCACCGCCGAGAAACCCTGCCAGATGGGCGACCTCGTCCTGCTGGACCCGCTCACCGGCAAGAAGCGGAAGACCGTCCCCATCCGTGGCCTGTCGCCTGACGTCAGTCAGATCTACCTGCGTACGTGGCGCAGCGCCGACGAGGTTACGGCCCTGACGACGTCCGTCCGCTGCAGACCGTCATCCGAGGTGCCGGACGACGAGACGGCGCCGCCGCCCTACCAGACCTTCACGGCCTACGCGGTGAACGTCAGGACCGGCGAGGCCAGGAAAGTGACCACGTTCAGGGCGCAGGACATCTTCGGTATCGCCATGCCCGGTCCTCCCGGGGCGATATGACCACGACCTTCCTGCCTCACAGCAGGGGTCGTTGCACGATGCCGGCGATGACCGCTGGATGCCCGAGTTCGGCCTGGCCGTCGTGGTGACTACGCGGCGCGTGATCTGCAGCGGGATCATGAAGGGCCTCACGGTGCCATGACGAGGGACGGTGCCATGACGTGGGGAACACGCACGAAGACGCGGCTCGGCGACGGCACCGGCTACCACGACAAGGCCACCTCGGACCCTCAACGAGAACGGCGGCGCATGGACCGATGCGCCGCCGGAGAGCACGCACCGTCACGGTGGAGCTCATCTTCAACGACAACTCGCGACAGTTGAATAGGCGGCCTCACCAGTATCAACCCCGAGCCCTCCGGGGGCGGCCAGCCAAGATCAGGTCACGAATGCGGCTGCCGTTGTAGGTTAAATATTCTAGACACCATGTCAAAAATGTCTTACCTTGACCATGTCAAGTTTGTTGTACATGGGAGCGGGACATGTCCTTTGAAGAGAAGCGCTCGTGGATCTACGCCATCGTCGCGGCCGCCGTGCCCGTCGCGTACTTCGTGACCATCCTCACGAAGGTACCCGGGACGGACGTCTCGGAGATCGCCTATGTGGGGCCGATGCTCACCGCCATCGGCGTCGGCATCGGTGCGGGCATCGTCCTGGGCATCGTCGCCGCCGTGGCCTCGCCCAAGGACGCGGGCCGGGCCGACGAGCGCGACAAGCAGATCAACCGGCTGGGCGATTATGTCGGGTTCTACGTCATGAGCATCTGCGCCCTCGTGCCGCTCGGCCTCGCGATGGCCAACGTCGAGCAGTTCTGGATCGCCAATTCGCTGTACTTGGCGTTCGTCCTCGCCGCGCTCACCTCCGCGGTCGTGAAGATCGTGGCCTACCGGCGGGGTTTGTAGACCATGGCCAAGCCCACCAGGGTTACCAACTCGATCCGGACCCTGCGGTTCACCCACGGGGAGATGACGCAGGCGGAGCTGGCCGACCGCATCGGCGTAACCCGCCAGACCGTCATCGCCATCGAGCAGGGCCGCTACTCGCCGTCACTGGAGATGGCCTTCGAGATCGCGCACGTGTTCCAGGTCCCCCTCGACGACGTCTTCCAGTACCCCCACCCCGAGCAGTAACCCCACCACTACGGCCGGCACGCGAGGACACCGCCGCGCGGCCCCGGCTCACCGCGCCCAAAAGCACCACCATCCACGAGCCCCACGACGCCGCCGCGACCGCGCACAACGTCGTCGCCAACGCCGGCCTCGTCCGCATCGGCGTCGCCGCCGACCTCGTGGCGGTCATGTTCGGGATGTTAACGGCCATGCCGCGTACGTGCTCCTCAAGCACGTGAACAAGAACGCCGCCCGCGCGGTGGTGATCTTTACAGTGGCCGCCGCGGCCATGATGGGCCTCAACATGGTGCACCAGTTCGGTGCCCTGCTCGTCGCCACTGACCCCACCTACGTCAACGCCCTCGGCGCCGGCGGTGCTGGGGGTCCTCCTCATGATCGGGTGCTTCTGCTACCTCGTGGACCTGTTCGCACAGTTCCTGGTTCCCGACCTCGCAGCCGTGCTTGCCCCGTTCGTCCTCGCCCCGCCCGCCGTCGCCGAGATTTCGATGCTCCTCTGACTGCTCATCAAAGGCGCCAAGGCACCCCGACACGACACCGCGATCCCGGCCACTGCCTGAACCCTCCGCCAGCACGTGCTGGTCATCGGCGCCGGCGGCGGCGTCGGAACGTTCGCCGTGCAGCTCGCCAAGGCTTTCGGCGCGCACGTTACCGGCGTGTGCCGGACCAGCAAGACCGACCTGGTCCGATCGATCGGGGCCGACGACGTCATCGACCACACCCGCGAGGACTTCACCGACCAGGTCGGCCACTACGACCTCATCCTCGACACCACCGGCACCCACACCCCTGGCCCGGCTGCGACCCGCCCTCACACCCCGCGGAACGCTCGTCATGGTCGGCGGCGCCGAGGGCGGGCGCTGGCTGCACGGCACTGACCGCCTGATCCGGGCGATGCTGCTGTCGCCGTTTGTCGGCCAGCACCTGCGCGGAGTCCTGACCACGGCGCCCGCCAAGAACCTGCACACCCTGACCGAGCTGATCGACGCCGGCACGGTCACGCCGATCCTCGACAGCTCTACCACCGCTACGAACGTGGGCTCGAGAATCTATCGCCTTTTGTCAGCCGGCACCTTGACGTGCACGGCGCCTACAACTTCCTGCTTCCCGACCTGGCCCCCGGCACCATCCACGACCTGCGCGATCCGGACGGTGCCGACGATGACGACGAGATCTGACCGTCACCCCATCGGGCGGGCCTCGATTACCCTCCACGACAGCGGTGGCCTTCGGCGGATTCCGGTGACCGAGGCGGGTTCGCAACGGTCGTCCTGTTCTACTGCTCGGGCTGGTAGACGAGGATGACCAGGCCGGAGCTGAACGTCTTGTTCTCCAGCAGCTTCAGCTTCGCCTTCGACTCACGCCTGAACAGCGGCTGACCCTCACCGAGAATGAGGGGGTGCACCCACAGGTGGTACTCGTCGAGCAGCCCGGCCTGCGACATCGCGTCGGTCAGCTGCCCGTTGCCGTAGATGATGATGTCGCCGCCCGGCTGCTGCTTGAGCTTGGTGACCTCCTCGACGAGGTTCTCGCCTCTGATGATGGTGGAGGTGCCCCAGATGTCGGCCTTCTCCAGGGTGTCGCTGACCACGTAATGGTGCATGCCGTTGATCCGGTCGGAGAACTCGTCGCTGGGCCTGGTCGGCCAGACCGACGCGAACCCCTCGTAGGTGGCCCGCCCCGCCAGCAGGGCATCCGACCTGCGCATCAGGTCCAGGGCGTACTGCATGGCATCGTCCGTCCGGTAGTCGAACGACCAGTTCTGCGGCTCGTCGATGTAGCCGTCGAGTGTGGTGTAGGTCGAAGCGATGAGTTTCCTCATTGTTCTCTCCATCGGTAATCGTTTCTGGCGTCCCGCAGCGTACGGGCCCACCATGACAGCTGGTCAAGCGTGATTCCGGCCGCCGCGTGGCAGCTCGCGCCCCGTTTGGGCCAGGAGCCGTCGGCGTCGAAGAGATCCCAGTAGCAGGGCAGGCTGACCGCCTCGGTGACGGCCACCGCCCGCAGCACGGCGAAGATCTCACGGAGCTGGGCGACCGCGTGCAGGCCGCCCGACTCTCTGCCGTACGACACGAAGGCGACCGGTTTGGCCTGCCACTCCGCGTAGTACCAGTCGATGGCGGTCTTGAGTGGTGCGGGGAAGCTGTGGTTGTACTCGGGGGTCACCACCACGAAGCCGTCCGCCGCGGCCAGCCGCGGAGCCAGCGCCCGCACCTCGGCAGGCAGCTCATCGTCCTCGTCGGTGAGGACCTCGGGCAGCCGCGCCTCGGCCAGATCGACGACGTCGACCTCCAGCTCCCTTCGCCTGCGGGCCTGGGCGGCGAACCACTCGGCCACCGTCGGGCCGAACCTGCCGCTTCTGGTGCTACCGATGATCACCGCCACCCGCAGCCGTTCGTTGCTTGCCATGTGACTACTGTGCTGGGCGGCCCTTACCGGTTCCTTCCACCGCTCTTACCGCTCCGGCATAGGGTGACGGTCATGCGGTTTGGGGTGCTTGGCCCGCTGATGGTGTGGGACGCGGACGGCGTGCCCGTCACGATCCGTGGGCTGAAGGTCCGCGCGATCCTGGCCGACCTGCTCCTTCACGAGGGCCGCCCGGTGTCGGCCGACCGGCTGGTCGACGACCTGTGGGGAGACGACGCCCCCGCCAATCCATCGGCCACGCTGCAGGTCAGGGTCTCGCAGCTGCGCAAGGCGCTGGGCGATCGGAACCTGGTGGCGCACGGGCCCGCGGGCTACCTGCTGCAGGTGGAGGCGGACGCCGTGGACGCGCGCCGGTTCACCGAGCTCACCAAGCAGGCCCAAGCGGCGAAAGACCCGGGAACGCGGGCCGCGCTGCTGGCCGACGCGCTGGCCCTGTGGCGGGGCCCGGCGTTCGCCGATTTCGCCGACGAGGAATTCGCCAGGGCGGCGATCGCCCGGCTGGAGGAGCAGCGCCTGGCCGCCGTGGAAGCGCACGCCGAGGCCCGGCTGCAGCTGGGAGAACACGCCCTGCTCGCCGGGGAGCTGGCCGACCTGGTGGCGCGGCATCCGCTGCGTGAGCGGCTGCGTGCCGTACACCTGAAGGCCCTGTATCGGGCCGGACGGCAGAGCGAGGCGCTGGACAGCTACGCCGACCTGCGCGAACGGCTCGGCGAGGAGCTCGGCCTGGACCCCAGCCCCGAGCTGGCCGAGTTGCAGCGGGCCATCCTCGCCCAGGACCCTGACCTCGCTCCAGCGGTACGGCACGCCACCAACCTGCCCGCTCCGCTCACCGAGCTGATCGGACGGGACGAGTCATTGGCCGCGGTATCCGCACAGCTCGGGGCGAACCGGCTGGTGACGCTCTGCGGGTCCGGCGGGGTGGGCAAGACGCGGCTGGCCGTGGAGACGGCGGGCCGGCTGGTCTCCGCCCACGCCGACGGTGTCTGGCTGGTCGAGCTGGCCCCCATGCCCCGGTCCGGCGAGGTGGCCGAGCTCGTGATGGCGGTCATGGAGATCCGCGACCCGGGCGGCGAGCCGCTCTCGGCACGCGACCGGCTGGCGCGTGCGCTGCGCAACCGGCGGGTGCTGCTGGTGCTGGACAACTGCGAGCACGTCGTGGAACAGGTGGCGGACCTGGCGGAGGCGTTGCTGCGGGCCGCGCCGGAACTCCGAATCCTGGCGACGAGCAGGGAGCCGCTGGCGCTGCCTGGCGAGGTGGTGTGGAACGTGCCGCCGCTGGAGCAGGACAGCGCGGTCCGGTTGTTCGCGGCCAGGGCGGCGGCCGCGCAGAGCGATTTCCGGCTCGACGACTCGACCGCCCCCGCCGTCTCGTTGCTGTGCAGGCGGCTGGACGGGATCCCGCTGGCGCTGGAGCTGGCCGCCACCAGGGTGCGGGCTCTGGGCGTGGACGGCCTGGTGGACCGGCTGGACGACCGCTTCAGGCTGCTGGCGACCGGGCATCGGGGTGCGCCTCCCCGCCAGAAGACGCTGAGCGCCATGATCGACTGGAGCTGGGAGCTGCTGACCGAACAGGAGCGGCTCGTGCTGCGCCGCCTGGCCGTACACGCCGACGGGTGCATCCTGGAGGCGGCCGAGGCCGTGTGCCCCGGCGACGGCGTGGCCGCCGATGACGTCCTCGACCTGCTCGCCCGCCTCGTCGACAGGTCGCTGGTGGCCAGGGTGGGAAACCGCTTCCGCCTGCTGGAGTCCGTCGCCGCCTATTGCGTGGAACGCATGCGAGAGGCGGGCGACCTGAATGAGGTACGGCACCGCCACCATGCTTATTACACCGATCTCGCTGAACGAGCCGCCCTCCACCTCTACGGCCCCAACCAGCGCCAGTGGCTTGGCCTGCTCGACGCGGAGGCGGCCAACCTCCGCGCCGTCGTGGACGGCGCTCACCCAGAGCTGACCCTCCGCCTCGCCCATGCCCTCACCTGGTACTGGTACCTCCGCGGCCGCCTGACCGAAGCCAGTCGCTCACTCGAAACCGCCCTCACCGCAGCGGGTGGCGGGGTGCGGTCTGTGGCGATGGCGTGGCTCATGGGCATCTCCGTTCTGAAGGGCGGGAGTGCCGAGTGGGTGGCACGCCGGGAGCAGGCAGCGGAGGTGTTCGCCGGAGAGCTGGGCGAGCGGGCCAGGGCCGCATGGTTCATGGCCCTCGCGCTGGTGAACCTGGGTGAGATGGAAGCCGCTGAAGACCTGCTCGACAGGGCTCTGGAGGCCCTGCGCGCCGCGGGCGACCGGTGGGGCGAGGCGGCGGCGCTGAGCACTCGCGCCCAGTTCGCGCACGTACGCGGCGACCTGACCGTACTCGAGCGGGCAGCGACCAGAAGCGCGGAGCTGTTCGCCGAACTCGGCGACCGATGGGGTCAACTGCAGGCATCGGGCTGGCTGGGCGGCCTGGCAGAACTGACCGGCGACAACGACCGCGCCGCCAGGCTGCACGAGGAAGGTGTGCACATGGCGGAGGAGCTGGGCCTGTGGCCGGAGGTCAGCGGTCAACTCGCCTGGCTCGGCTGGACCCACGTGCAACTGGGCGACTACGCGAAGGCCTGGAAGCTGTGCGAGCGCGCCCTCCGCCTCGCCACGGAACAGGACTACGCGGGCGGCGAGATCCTCGCCGAGATCGGCCTCGGCTACGCCGCCCGCAGGCAGGGCGAGCTCGATCTCGCCGAGGAACACCTCGGCAACCTGGTACGGCGGGCGAAGTCAGGAGGCGGCGCCGAGCCCCTGTACCTGTCGATGGTGCTGGTCGAACTGGGCTTCACCGCCGAGGAACGCGGCGACGCCGAGGCCGCCCGCGCCCTTCACCTGGAGGCGTACAACGCGGCACGCAAGCTCGACGCCCCGCACAGCGCGATCTCCGCCACGGAGGGCCTGGCCGGGGCCGTGGCCCTCGCGGGCGCCCACGCCCACGCCGCCCGGCTCCTCGGCGCGGCTGCTGCGTCCCGCGAGGCCACCGCCCTCCCGCAGTCCCCAGCGGAACGTGCCGACGCCGACAGAATCGCCGCAACCTGTCGCCAGATCCTGGGCGAAGAGATCTTCACCACTGAATACACCGCCGGCCGCCACCTGACCCTGGACGAGACGATCACATAAGCACGTCGTGGTCCTGTACGGAAGATCCTGCTCATACGCGCGGCTACGCACGCGGACTGGAGAACCAACTCGGAGTGCTCGGACTTGTCCTCAATTGCATCGTTCTATGGACGACTGTCTACCTGGACGCGGCAGCTCGGGCGCACCCAAGGATGACGAGGACCCGTCATAGCACCTCCTCCCGCCTCTAAACGGATGGAAGGTCCGATGTCGTCCAGAACGCAGCCACCGCGTCACAGCGATCCCTCTGACGCCCGACGAAGCGGCCTTCTTAGTGAAGGCATTCCCGGAGGAAGTCCGGCTGACCCGGCTGCACCGGCCAGACATCAGCGGCGGCGGCGCCTGCTTCCCGCTCCGAGGCCGAGGTCATCCTGCGAGCGGCGGGGGTCGCCGCGGCGCTTGGACACTCGGCGGTGAAAGAACCCCTTCTGCCGCACAGCGAAGGATCGGCCAACGCGCATGTCCGGCCCATCCGCGGCGCGCTCGATGAGGTTCCCGTGTAGATCCATGACTGGCTCGTCGTCAGGTGCCTGACATGCAAGAATGTCGTATGAGCAAGCTGACCGGACAGCAGATCGCAGACGAAGGGCTGGACGGGTGGGCTTACCTGCTCGGTGGCCTGCAGACCCGCATCCACACCAAGAACTTCGCGACCGGGCTCTCCGTCGTCAACGCCATCGGCGCTGCAGCCGAGGAGATGAACCATCATCCCGACCTCAACCTGCGTTACACCCACGTAGACGTTCGGTTGACCAGCCACGACGAGCGCGCGGTCACAGGCCGCGATATCCGGTTGGCCCGCATCATCTCCTCCATCGCGGCCGACGCCGGGGTGCAGTTGGAGTCCTCGAGCGTCTCCCGGCTCGAGCTCGCCCTCGACACCCCGGCCGGAGAGTCGATTCTGCCGTTCTGGGCCGCGGTGCTGGCGATGGAGCATCTGTCCGGCCCCGACATCGGCGACGAACTCCGCGACCCAGCCGATGTTCTGCCGACCGTGTGGTTCCAGACGTCCGGCAGCGAGGAACCTCGCCAGCGCTGGCATCTCGACGTGTGGGTGGATCCCGCGCAGGTCCAGCCACGTATAGACGCGGCGCTCGCCGCCGGCGGCACGCTGGTCAGCGACGCGGAGGCGCCGAGCTTCTGGGTGCTCGCCGACCCCGAAGGCAACCGGGCCTGCCTGTGTACCTGGCAGGCCCGTGGCTGATGGCAGCCGGCACCCGTCCGCGGCCCGGCAGCAGAACAAGGGCGTCATCTGGTCGGTCGTAGCCGGCTCTGCACAGGAACTCGTACGCCGACACAAGGTGAACCGCTATGCCGCTTGAGGACGTGGCGGGATTACCTCGTAGCAGCGCCGGTCGTGGATGAGTGCCCACAGCACGTTGACCCGTCTCCTGGCCAGGGCCAGCACGGCCTGGGTGTGCAGCTTGCCGTCGGCGCGTTCGTGCTCGTAGAAAGCTCGGGAGTTGAGGTGGCACCGGCGCGGCCACCGCGCGGTGCCAGGCCCTCGCCGAGCCGCTGGTGTCGCGCGGCTGGCGGCCCGAGGCATGGCCGACGTCGAACCCGGATCGCCCAGCAGGTTCAGTGCCAGCCGTCTCGCGCGCCGGTCCAACTGCCGGTGTGTGCGGCTGCTTCGACATGGCTTCGGGCGGCGGCCGCGTCGGGGGCCGCCCGGGCCAGGTCGGCGAGGTGCCGGCATTCGGCGATGGTGTGGTGGGCGAGTGCGGCGCGCACGTCGACAAGGGTGGCGGGGGCCATGGACAGGCTGGTCACGCCGAGACCGACGAGCACCAGGGCGAGCAGTGCGTCGCCGGCGGCCTCGCCGCACACCCCGACCGGCTTGCCAGCGCGGTGACCGGCCTGGGCGGTGAGGTGGATCAGGTCGAGGAGGGCCGGTTGCCACGGGTCGAGTAGGTCGGCGACGTCGCTGAGCGTGCGGTCGGCGGCGAAGGCGTACTGGGCCAGGTCGTTCGTGCCGAGGCTGACGAAGTCGCAAGCGGCGAGCACGGCGTCCGCACGCAGCGCGGCCGCCGGCACTTCGATCATGACGCCGACCGTCGGCAACCCTTGAGCTCGGGCCCGCTGGGCGAAGGCCTCCGCCTCGCCGGGAGTGGACACCATCGGCGCCATGACCCACACCTCGGCCCGCGCCCGCTGGGCCGCCGCGGTGATCGCGGCGAGCTGCTCGTCCAGCAGCTCGGGTGACCGGCGCGATATCCGCAGGCCCCGGACGCCGAGGGCCGGATTGGGCTCGTCGGGCTGCGTGGCGAACCGCAGCGGCTTGTCGGCACCCGCGTCGAGGGTGCGCACGACGACGCGACGGCCCCCGAAGGCGTCGAAGATCTCGGCGTAGGCGGCCCGTTGCTCGTCGAAGCCGGGCGCCTCGGCACGGTCGAGATACAGGAATTCGGTACGCAACAGGCCGACGCCCTCGGCCGCGGTCGCCGCGGGCAGCTCGCGAGCGGTCCCGAGGTTCGCCATGAGCTTGACCGGGTGGCCGTCCGAGGTTCGTCCCGGCCCGGTCACCCGGGCGGCGGCGGCCCGACGTACGGCTTCGCGATCGAGGGTGGACCGCACCTGGGAAGGCGTGGGAGCCACGACGGCGGTGCCGATCGTGCCGTTGACCAGGAGCTGCGTGCCGTCCGCCACCGCGATGGCGCCCGTGCACGCCACGACGGCGGGCAGCCCGAGTGACTTGGCCAGGATCGCCGTGTGGCTCGTCGGCCCGCCCCGCTCGGTCACGATGGCGAGCACCTGCCGGGGGTCGATGGTGGCGGTGTCGGCAGGCGCCAGGTCGTCCGCGATGAGCACGTACGGGTGGCCGGGATCGGGCAGGCCCGGCATCGGCAGCCCGAGCAGCCGGGCGACGATGCGGTTGCACAGGTCCTCGAGGTCGGCCGCCCGTTCCGCGAGATAGCCGCCCGCCGCCTGGAACTGCTCGGCGAACTCGGCGATGACGTCGCTGACGGCGTACGCCGGCGGGCGGCCGGCCTTGATCAGCTCCGCCACGCGCTGCGCCAGCACCGGGTCGGCGGCCATGGCCGACTGGGCGGCAAGGATGTCCGCTGCCGGTGGTCCCGCCTGCCCGGCCCGCTCCAGCAGTTCGGCGGCGACCTCGCCAAGGGCCGTGTGGGCGGCCTCCACGGCGGCGTCTTCGTCGGTCACTGCCGGTGGCCGGGCCGGGAGGACCGGCGGCGCGTTCATCACTGCCGCGGGTCCTGCCACGATTCCCGGGCTGACCCCGATGCCTGTCAGCGTGTGCATGTGTCACGAGCCCCTCGTCCAGGGGCGCGGCATCCGGTCACCCGACCGCCGTCCCCGATCGTCCACGTCGTTCTTGTGCGTCGCCGCCCCTGAGCGACGACTCGGGGGTGGCGGCCGTGGTGATCACGGCCGCCACCGTGATCAGCGGCGGCCGGCCGCCTCCCGGATCCAGAACCGGCTCCCCGGCCTGGGGACCGGCAGTGGACCGTCTTCGACGCAGACATCGCCGGGCAGCGGCGCCCGCGTCTCTCCGTTGGCCTTCAGGTTCAGGTGGCCGAGATTGAGGAGGTTCTCCTCGGCTACCTCCCCCAGCGCGAGCACGGACAGAACGGTGTCGTCGATGACGATCTCGTCGCCCACGCGCAGGCCACCGGTCGCCACGGTGGCGCTGTGCAGGACGCAGAAGTCATGCAGCTCCGCCGGGGCGTTGCCGCCGAAGAACACGAGGATCCGCTGCTCGGCGAAGTCGGGCACCATGGGGCCCACCGCAGTCACCTGGCTCGCGTAGCGGACGGCTGCCGGGGACGAGCCGTTGGGAGCCGGCCTGGTCGGAACCGCGTCCATCCTCACGCCTCGAGTACGTCGTCGGGTTTGACACCGGAAACGAAGATCTCTTCCTTGATGAACATCGCCAGTGGCCCGGCGGGCGACGTCGCGTGCACATCCACCGTGGGCACCTTCTTCATCGGGTACACCCCGATCCTGGCGGTGCCACCGCAGTCGATCACCGCGACCGCGATCTGATCGAACGGCGCCGAGCTACGGAATCCGTCGAACGCCTGCCCTCCGGTCAGATCTGCGATGCGCTGCGCCACCGGGTGGATCCCACCGCCGGTCACGGAGTAGATGAGGTTTCGTTGTTCGGTAGGTCGGATGACCAGAGGGCCGCCCCATCCGCCGCGGCCTGCGGTGATCCGTACCGCTTTGTAGTCCGTCAAATCTCGTCTCCTTGATCTGCTCCCGACCGGTCAGTGCTCTCGAAGGGCCTGCGGGCCGGCTGTGGCCCGAATTGAGGGCATCATCGCGCTCTTGTCGGGTTTTTGTCACTGGGTGCTGGAGGTGTAGAGGCCGAAGCTGGCCAGGTAGGCCAGTACCACGGCCAGCGGACCGGTGATCAGCCGGGAGAAGAGCACGGCGGGCACACCGACCTCGACGGTCTCCGGCTCCGCTTCTCCCAGCGACAGGCCCACCGGGATGAAGTCGCAGCCGACCTGCGGGTTGATGGCGAACAGCGCGGGCAATGCGTACTGCGGCGGGATGTTGCCCTGGCCGATCTGCACGCCGATGAGCGTGCCGATGATCTGGGCCATCACCGCGCCCGGCCCGAGGAGCGGGGAGAGCACCGGCAGGGCGCACACGATCGACATGATCAGCAGGCCGATGAAGGAGCCGGCCAATGGACGCAGGCCGTTGGCGAGGAACTCGCCCACCCCGGTGGTGGTGATGATGCCGATGATCAGTGAGATGAAGGCCATGAAGGGCATCACGTTGCGCAGCGTGGTGTCGATGGCGTCGCGCCCGGCCTGGTAGAGCGTGCCGACGACGGTGCCGACCCGCTTGCCGATGACGACCAGGACCTTGTTGACGAGGTCCAGCGGACCGCGGCGAGCCGTGTCGGGAGTGGTGGTGGCGGTCATGCCGTCGCCTCCTGAGTCTTGCGGGCCTGGCGGTTGAGCATCGCCTTGGTGATCAGCTCGGTCACCACGCCACGGATGAAGATCACGAGCAGGCCGACCAGGAAGTAGCGCACCGCGAGGTCGCCGAGCAGGATCGCGCTGTTCTTGGCGGCGAGAGTGGTGACGCCGGCGGCGATGCCGGCGTAGACGAAGTACTCACCCGGGTTGGCGTGGGGGAAAATCCCGAGAATGGGGTGCACGAAGCTCACCGCGGAGTCGTAGAACGCGGGTTTCTTGTCCTCGGGCAGGAACCGGCCGATGGTGTATGCCATCGGGTTGGTGAGGAAGAACACCGCCAGCACAGGCAGCACCAGATACCGCAGGGGGTAGTAGATCAGCCCCGGCCGGGCGGCCAGCACGCCGAGCCGGTCGATGCGCTCGGGCCCGATCATCCTGATCAGCGCGTTGACCGCGGTGAGCAGGATGATCAGTAGCGGGATGATGCCGGTGACCAGGGACACGAAGGTCTCCGCACCCGCTTTGAAGATGCCGATGAAGTCCTCGGCCCAGTGCGCCAGAGTGCCGAGCACGCCTTGCGGCCCTTTGGGCGGGGCGGGAGCCACCAGATAGATCAAGTTAGCTGGCACGAACTTGCTCCTTGCGAACCTGCGGTCACCATCTCAGCTGGCGACCGGGTGAATGGGGGTGCGTAGAGCGAATGGGCCCTACGGGTTTCGGTTACCTCGCCGGCCCGGGCTTGCGGCGGAACGAGTCGGCGAGAAACCCCGCCGCCTGCGACGCGGCGGCGGCCATCAGTGGCGACAGCTGCCTTTCTGTGTCCCCATGAGCCAGATCGGCCACCGGGATCCCGGTCAGACCGGGTAGCGGTCGGGGGCGGGCGAAGACGGTGAGGCCATGCATGGATCGAGCGGCGATGACGTGGCCGGTTTCGTCGGCCGCTAAAGCGACGTAGGCGCGGCGCATCCACCGGCGCCGCCCCATGCCGATCGCGACCCGGCCCTGCGCTCGCAGCTCGCGGGCGGACCGGAGGAACGATCGGGCCTGTGTCCATGCCAGGACGAGCTGGCCGAGCCACAAGACGCCGAGACCAACGAACAAGACGGTGATGGATTCCACGTCGAGCCTCCTTTCGACGCGGGGCCGGACGCCGGCCCACCCTGGACTTGCAGGTCGCCGAGTTGATCGACTATTGTCACATCTGTTCATTTAGGGTGGACCGATGTGCAAGTTAATAACATGTGACGGAAGGCACATGCAAGACCTTGTGGACGCAGCTCTCACGAAACACGACTCATCCGGCACCCCCTCGACCGAATCGGGCCAGAGTCGCGGGAACGCGCCCATGCTGCTGAACGGTCGCTCAAGAGGTGGGATAACCAGGTCGTTGGTGAGGACATGAACGGACGTGACGATGCCCGCGCCCCGCAATCGTGAGTTGCTGGTCCGCGTGGCGCGGATGTACTACGAAGAAAACCTCTCCCAGCAGGAGGTCGCCGAGCGGCTGGGCCTGAGTCGCACCAACGTCTCGCGGATCCTGACGTCCGCCCGCGAGCAGGGCATCGTGGACATCCGGATTCGCGACCTCTCGCTCAGGGACATCGCCCTGGAAGACGAGATCAAGTCCGCCTTCGCCCTGGCCGAGTGCCGGGTGGTCGGCGGGCGAGGCCACGACGCGACGCTCTCCCAAGTGGGTTCGGCGGGCGCCGAATGGCTGCTCGACACGCTGCGGCCGGAGCACCGATTGTCGCTGTCCTGGGGGCGCACTCTGCAGGCGCTGGTTGAAGCCGTACGCACCGACCGGGTCATCCCGGTCGAGGTGCTGCCGCTGGTCGGCGGACTGTCATCGGTGGCCTCGGAGATCACGGGCGAGGAGCTGGTGCGCGAGCTCGCCGCACGGCTCGGCGCGACTTCGCAGCGACTGCACGCGCCTGCCTTGCTGGAGTCGGCCGCCAGCAAGGAAACTCTCCTGGCCGAGCCCGCGATCGCATCGGTTCTGGACGCGGCGCGGCGGTCGTCGCTGTCATTCGTGGGCATCGGGGCGTTCGGGGCCGGGTCGTCGGCGGCGATCATCGACACGCTACGGCTGACGCCCCGGCAGCGGCAGCAGTTCGAGCGCGCCCGCCCCGTCGGCGACGTCTGCGCCCGCTACTTCGACGAAGACGGGCAGCCCATCCTCGGCGCCGTGCACGACCGCGTTCTCGCGGTCTCGCTGGAGGATTTGCATGCCATCCCCACCGTGGTCGGAATGGCCGTGGGAGTGGAGAAGGCGCGGGGGGTGCTCGGCGCCCTGCGCGCAGGATTCATGAATGTGCTCATCTGCGACAGCGCGCTGGGCAGGGCGCTGCTGGGGATGGTGCGGTAGGAGTAGTCCGGCCGTGCCGATCGCGCCGCGGCGCCAGTTCCTCCCGAACCGGCGCCGCTGGTCTTCGCGCCCCTGGCCTTGGCCGCGTGCGTCGGACGTGACCGTCCGGACAGATCTTCAGCTTCTCTGGCGCGCGGGTCAGTGGCCGTCCGGATCGACCTTCAGCATCGCGAGCAGCTCGGTGAGCGCCTCATCGGCGCTCGGGCCATCGGTTTCCACCAGCACCTCTTCGCCGCACGCGATGGCCAGCGACAGCACGGACAGGATGCTCTTGGCATCCACCTGCCGCTGGCCCGGCCGGCCGATGCGCACTGCGCCCGGTTGCCGGGCGGCCGCCTGGACCAGCAGTGCCGCCGGCCGTGCGTGCAATCCTGCGCGTGCCGCGATGGTCACGACTCCCTGGGGCACTGGTGCTCTCCTCGCTGAACAAATGTGAGCAAATGGCGAGCAGAAGTGTAAACCGATTGCTCCCCTCGGGCGCAAGCCCCGGCATCGAGATCTGCACAAATGTGCAGATCGGTAATCCCGGGACATGGCAAGGAGGATCCTTCAGGCCTCTTGCCCAGCGATAGAGACAGAGTCATGATGTATCACATCTGTTCCGAGCATTGGTCAAATGTGCAAATGCTCGGCCCTGCCCATTGGGAGAAGGGGATCGCATGGCATACCTTGAACGGCTCGCGGAGCGGGCACGATCGAGCCGTCCCATCCGGATCGGGCTCGTCGGCGCCGGTCAGATGGGGACTGGATTCATCGCGCAAGTAGGCAGGATGCCTGGCATGGAGATCGCCGCGGTCGCCGACATCGAGCCCGACCGGGCGGTGTCGGCGTACCGGAAGGCCGGGCGCATCGACCCGCTCCTTTCTGACGATGCCGACCGGCTCTCCGAGGCGGTCGAGGATGGCAGACCGGTCGTCACCGACGACGCCGAGCTGCTGGTCCGGTTGCCGGTCGACATCGTGGTCGAGGCGAGCGGGGTGCCGGAGGTCGCCGCCCGGATCGCATTCAACGCGCTGCTCGCGGGCCGCGATATCGCCCTGCTGACGGTCGAGTGCGACGTCACCGTGGGTCTCGCCCTGGCCGGCCTGGCCCGGCGTATGGGACGGGTCTACACGGTCTGTCGCGGTGACGAGCCGGTGGAGGCTCTGCGCCTCGTGGACTATGCCCGTACGCTCGGCTTCGAGGTGGTCTGCGCGGGCAAGGGCAAGAACAACCCGCTTGATCCCCAAGCGAACCCGGACGTGCTGGCGGAGCAGGCCCGCGCCCGGGGGATGAACCCCAAGATGCTCACCAGCTTCGTCGACGGCTCCAAAACGATGATCGAAATGGCTGCGCTGGCCAACGCCACCGGGCTGGAGGTCAGCCGGAGGGGTATGTACGGGCCGCCGGCGACCGTCGAGCGCCTGTCCGAGGTGTTCCGCCCGGTGGTCGACGGCGGCGTACTGGATCGCCCCGGAGTGGTCGATTACTGCACGGGCCCGGTCGCTCCCGGCGTGTTCACCGTCGTGCGCTGCCCCGACCCGGTCGTCGCCGCCGAGCTGGACTATCTCAGCCTGGGTACCGGCCCTTACTACGCCCTCTACCGGCCGTACCACTTGGCCAGCGTGGAGGCGCCTCTGACGGTCGCGGAAACGGTGCTCGACCGGACACCCAGCCTCGCACCGACGAGCTGGACCGCGGAGGTGGTGGCGGTCGCCAAGCGGGATCTCAAGCCGGGTGACGTGATCGACGGGATCGGCGGTCACTTGGTCCGCGGCCTGATCGAAGCCGCCGGCGTCGCCGCTCACGAGGGCCTGGTCCCGCTCGGCCTGGCCGCCGGCGCCACCCTGCTGCGCGAGGTGCCCGCCGGTGAGCCGCTGACCCGTGACGCGGTCGCGCTGCGGGACGACACCGTCATCGCCACGCTGCGCCGCTTGCAGGATCAATGGACGGGCGAGGAGAAGGGCGGAGGCTCACCGCTCGTCCCCACTCCGGCCTGGGCTCTCGCAGGTACGCGCGCATGACCGCCGACATCGTCACCAAGCACGTCGCGAACGGCGACCGGCCGCTGCCCGCCCTCGCCGGCGATCCCGCGACGGCCAGGCGAGTGCTGCTCACCATGTGGACGATCCGCCTTTTCGAGGAGGCGGTGGATCAGTTGTTCGCGCGCGGACTGATGCACGGCACCATGCACCTGTCGATCGGGCAGGAGGCGGTGGCCACCGGCGCCTGCCTCGCCCTGGGCCCGTCGGACTACATCACCTCGACCCATCGCGGCCACGGCCACTGCATCGCCAAGGGCGCGGTCCCAGACCGGATGATGGCCGAGCTCCTGGCCAAGCGGACCGGATACTGCCGCGGGCGAGGCGGATCCATGCACATCGCCGACGTCGCGACAGGGAACCTCGGAGCCAACGGCATCGTGGCAGGTGGCGTGCCCATCGCAGCCGGCGCCGGTCTCGCCGTCCAGCTGCGCGGCGGCGACGAGGTGGCACTCAGCTTCTTCGGCGACGGCGCGGTCAACGAAGGCGCCTGGCACGAGGGGGTCAATCTGGCCGCCATCTGGTCGTTGCCGGTCGTCTTCGTGTGCGAGAACAACCACTACGGGATGTCCATGCCGGTTGGGCGGGCGTCGAAGACGCCACTCGCCGAACGGGCGGCCGGTTACGGCATCCCCGCCGTCACGGTGGACGGCAACAACGTCCAGGAGGTCTTCGCCGCGGTCACCGTCGCGGTGTCGAGGGCGCGATCCGGCGCCGGGCCGTCGTTCGTCGAAGCGACCACCTATAGGTGGAAGGGCCATTCCAAGAGCGACAAGAACCTCTACCGCACTCGTGAGGAGATCGAGGACTGGCGGGAACGGGATCCCATCGTCCGCTTCGAGAAGGCCGCCGAGGCGGCGCGCACGCTGACCACCGCCGAGATCGAGCAGTGCCGGGCCCAGGCCCGCGAGAGCGTGCGGTCGGCCGTTCAGACCGCCTCCGCGGCACCCGATGCGGACCCGGCGGAGCTCGCCGAGGCCGTCTACGCCACCTGATCCGCCCCCGAGCCCGTCTCACGGAAGGTATGACACGTGACAACGACTCTGCCCACCCCTGCCCCGTCGCAGGCAGGTGACAGCGTCCGGGAACTGAGCTACGCCGAGGCGGTACGCGAGGCGTTGGCCGAGGCGCTCGCCGCCGACGACCGGGTCTTCCTCCTGGGTGAGGACATCGGAGTGTACGGCGGCGCCTTCGGCGTCACCGGTGACCTCATCCACCGGTTCGGCCCTGAACGGGTCCGCGACACTCCCATCGCCGAACTCGGCATCGTGGGGGCGGCGGTGGGCGCGGCGTTGTGCGGCATGCGCCCGGTGGTGGAGATCCAGTTCTCCGACTTCACGGCTCAGGCGATGGATCAGATCGTCAACCAGGCAGCGAAGATCCATTTCATGCTGGGCGGTGCCGCCACGGTGCCCATGGTGCTGCGCGCGCCGACGGGCTCGGGAACCGGTGCCGCCGCCCAGCACTCACAGAGTCTGGAAGCGTGGTTCGCGCACGTGCCCGGCCTCAAGGTGGTCATGCCCGCCACGCCGGCCGATGCCAAGGGACTGCTGCTGGCAGCCATCGACGATCCCAATCCCGTCGTGCTCCTCGAGCACAAGCTGCTCTATCGCACCAGCGGCCCGGTGCCGGCCGGCGCCGATCGGATCCCACTGGGGCACAGCGTCGTGCGCCGCCGTGGCGCCGATGTCACCATTGTCGGCACTGGTGTGATGGTGTCCCGAGCGCTGGAGGCGGCCGAGCGCCTCGCGGCCGTCGGTATTGAGGCCACCGTGATCGACCAGCGAACACTCAAACCGCTGGACGCCGAGCCGATGCTGGACTCCGTCACCGACACCGGCCGCCTGCTGCTCGTCCAGGAGGCACCGTTGACCTGCGGTTACGTCGCCGAGCTGGCAGCGCTGACCGTCGGGTCGCGCGCGTTCGGCCACCTGCGTGCGCCGATCCGGCGGCTGTGCGGGCTGGACGCGCCGATCCCGTACGCTCCTCAGCTCGAGACCGCCAGCGTCCCGCAAATTCCCGACATCGTGGCCGCCGCCGAGGACCTGGTCAGGACGTGGTGATGCACGAGATACCGGTCCTGATGCCGAAGATGTCGATGACCATGCAGGAGGGCACGCTGCTGGCCTGGCACAAGAAGCCAGGTGACCAGGTCCGCAGCGGCGAGACGGTGTGCGAGGTGGCGACCGACAAAGTCGACATGGAGGTCGAGGCACCCGCGGACGGCACGTTGAGCAGGATCCTGGCCGATCCCGAAGAGGTGGTCACGGTCGGGACCGCCATCGCCTACATCACCAGCGGCGACGACGATCTCCTGAGCGGACTGCTCGACACCCCCACGTCAGGAGACATCGGCCAGGATGACCCCGGCGGGCGAATCGACCTCCCCGGAACCGGCGCAGAGGGGACGGCCAGCCCGGTGCCCACCGCCCGGCGACCCGCCGTGCCGCTGGCCCGAGCCCGCGCGGTGGCGCTCTCGGTCGACCTCGGCACCGTGACCGGGAGCGGGCCCGGCGGCTGCATCCGGGTCATCGACGTCGAGCAGGCTGCGGCGCCGCGATCGGTCGCCTCCCCGTCCCTCAGCGCCGCCCACCAGGTGACACGCACCTCCGCCGCAGCACGGAGGCAGACGGCGCGCAGGGCCACCGCTCGTCGGCTGATGGCCGCAACCACCGCACCCCAGCTCACCCTGTACGCCGATCTCGACCTTGATGCGCTCGAGGCCGACCGGCGTGGATGCCGCTGGACCACTTTGTTCGTATGGGCCTTCGCGGCGGCGCTGCGGCAGGCCCCGGAGCTGAACGCCACGTGGACGGACGGGCGGCTCACCCTGCTGGAACGTGTCGGTGTCGCGGTGGCCGTCGACACCACCGGCGGAATGCTCGCTCCGGTACTGCATGATCCGGATCTGGTCACCCCGGCGCTGCTTGACATGCGGCTTCGAGACCTGGCCGCTCAGGCGCGCAAGGGCAGGCTTCCGCTGGCTTCTCTCTCGGGAGCCACCGGGACGTTGCTCAACGTGGGCCGTCTGGGCATCGCCGCCGGTCAGCTCCCGCTGATCCCGCCCCAAGCCACGTCACTCGTCATCGGGGAGGTGAGGCGGCATCCGGTGGTCGACGGCGATCGCGTCTCCGTACGGATGCGGTGCCGGGCCGGCCTGACCGTGGACCAACGCGTGGGAGATGCCACCGAGGCCGCTCGCCTGCTCACCAGGCTGAACGCCATACTGGTCGATACCGATGCATTGCACCACGGAAGGCGGCCAGCATATGGATGAGGCGCCAAACCGCTCATCGGCGAACCCGCCGTCCGCCCTTCCCGCCGAGACCATGGACCCCCTCTCGCGCGAACGTGTGCCAGGCAGCCCGCACGCCGCGGGAGTGGTCTTGGTGAGCGGCGAGAGCACGGCATTCGCACCAGGGCTGCACAAGGCCTATCTCCCTCTGCTCGGCCGCAGCCTGATGTCCTGGGCGCTCCGCGCGCTCGCCGCGACGAAGGAGATCGGCCCGCTGCTCCTGGTCGTCCCGCCCGAGGACTACCAGACGGCCCGCCGCCTCGTGGCGCGCGAGACCGACGGGCTCCCCGTGGAGATCGTCCTGGGCCGGGAGACACGGCAGGAATCACAGTTGCTCGCTCTGCGGCACCTCGCCGGACGGATCGACACCGGTGCCGTCGACGTCGTGGTGATCCACGACGTGACGCGTCCGCTGGCATCGTCGACGCTGACCGCTGGTGTCATTCACGCCGCGCGAATGTTCGGCGGCGCGATCCCTGGCCTTCTCGCTGATGATCTTGTCAAGGCCGATGCCGACGACATGGTCATCGGATCTCCACAGCGGTTGCTCCGCCCGCAGACCCCGCAGGCGTTCGAGGCGAGGTCGATGCTCGCCGCGTTCGAGGCGGCCGCGCGGGACTCGTTCGTGGGCGCGGACACGATGTCGTGCATCACACGCTTCAGCTCCGTGAAGTCGCGATGGGTCACGGGAGACACGCTGAATCTTGAGATCACTCATCCGCAGGACTTGTTCCGGGCCGAGCACCTCCTGACGAGCACCGGCTATGTTCTGCCATAGCCGTGAGTGGGAGAAGCCGTATGTTCGACGTTCACCGTGCTGTTCTGACCTGCCAGTGGTGCGCCGCAGACACCCTCCATGAGATCCGCTATCTCGGCCGGCTCTTGGCGGGTGTCCGATGCACCAAGTGCGATACCGAGATCAGCCAGGCGGACCCGGGCCGCTATCTCGGGGATCTGCGGCACAGACTGGTGACCAAGCCGCGCCGGCTGCTCCGCCGCCTCGTCCACGACCCTGGCGAGTTCGTTCGCACCCAGCCCGTCGCTGCCTTGATCAAGCCCCTGAAGATGATGCGGGAGCTCGCGGCCGTCGTACAGGCCGTCGACGCCCGGACCAGTCCGATGCCAGTGCGCGGCCGTGAGGCGGCGGGCGGCCAGGAGTGAGCCATCGGCACAGGAGCACGCCGTAGGCCCAGCGCACCTCCTCCTCCATCAGTGGGAAGGTGGACGGGGCGAGTTCGACACCTGGCTGGGGTTCAGGGCGTGGTGTGGTGGGACGGGCTAGGGCTGTCCTCGGCCGCCAGGGTTTCGATGCGGTCGGCGGCTGCGCGCAGATCGGGCAGGTGGCGGAGGGCGGCTTTCGGCGCCGTCTGGTCGAGCGCCGCCCGTTGGAGTGCGCAAGTCCGGCATGGGATCTACACCGATCTCGCGCACACCCCGGCTACATCCGCCACGGCCGTCCCATGAGAACTACTTGGATCGTCCGGTTCCAGTGCCGGAACGCCCTCGCGGTGCGGTGGCGATGGCTGGCCAAAGTACGGCCACGACGCTTTCGGGAAGCTCCTCCTTCGGCTCGCCGGAGTAGAATGCGGCGAAGTAACTGCCGAAGCACATCATCGCGATCGTGCGGGTATCGATGTCGGCGTTGACCGCGTGGCGTTCCTGCAGTTGCTTCAGCACCTCCTCCACCAGGGCGACGCGAGGCTCGACACCGCGCTCGCGCAGAATCTCAAGCAGCTCCGGGGTACGAAGCGCCTCGCCGGCGAAGTTGCCCATCAGCACCATGGCGTCGGGATTGAAGTACGCGGGGTCGAGTCGGCGGACGGCTTCGACGAGCGCGTCTCGAGGAGACAACTCGGAAAGGTCGACGGTGTATGTCTCGCGCTGCTTGCGAAACCCATAATCGAGCGCGTCCATCACCAGGTCGAACTTGTTCTTCCAGCGGCGATAGAGCGTGGGTCGGGTCACCTTGGCGTCGGCGACGATGTCACCGATCGTCATCCTCGAGTAGCCGTCGCGTACGAGCCGCTCGCGGGTGGCCCGGATGATGGCTTCGTCGATGGCCGTGTCGCGAGGCCGGCCTCCCTGATGCGTACGTTCGGCCTCGCCTGTCGTGCCATTGCCGCCACGTTGTTCGCCCTGCGGTTGTCGTCCTCGGACCATGGCTCACCTCGCGGATGACGGCTGGGCCCATGCCGTACGAGATACGTTACAGATCGTAACTGTAACACAAGCACGGCTGCTGGAGGGTTGAGGAATAATTTCGTTACAGTCATTTGCTGTAACGAAAGTGCAAGCGGAGGGAGCCTCGGCCGTCCACAAGACGTTGCCTCGCGGGTTCGGCTTCACCGCCGACGCCACAGTGAGCCGCACATCAAGACCAAGAACTCCCGACACCTGAAGGGAAAGCAGCCATGAGTGCTACAGACAGACTTGCTCAGCTCGAGGCGATCAGGACCCAGATCTCCCAGATCACGGTGAGCGACCTCAGCCTGCGTGTTCCCGTACCGCCGGGCGACGACGAGATCACCCGGCTCGCCACCACCACGAACCAGACCCTCAGCCAGCTCGACGGCGCGGTGGAGCAGCTACGCCAGTTCGCCTCCACGACCAGCCACGAGCTGCGCACCCCTATCGCCGGGCTGCGCACGCAACTGGAGGAGGCGTTGCTCTACCCCGACGACGTCGACGCCCGGCAAACGCTCCAGACGGCGCTGACCACCGCCGACCGGCTGGAGGCGATCGTCAATGACCTGCTGCTGCTGGCCCGACTCCGGGCCGCCGACCCGCGCCCCCCGGAGAAGATCGACCTCGGAGAGCTCGTCACCGCCGAGGTGAGCGCGCAGTCCACGTCCGTGCCGATGAACGTCCACGCGCCCGCCGGGGTGGAGATCCGCGGCTTCCGCATGCAACTGATCCGCGTGCTGGGCAACCTCCTGGCCAACGCGCAGCGGCACGCCGAATCCTCTGTCGAGGTCACTGTCGAGCCGGCCGACGACGGGGTCGCGGTCGCGGTGACCGACGACGGGCCCGGCATCCCGCCCGCGCACCGCGAACGCGTCTTCGAACGCTTCGTCCGCCTCGACGACGGCCGCCGCCGCGATCCCGGCGGAAGCGGGCTCGGCCTGGCCATCTCCCGCGACATCGCGCACGCCCACCACGGCACCCTCACGGTCGAGGACTCGCCACGTGGAGCGAGGTTCGTGCTGGAGTTGCCGCTCATCAGCGGACATCCCACAACACCAGCGAAACGAACGGCACGGGCATGATGCCCGGTGCCGGCCAGCACAGAGAAGCTGAGGGTCAGGCCGTCGGTGATGACGGGCAGCTTGAATTCCACCGGACCGGTGGGCCGCTTCCGCAAGACCACATCGTGCCGGAAACCGGTCAGCAGGGCGGTAATCACCAGGTCGGCGCCTGGCAGACCGGCGGCGCCCGCGTAGACAGCCTTGTTGCCCTCGATCCGCGGCGTCGGCAGCGCGGTGGGCCAACTCAAAGCGAAGGACTTGCCGTCCTCGCGGGTCAGCTTGGCCCACCGCCCAAGTACGGCTGGAAGGGGCGGCCGGTGGATATCGAGCAACGCCTTCACCGTTACTTGGTCTGCGCCCCATTTAGGTGGCAGACCGGTCCAGCAACACCCAAGGACGATCAGATCAGGTCGGCACGCGGCCAACGCCAGGCGAAATGCCCCCAAAGCGGCCCATTTCGGGGAAGTCTCCGCCCGCATCCCCGGTTGGAGGACCTTTGAAACTTAAATGAATGCGCATAAGCCGGTCCACGTCTGACCGGCACACCATGAACTGGGAGATGTCATGTCCATCCAGCACTACCTGCCCATCACGCTCCGCACGATCGGCTCGGACAGCGATTTGCCGCGCCGGCGAGGCTCCACCTCCAGGCGCCGCCGCCGCAGCCGAACTCGTCGCTGAACGGTTGGCCCTCGGCACCCTCGCCAGCATGTGGGCGAGGGTGCCGAGGCATATTCCCCGGCGGGGGCTGTTTCACAGGCGACCAATGAAACACCGCCCTGTCGAATGAAGGACGACGCGTCGTCGGTGTGAGCGTGCACGCTGGCTCGCTTCCGGGGCTGTCTGCGTAGATCCCGAGCTCGGATGCCTACGCTGGATCCGCAAGATGGAGGAGGTCACGATCTGTATGGGCAACGAGAACGCGCCTGGACGGTCTGAGCACGAGGACACGCTCGGAGCCGAATGGGAGAGGCACCGGCCCGCGGTTTTCGGCGTGGCCTACCGGCTGCTGGGCAGTGTGGCCGATGCCGAGGACGTGACCCAGGACGTGTGGCTGCGGGCGGCCGGCACAGATCAGCAGGACATTGATGATCTGCGGGCCTGGCTGGTGACGGTGGCCGCACGGCGGTCGTACGACATTCTCAAGAGTGCCCGTTTCCGCCGGGAGACCTATGTCGGGCCATGGCTGCCGGAACCGCTGCTGACGGGGCCGGACGCATCCGAGCCGGTCCTCGTCGATGAGTCCGTCGGCTCAGCGATGCTCCTGATCATGGAGGAGTTGAGCCCGCCGGAGCGGGTGGCCTTCGTCCTGCACGATGTCTTCGGTCTCGAGTTCGTTCGGATCGCCGAAGTGCTGGATGTCTCCGTGCCGGGTGCCCGGCAGTTGGCCTCGCGGGCGCGGCGGCGGGTGACCAAAGCGAAGCAGTCTTCGCCGCAGGCGTCGAAGGCGGAGCGCGAACGTGTGCTGGCGGCCTTTCGCGCCGCCTACGAGGCCGGGGATCTGGCTGGCCTGGTCAGGCTGCTGCACCCGGACGCCGTCTACGTCACCGATGGCGGCGGCGAGGTCGCCGCGATGCGCAAGCCCATCTACGGTGGTGAACGCGTCGCTGAGGTGATGGTGCGCGTGGGCCGCCAGTGGCGTCCGGACCGCATCGACCTCGTCGAGGTCGGCGGCGAGCTCGCCCTGGTGTGCCACCGGGAGGGCCGTGTCTACTCCGTGGACACGCTGCAGATCACAGACGGTCTGATCGCCGCGTACCGCAGGGTCATCAACCCGGACAAGCTTTCTCACGTCTGAGCTGTCACAACCCGAGGGGCCACCTCGTCTCCCTGATGAGAACCCAAACGGGACAGACGAAGGAACGCTCGTGAGCAGATGAGATCGATCATGCCGGACGGCACGCGTCCACCTGCTGCGTTCCTCCGACGAGCCGCGATGAGCCCTGCGTGTGAACGGGCTGCGCGCTCGAGCGCCCCTCCTCAGGAAGGACCTTTGTGCAAGCCATCACTGTCCGAGACCGTGAAGCCGGTCTCGCCGGCCTGTCCCTGTCGGACATGCCTTACCCCCACGCGACCGAGAACGACGTCATCGTGCGAGTGCACGCCGCGGGCTTCACCCCTGGAGAGCTGGACTGGCCGGCCACGTGGACCGATCGCGCAGGCCGCGACCGGACGCCGAGCGTGCCCGGGCACGAGTTGTCGGGTGTCGTCGAAGAGCTGGGGTTCGGCACGACCGGCTTGAGTGTCGGCCAGCGGGTGTTCGGCCTGGCTGACTGGACCCGCAACGGCTCGCTCGCCGAGTACACCGCGGTGGAGGCCCGCAATCTCGCGCCGCTGCCGGCGGACGTCGACCACACCCTGGCCGCTGCACTGCCGATCTCCGGCCTGACCGCCTGGCAGGGCTTGTTCGACCACGGCCGCCTGACCACAGGCCAGACCGTCCTGATCCATGGCGCCGCGGGCGGCGTCGGCTCGATCGCGGTACAGCTCGCCCGCGAGGCCGGCGCCCGTGTCATCGGCACTGGCCGGTCCGCCGACCGGGACAGGGCGCTTGCACTGGGCGCCGACACCTTCCTGGACCTGCAGACGGAGAAGCTGGAGGACGTCGGCGAGGCCGACGTCGTGTTCGATGTGATCGGCGGAGACATTCTCGACCGATCGGCCGCCCTGGTCCGGGCCGGCGGCACGCTCGTCACCATCACCCTGCCGCCCAAGGTTCAGCCCAAGGCCGGGCGGGCGATCTTCTTCGTCGTCGAACCCGACCGCGCCCGGCTCACTGAGCTCGCCACGCGACTGAGGGACGGCCGGCTCAAGCCGGTCGTCGGCGCCGTACGGCCGCTCGCCGAAGCACCCGCCGCGTTCGCCCCCGCCACGCGCACCCGGGGCAAGACGATCATCCGCGTCACAGAAGACTGAACAGGAGACCCATTGTGATCGGAATGCGGATCGCCGGTGGACTACTGGCCGCCGCCAGCAGAGCCTCCCGAATGTGAAGGGCAAGACGTTCACCTCGGCGATCGTCGACTTCCCGCCCAACGCACGTGCGAGGCCGCACCGGCACGGCAAGGCGTTCGTCTACGCCTACGTCCTCGAGGCACCGTGCGCAGTAAGCTCGCCGGCAAGCCCGTGAGCACCTGCCGCCAAGGCGAGAACTGGGTTGAGCAGCCGGGCGCCCACCACGTCCTCACCGAGAACACCAGCCGGACCAAACGGGCCAAGCTCCTGGTCGTCTTCGTCTCCAACACCGGAGACAAGCTCAAGGTCGACGACCCGAGGGCATGACCACGCAGCGCGTCAATACCGCGCGGCTCGCCGCGGCCGGTGTCGACCTGGCCGGTGTGTTCCGGGTGCTCGAAGGGGAAGGCGTCGGCACGTTCGCGAAGTCCTGGCGGGAACCGCTCGACACCGTGGCCGAGCGCCTGCGCCGCGGCGACACCTTGAAGGTCACCCGGCTCGACCGGCTGTTCTACTCCATCCAGAATCTCGTCGTCCTCGGCACCGAACTCACCAACCGCGGCATCAGACTCCAGGTCGAGCAGAACATCGACAGCGAATCCTTCGAAGGCCGCGACCGTCAGCCTCGCCCGCAACGCCGAAACGATCCCGGCCGACAACACAGGCCTGAGACGCCTGCTCGAATCCAGGCCTCGCTGGCAACACGACTGAGAATCCGACCCCATGCCTGTCTCACCTACATTCCACACGCCCTGCTCAGCGCATCGCGATCAAAGAAGATCATTTGAGACGGGACAGTCGTGTCGATCGGCCAGTCTTTGCTGCCGGTCTGCCACAGTGTCCTGTGACAGGCGATGTTCCTTTTTGTCAGTGAATCTTGCTCATGGGGACGGTTCTGCCACTACGGTTTGCTCGTGTACTGATCGTTTTGGGCTGGATGGTGGCCTGTGGGCGGTGCCGCTGCCGAGCGGCTTGAGGGTCTTGGCTGGCCGGTCGAGCTGGATTTTGTTGATGCGCTTGGGGCCGAGCGTCGGGTGACGTCCTCGTCGTGCTCGGGAGTGCGGTTCGAGGATGTGAGGCCGGTGCGCTCGTTCCGGTGGTCTCCAGGGCTCGAGCACTTCCCGGGCTGGTGGTGGGCGGCGACGACGGGACGTCATGTGGGTTATGAGTCCTGGCTGGAACGCGATCACGTTCAGGCTTTGGACTTCGACCGGGAGATTGTGGGGATCGCTTCGCAGCCGTTTTGGCTGCGTTGGGAGGGCGAGCGGGGCTGGCGGCGGCATGCGCCGGACTACTTCGCTCGGCGGGTGGACGGGCCTGGTCCTCGATGTCCGCGCCGATGATCGGATCGAGGACAGGGACGCCGAGGCGTTCGCAGTGACCGCGCGGCTGTGTGCTCTGGCGGGCTGGGAGTTCCGGCGGGTGGGAGAGATCGACGCGGTCCTGCGGGCGAATGTTCGGTGGCTGTCCCGCTACCGGCATCCGCGGTGCGCTGGCCACTCCGAGGTCGGGGACCGGCTGCGGGAGGTGTTCGTCTCGCCGGCGCCTCTGCTGGCCGGTGCAGAGGAAGTGGGAGACCGGTTAGCGGTGCTGCCTGCGTTGTTTCACCTGATGTGGCAGTGCGAGCTGATCGCTGACCTGGAGCAGGAGCGGTTGGGCCCGGCGACGCTGGTGCGGACCGCTTGGCCGCAGGGCGGTCGGCGGTGAGCGGGAGCAGCCCGCCGACCGCGGCGGCCCGCGCGGCTGGCGATCGGGGATCGGATACGGGTGGCAGGGACGCTGCACACGGTGATCGCGGTGCTGGGGACGGACGTGCGGTTGGCCGGCACCGATGGAGTGGTCACCGACATGGCCCTGGTCGAGTTGCAGACGGCCGAGGACGTCGAGGTCGTCACCGGCTCGTCCCGTCTTGCGGTTCCTTCATCGACTCCGCTGGATGGGCTGCCGGAGGCGGTGGCGGCGGAGGCGTTGTGGTGGGAACGGCACATCGTGGAGGTGCTGCGCGGTGTTCCGCCGCACGCTCCGGCGGGGACCAGGCCGAAACCGGAGTACGACCCGGCGACGGTGTCGTTGACCCGGCGTGAGCAGGCCAAGGCCGCAGAGCTGGTCGCGGCGGGCAGGCCGGTGACGGCGAGTGCGATCGCCAAACGGCGACGCCGTTACGAGGCACGCGGCGTGGTCGGGATGGTCGACCACCGGGTCGACAAGCCGGTCTCCCCGCACGGGCGGGCGGACCCGGCGGTGGTGGAGGCGATGCGGAAGGCGATCGAGGAGGCCACGCAGTCCTCGTCGCGGACAGCGAGCCATCTGTTCTGGCGGACCGAGCAGATCCTGGAGGCCACGCACGGCCGCGGCGTGGTGGAGCTGCCCTCGCAGCGCAGCCTCTATCGGCTGCTGGACAAGCTGTCGGCGGGCAAGCACACCACCGGGTCGGCTCGCACCCGCCGTTCCCTTGCTGCTCGCCCGGACGGCCCGTTCGGTGAGGCGGACGCGTGGGCGCCGGGCGAGGTGATGCAGATGGACTCCACGCCGCTGGACGTGCTGGTCCGCCTGGACGACGGAGTGGTCGGCCGGGTCGATCTGACCGGCGTGATCGATGTTGCGACCAGGACCGTGACGGCCGCGGTGCTGCGGCCGACGACGAAGTCGGTGGACGCCAGCGTGTTGCTGGCCCGCACCGTCACCCCTGAGCCGATGCGGCCCGGCTGGGCGCAGGCTCTCGCGATGTCTCGCTCAGCGCTGCCCTGGCAGCGGCTGCTGGACATCGACGCGCGGATGGAGCATGCCGTCGCCGACCGCGTAGCGGTGATCGGCGGTGGCCTCGACGCCGATGGTGAAGCATGACCTGATGCTCAGTGTCGGTTGATGTTTCGAGTCCTACACTGGGCGATATAAACGACGCATTAGGGGAGGATTTCATGGAAATGCACCGCATCGGCGAAATAGTGCGTAGTGTGGGGATTTCGACAGTTCGGTATGGACTTGTGATAAACCTTCTGGAGATTGGGCGAATAAAATTTGAAGACTACGAGGTAGAAAATATTCGTCCCCTCGTAAGCTCAAGCCCCCCGCTCTCGTGGCTTATCGCCAGATTGGGGGAGAAGAAGGTCGCTAGGTTGATCGGCGTCACTGAAATTGTTCTGGGCTCGCTGATCGGAGCAAAACCGATTGCGCCGAGAGCGTCAGCCCTCGGCAGCCTCGCCGCCGTCGGCATGTTCGCCACCACCCTCAGCTTCCTGGCTACGACGCCCGAGGCGTGGCAAGAGACAAGCGGGGAACCGAAGCTGTCCTTCGCGGGGCAGTTCCTGGTGAAGGACGTCGTGCTCCTCGGAGCCTCCTTGCTGACGGCCGCGGACGCCCTGCAAGCCGCCGGTGGCGCGGACCCGTAGGACGGACCCCAGCCATGAGGGATGTGCCGGTCATGCCGCCCGGCCCTCCTCACGCCCCAGAATTATCGGAGCGGCTTCGAACACGGTGACCTGTGAACCGAACCTGCGGTCGATTGAGGCGAACTCGATGCCCTGGTATCCGGCGCCCACGATCGTACGCCGTCCGGGCAGGGTCGTGCCGCTGGGCCGGTCGGTCGGAAACAAGGCGTCGGGATCGGCGCGGACGTACTGGCGGAATGCCAGGGGTGTTCGGCCGGTCGGTCGAGCCAGCGCGTCGACGTCCGCGGAGCGACTTGGCCCGTGCTGAGCGAAGGACAGTCCAACGGCAGAGATGTGCACCGCCATGTCGGGATTGACGACATCGCCAGGAGCCAGTGCGGACAGTTCGACCAGTTCTTGATGCCAATGGCAGCCGGGAGCACTGATGAGCACCACACCCATCGCCGACCTCGCGTTGGTGTCCGATCGCCATTCCGCCGGCCTGATCAGCCGGGACGGATCGGCCGAGTGGCTGTGCTTCCCCCGGTTCGACGGGCCGTCCGTCTTCGCCCGCCTGCTGGACGACGAGGCCGGGCACTGGGCGATCCGCCCGGCCGTCCCGTATGAGACGACGCGCCGCTACCTACCGCAGACGATGGTGCTGGAGACCACCTTCCGCACCGGGAGCGGCACGGTCGTTCTCACCGACGCCCTGCTCACCGGCCCGGACGACGGCGGCCACCGGCTTGGCGTCGGTGTGCCGCACCTGCTCGCCCGACGGGTGTCCGGCGTCGGCGGCGAGGTGCCGATGGAGATGGAGTACCGGCCCCGGCCGGAGTACGGCCTGATCTACCCGATCCTGTCCGTCGTCGACGGCGGCGTGACCGCCCGCGGCGGCGCCGAGTGGCTCGTGTTGACCACGCCGGTCCCTCTCGGCATCGGCGACTGCAGCGGATACGGCGTGTTCACGGTGCGAGAGGGCGAGACACGGCACTTCGGGATGCACCACTCGACGCTGCAGGAGACTCCCTCGCGGGTGTGGGACCAGGCGGAACTGGCGGCCCGGCTGGACGACACGATCGTCGCCTGGCAGTCGTGGTCCAGCCTCCACCAGGCCTACGACGGCCCGTGGCGCGACCTGGTGCACCACAGCGGGCGGGTGCTGCAGGCGCTGTCCTTCCAGCCCAGCGGCGCGATCGTCGCGGCCGCCACGACGTCGCTGCCCGAATGGGCCGGCGGCGAGCGCAACTGGGACTACCGGTACACGTGGGTACGGGACGCGTCACTGACCATGGGCGCCCTGTGGGTCGCGGCCTGCCCCGACGAGGCGAGCGACTTCTTCGCCTTCCTCACCGCCGCCGCCCCATCCCTGGGCAAGGACCGCGCGCTGCAGATCATGTTCAGCGTCCGCGGCGAGCACGACCTGAGCGAGCGCACCCTGCCGCACCTGCGCGGCTGGCGCGGCAGCCGACCGGTACGCGTCGGAAACGACGCGTGGAGCCAGCGGCAGATCGACGTGTACGGCGAGCTGCTCGATGCGGCCATGCGTCTCGAACGGCAGATCGGCGACATCGACGACGACGTCCGGCGCTTCCTCGTCGCCTGCGCCGACACCGCGGCCGAGCGCTGGATGGAAAAGGACCAGGGCATCTGGGAGATACGCGGGGAACCGCTGCACTTCCTGTACTCCAAGCTCATGTGCTGGGTGGCGCTGGACCGCGGCATCGCCCTCGCCGGCCTCCTACGGGCGCAGGAGCGTGTCGAGTCCTGGCGGCGGACCCGCGCCGAGATCCGCGAAACCCTGCTGCGCGAGGGCTGGAACGACCGGGTAGGGGCGTTCACGCAGGCCTTCGGCTCCGACGAGCTGGACGCCAGCGCCCTCATGGTGCCGATCGTCGGCTTCCTTCCCGCGGGTGACCCGCGAGTGCTTTCCACGATCGACGCCGTCACGGACCGGCTCACCGACGACCAGGGCCTGGTCTACCGCTACCGCACCGCGGACGGCATCGACGGCCTCGCCGGCGAGGAGGGCACCTTCCTGCTGTGCTCGTTCTGGCTGGCGCAAGCGCTCGCCATGTCCGGGCAGGTCGGCCGGGCCAGGGAGGCATTCGAGCGAGCCGCCGCGTACACCAACGACGTGGGCCTGCTGTCGGAGGAGGTCGACCCCAGGAGCGGCGAGCTGCTCGGCAACTTCCCGCAGGCGTTCAGCCACATCGGGCTCATCAACGCCGCCTGGGCCATCGACGAGGCCGAACGGACCGCGCGGGCCGGCGGGGCGGCCGGCGCGGGCCGGGGGAACGGCGATGGTCGGATGGCGTGAGGTCACCGCCGAGTTCGCCGGCACGGCGCTCCTGCTCCTGCTCGTCGTCAGCGCGATCGTCGCAGGCTTCGCACCCGGCTCGCCGCTCGTCGATACGGTGCCGAACGAGGATCTGCGGAGGCTCCTGACGGGCGTCCTGATCGCCACCTCGGCGGCGGGGATCATCTACTCGCCACTTGGCCGGATCAGCGGCGGCCACCTGAACCCCTCGGTCACGACCGCGTTCTGGATGCTGGACAAGATGACGTCTGGTTCGGCGCTGAAGTACGCCGCAGCGCAGGTGACGGGCGCGATCACCGGCGCGCTGGCGGCGCTTCTGGCGTGGGACGGCGCGGCGGCCAGCGTGCGGGTCGGCGCGACTGTACCCAGGCTCGGCGGCGTTGCCACCGCGCTGGTCGCCGAGGCCGTGATGACGTTCCTGCTCCTTACGCTTATCCTCACCTTCGTCGACCGCCCGCGCCTGATGCCGTACACCGCGGCCGCCGCGTCATCGCTCATGGCCGTACTGGTGTTCACCGAGGCGCCGGTGTCCGGCACCAGCCTGAACCCCGCGCGCAGCATCGGCCCCGCGCTGGTCGGCGGCACCTGGACGGGACTGTGGGTATACCTCGTGGCACCGACACTCGGCGCGCTCACCGCGGCGCTGCTGCACCGGCGCCTGTGGGGGACCGTGGCCTGCGCGAAGCTCATACACGACCAGGCCTACCCATGCCGCTTCCTGAACTGCGCCTACACCTCACCCGAGGACCGCACACATTGACGATCGCGCCGTGCCCGCGCTCGGCCATTCCCGGCGCCAGCGCGGCGACGAGGAAGATCGCCTCACCGCCCGCGGTCTGGATCTCCTTGACCACCCGGGCGTCGCGCTCCGCATCCCGGCCCGGCAGCGCCACACGGGCGCCGATCCCGGCCAGGGCCACTGCGGCGGCCCTGCCGATCCCGCTGGTTCCGCCGGTGACCAGGGCCAAGGCCCCGGACAGCCTCGCCGTGCCTCCTCGCGCGCCGCACGGCCCGCACACATGTTCGCCGGGCTTCAGTGTCGTCAATGGGCACGCCCAGAAGTAGGAGCCGCCCCTGGCCGTGGTTGCGAACCCACAGACCCTACCGCCACGCCCCGGGCTCTGTGGGGCGTGCACCTGCCGAGAATGGGTTATAGGGGTTCAGTCGAACGACTCGACAGGCAACGGCTCACACTTCAAGGGGCAGGCCGGCATAGGTGTGGCGGAGGTCTTCCACACTCCGTACGAGGGCGAGGTTCGCTGCCGTCAGCGTACGGACCTGCTCTTCCAGGTCGCTGAGCCGCTTCTTCAGCGCCAGCAACTCGACATCGAGTGCCGGCGCCTCCATGACCATCCGTCCACCGATCATGATGGATTCACCTCCACGCTACTGAACAACCCCAGGGTGCATGCCCGACGTTTCGCCTGAGTAGCGGCGAATGTCCCGGGTCTCGGGGACCAAAGGCACTGGCATCCTTCCGAGGTGGACGCGGAGAAGAGGCAAACGACGAGGATGGCCTGGAAAGACGGCTTGGCGACGGCTCAGTTGGGGGCGTTGTCACGACCACACTTTTGCGCTGGGCGTGGACGTGCCCGTCACCCATAACGTACGAGGTGACCTCAACGCGATGCGAGACATTTACGCAGGGGTCGGGCCGAAGGTCCTTTTCGAAGAGGGCTTTCGGCTCGCGCGGCCTCACTGCCGGGGATGATCTGGTGGGGACATGGATGCCATTACGCATGCGTTCGCCGGGCTTGCCGATGAGGAGGCCGCTCGGCTGCTGGCCGAGCACGGGCCCAACGAGCTGCCGGAGCCGAAGCAACCTTCGCTGCCGTTGCGTGCGATGCGTCAGCTCGCCGACCCGTTGTCGCTCCTGCTGCTGATCGCCGGGCTGGTCACGCTGGTGGTGCTGGGCGAGGTGCCCGAGGGCGCGGCCATCCTCGCCATCCTGGTCGTCAACGTGGTCATCGGGCTGAGTCAGGAGGTCAAGGCGGAGCAGGCGGTCCGGGCGCTGCGGATGCTGACCGCGCCGATGGCCAAGGTACGCCGAGGTGGCGTCGTGCGCCGGATTCCGGCGGCCGAGGTCGTCGTCGGCGACGTGGTGGAGGTGGCGGCGGGCGATCGGGTGCCCGCCGATGCGCGGGTGGTCGAGGCGGCCTCGCTGGCGGCGAACGAGTCGATGCTGACGGGGGAGTCGCGCTCGGCGGGCAAACGCGCCGGAGGGCTGACGGAGGGGCCGCTGGGTGACCGAGACGGGGAGCTGTTCTCTGGCAGCATGGTCGTGCGCGGCTCTGGCAGCGCGGTGGTCACCGCCACAGGTACCACCACCGAGGTGGGCCGCATCGCGTCGGCCTTGCACGGCCATGTCAAGGGGCCTTTGGAGGTCGAACTGGCCCAGGTGTCCAAGCGCATCGGCGTGCTGGCCGTGGCGGCCGGTGTGGTCATGGTGGTGCTCGGCTTCACCCGGGGCGGGATCGAGCCATTCGACCTGGTGCTGGCTGGGGTGGCGCTGGCGATCGCGGCGGTGCCCGAGAGCATGGCGGCGGCCGTCACCACCGCGCTGGCGCTTGGATCGCAGCGCATGGCGCGGCTTGGGGTGATCGTGCGGCGGTTGTCGGCGATCCAGGCGCTGGGCGCCATTACCGTGATCGCCTCGGATAAGACCGGCACGCTGACCACCGGCCGCCTGGCGGTGGCCGACCACCTGGAGGTCCCGGGCATGGACCTGTGGCGGGCAGCGGTGCGCTGCAACGACGCCCGTGACGGGCTCGGCGACGCGGTGGACGTGGCCCTCCTGGTCGAGGCGGAGCGCCACGGAGTGCGGCCGACGGAGCCTCGGATGGTCACCAGGCCTTTTGACGCCGACATCCGGTCGATGGCCGTGGTCACAGCCGGCCCGGTGCTGACTGTGAAGGGCGCCCCGGAGGTGATACTCGCCCGATGCGCCGCGACCGAGACCACCGAGCGGTTGGCGGCCGCCGTGCCAGAACTGGCCAGGCGTGGATTGCGGGTGCTGGCCCTGGCTATGGGGGACACCGACGATCTGGATGCGACAGGGCTGCGGCCGGTCGGCCTGGTGGGGCTGAGTGATGAGATCCGTCCCTCGGCTGCGCAGGCGGTGGCCGACTCCCGGGCGGGCGGTATCCGGGTGATCATGGTGACGGGCGATCACGCGGACACTGCCCGGGCGGTGGCTGAGGAGGTCGGCATCGAGCCGGAGCCAGTGGTGACCGGGACAGAGCTGGGCGGGGAGGACCGCCCGGTCCGCCTGCGGGAAGCGGGCGTGCTGGCCCGCGTCGACCCGGCCACCAAGCTGGATCTGGTACGGGCGCTGCGCGACGGCGGCGACGTCGTGGCGATGACCGGCGACGGCGTCAACGATGCGCCGGCGTTGCGGCATGCGGACGTGGGCGTGGCCATGGCGGGGGAGGAGGGCACCGACGTGGCCCGCGAGGCCGCGGCCGTGGTGGTCACCAACGGTGAGCTGGGCACGATCGTGACCGGCGTGCGCGAGGGCCGCCGCCTGCACCACAACGTCGCCTCGATGATCGGCTACCTGCTCGCCGGGAACCTGGCCGAGATCTTCCTCGTACTGGTCGGCCTGTTCGCCTGGCCGGACCTGGTCATCCCACTGCTGCCGGTGCAACTGCTGTGGATCAACCTGGTCCTGGACGGCATCCCTGCCATCGCCCTGGGCATCGACCGTGCCCCCGGCGATCCCCTCGCCACCAGGCCCGGCCGGGACGGGTTGCTGTCGCGATCGGTCCTGGTGAGGATCGGGATCCGCTCGCTCATCGTCGGCCTGCTCGTCGTTGCCGCCGTCGAGGTCGCCCGACGGCTCGGCTGGGACGAGAACCAGGTCAGGACCCAGGCCGTGCTCACCCTCGTGTTCGCCCGGCTCACCCTCGCCTACGTGGCCCGGGCCCGCCGGTGGACGTTCGAGCGCGGCTGGTGGCACGGCCGGGCGGTACTGGTCGCCGTGAGCGGGACGGCCGCACTGCAGGCGCTGGTCACGCTGGTGCCGCCGCTGGGCACACTGCTCGCTCTTGCCCCGATCCCGCCGCTGGGCTGGGCCATGGCACTCGGCGCCGCCATACTCACCCCGCCGCTGTGCGACCTGGCTCGCCGAGTTCGTACGGCCGCCAAGCCCGCGCCGACCGGGGATGGTCGTCTCTGATGAGGGAGGGCTTCGGCCTCTAGAGGCCCGGCTTGTGCCAGGCCTGTTCTGACGATGGGGGATCGGGGACCCATGCAAGGAGACGGCGATGAACAGGCCGATCGTGGTCGGAGTCGATGGATCGCCATCGTCGTACGAGGCGCTGGCCTGGGCGGCCGACGATGCCGCTCGCCGCGGGGTGGTCCTGCGGATCGTGCACGTACGCGCGCCGTGGGCAGATGAGCACCCGCTCACGGCGGCCAGTGACCACCAGACGCTGACCGAGCTGCTGGCCGCCGCGGCGGTGCAAGCCCGTCACCGGCCGTCCGCGGAGAAGGTCGCGACGGCTTTGGCGATCGGTGTGGTGACAGAGCGGCTGAGGCACGAGTCGCAGTCCGCCGACACCCGGCGGCTCAGGGGCTGTCCGACCGCGGCCTCATAGACGGTGGATGCGGCGGCCCGTGACCTGGTGCGGGACGATGCGGATATACAGAGGGCGGTCGCCACCCGCCCACGGGGTCACGTCGACATCGGGAACCTCGTCCGGCGGCACATGGTGCGCCGGGCCCTGGATGAGGACGCTCCAGCCCTCCTGCCTAGCCTCGTCGATCCGATCCACCTGGAAACCGATCTTGATTTCCACACCTTCCAGGCCGGTGCGCAGGTCCTGGTCCATAGGGCCGCCGTAGGAGGTGCGGAAGACGATGGCATCCTCGTGGATCTTGTAGTTGACGGGCAGCACCGTCGGCCCGTACGAGCCGTTGAACGCCACCCGGCCGATGCCGCCCGGCGCCACCAGCCGCAGGCACTCCTCACGATCGAGGACCTCCAGCGCCGGTTCGGCCGCGGCGGGACGCGAATCGCCATGGGTCGTCATTCGTATCTCTCCTCCGTGGTGACGGTCACAGTGATGACGCTACTCTCGCGATCTCGTGGCTGGGCAGACAGGGCCCTTCGTCCCTTGAGCGACCGACCTCCGGCCCTGCACCCGGCAGGTGCGGGCAGCGTTCGATGGAGGTACGACCAAGGAGGGACACATCGTGATCATCGTAGGAGTGGACGGTTCTGTGAACTCACGGGCCGCGGTGGAATGGGCGGCCAACGACGCCTGCCGCATGCGGGTGCCGCTGCGGGTGGTTTGTGCGATGGATGGCAGCTGGTACCAGATCGGCAAATACCCTGACGTCGGGCTGCCCGACGTGCTGCTCCGCGAAGGGCGGAGAATCCTGCGCGAAGCCGAGGCACTCGTTCACGAGCGCCAGCCCGCCGTGGACGTCACCACGCAGCAGGTTGAGGGCACGCCTGCCGTGGTCCTGCGTGAGCAGGCCAAAGACGCGACCGAGATCGTGGTGGGCAGTCGCGGGCTCGGCGGCTTCGCCGGCGCGCTGCTGGGCTCCGTCAGCACCCATGTAGCCGGGCATGTCCACTGCCCCGTCGTGGTGGTCCGGGGCGAGCACCGGCCGCCCCAGGGCGAGGTCGTCATCGGTGTGGACGACTCGCCCGAGTGCGGGCCCGCGCTCGCCTACGCCTTCGAGCAGGCGGAGCTGCGGGGCGCCGTACTGCGGGTGCTGCACGCCTGGCAGTTGCCGGTGCACGCGTTAGCTCCGGGGATCGCCTATGACATGGACGAGGTCCGTACGGCGCAGCATCAGGTCGTCAGGAACCGGCTGGAGGCCTTCGCCAAGGACTACCCGCAAGTGAAGATCATCGAGGATGTGCAATCGGCGCATCCCGTGGAGGCGCTCACCGACGCGTCGGGACGGGCGGATCTCCTGGTGGTGGGCTCGCGCGGGCGCGGCGCCATGGGGTCGGTGCTGCTCGGCTCGGTCAGCCGCGGCGTTCTGCACCATGCCCACTGCCCGGTGGCGGTGGTCCGTGCCTAGCGCAAGGACCTGAGACCTGCGCATCCGGGACGTTCGAGGTGCCGGGCGCAGCCGCCTCGAGGGGACTGCGAAAGGTGAAAGTGAGGTGCGATGTCATGTCGATCGAAGTCAAGGATGTCATGGGGCGTGTGGCCATCGCAGTGCTGGAGAACGCCTCGTTCGCCGACATCCTGGCCGCGATGAAGCGTTTTCGCGGTGGCATCGGTGACGGTGATCGACTCCGACCGGCGGCCGGTGGGTGTGGTGTCGCAGGACGATCTCCTGCTCAAGGAGACGCACACGGTACGGCACAGCGTGTCGATGTTCGAATCCCGCAAGCAGCGGCGAGAGCACGAGAAGGCGGCCGGCGTGATGGCGGCCCAGCTCATGACCTCCCCGGCGATCAGCGTCACCCCAGGCACCAGCGCGCGGGACGCGGCTCGGCTCATGCACACTAAGCACATCAAGCAGCTGCCGGTGATCGACCCGGTGACCGGGAGGATCACCGGCACCTTGCACCAACGTGACGTGCTAAGGGTCTTCACCCGCCCGGCCACCGAATTGAAGGCGGACGTCAGAGCCGTTCTCCCCGACCCGAAGGCGTTCACCATCGAGGTCCACCAGGGCATCGTGAGGGTCAGCGGCCGCGTGCGGCGGCGCTCTCAGGCCATCGCTCTGGTAGAGGCGGTGCGGGCCGTCGAGGGCGTCGTCGACGTGGAGTACGAGGTGGCCTGCGACGCGGAGCACATCATGGTCGTGCCTCCGCTGCTGTAGCGAGGCAGCCCCGCTGCCTCAGCTCGCAAGCCGACGGACCGTACGTTACGGTCGGCCTGGCACGATGGGTCCGGCAGCATATTAGCGGCCGTGTAGGAAGGGTTCGCTTATGGCCGACCAGAGGCTGCGGCGTAAGCCGTACGAGAGGGAGCTCTTTCGGCTGCAGGCCGAGCTGGTGAAGCTGCAGGAGTGGGTGAAGGCCGAGAGACGGCGAGTGGTGGTGATCTTCGAAGGGCGGGACGCCGCCGGCAAGGGGAGCACCATCAAGCGGGTGGCCGAGTACCTCAACCCCCGTGTGGCCAGGATCGTCGCGCTGCCCGCGCCCACCGAGCGCGAGCGCACACAGTGGTACTTCCAGCGGTACGTGGAGCACCTTCCGGCCGCCGGGGAGATCGTGCTGTTCGACCGGAGCTGGTACAACCGGGCCGGGGTCGAGCGGGTGATGGGGTTCTGCACGCAGGAGGAGTACACGCGGTTTCTGCACCAGTGCCCGATCTTCGAGCGCCTGCTGGTGGAGGATGGAATCCTGCTGCGCAAGTACTGGTTCTCCGTCGACGACGCCGAGCAGGAGCGGCGCTTCCGCGCCCGGCTGGAGGATCCGATGCGGCGGTGGAAGCTGTCGCAGATGGACCTGGAGTCGATCACGCGGTGGGAGGAGTACTCGCGGGCCAAGGACGAGATGATGATCCACACGCACATCCCGGAGGCACCCTGGTATGAGGTGGAGAGCGGGGACAAGCGGCGGGCCAGGATCAACATGATCTCCCACCTGCTGTCCACGATCCCCTACCGGGAGGTGCAGCGGACGCCGCTGGAGATCCCGAAGCGACCACCTTCTACGGGCTATCGCCGCCCGCCCCGTCTGGAGACGCACGTTCCAGACGTGGCTGCGGAGCTCGCTCACGAATGAACGCCACACCGCCTACCGCTCCGCAGAGCTACGGCGAGCCCGGCGTCCACACGGCTCACTCCACTCCGGCGCCGTGTGGCCGGGTCCACGTCCTAGCTCGCCCTAATGGTCTTCAGGCTGGAGGAATCGGCGGCGGGTCCTGCTCATCCTGGGGGTTGCGGTGGATTTGGATGGTCCATTCGGCTGCGGCGGCGGCCAGCGCGGCGGCGGCGGTGACGACGGGAGCGGCGATGAACGCCACCACGCCGACGGTCACGGGGATCTCCATCACGGTGTGGCCATGGGAGTCCTTGACGATGATCCGGCTGACTATGGCCTGCGCCCGATGTTGTAGTTGGCCGTGTTGAGGAAGTAGTCGCGCACCAGCACGGTCCGGTAGGGGGTGGCGATGTCGACGACGACGCGGCTCGGCTGGGTGAGCGTGTAGACCCGGAAGGGCACCCGCTTGGCGAGACCGACCCCGAAGGTCAGCGTCGCCTCGAAGTCCCCGGTGGTGACGACCTGGATGACACCGGGCAGCGCGTAGGTCCTGCGGGCAGGCCCGTAGGTGACTTTTCCGTTGTCGTCGTGGCCGTCGGCCTGGCCGAAGCGCACCTGGAGCAGGGCGCTACCGACGGCGTTGACGGTGTGGCCGGAGCCGTCGGCGATCAGCTTGGTCACGTAGCGGACGTCGCGCTGGGCCGGCGCCCGGCCACGGAACTCGAAGACCAGTCGGTCCAGGCCGTAATGGTGCGCGGCCCTGATGCCCACCAGCGTGGGGATGGCGGCCTGCTGGGTAGCCTGCGCCGGTACGGCCAGCAGTCCCATGGCCGAGGCGGCCGCCGCGGTGGCGATGAAGGGGCGGATCGGGAGCATGGTGATCATCTCTTTTCCCGTGAGTGCTCCTGATTCCAGCGTGAACACTGTCCATGTCCCGGTAACACCGGCGAACGTCCTAAAGTTCGCGGATTTAGGCCATCACGGGACTACCGCCTGAGAATGCGAGGGACTCTACGGGTTGGGGCAGGGCGAGCGACGGTGCCGATCCAGACCGGGACTTTCGGCCCGCCGGGTCGTCACCAGCCCATCCCGCCGCGCATGCCTGGCATGTTCCACCAGTCGGTGCCGAACCAGTCGCTCAGGTACTGCTGCATCTGAAACATCTCGGTGTGCTGGCTGTCACGCACACTGGCCGCGAACGCCCTGATCTCCTGGTGTTCCGCCTGTCCGCGCATGAGCAGTTGCTGGGACATCATCACCGCCGCCATGTGATGGGGGATCATGTCCTGCAGGAACGCCTTGTCCAGCGCATCGCCCGACAGCTTGGACAGATCGCGCATCATCGGCTGGTAATCGACCGTTGTCGAGCGTCCCGGGTACCAGGCGGCCAGCCACTTCTTCATGGTGGCGATCTGGGCGCTCTGGGTCTGCACGATCGAGGAGCCCAGGGCGCGCATCTCTGCCCGGCTCGAGTGCTGCAGTTGTCCGGCCGCGGTGACGGCCTCCTGGTGGTGGGCCACCATCTCGGCCAGGTAGTCGAACTCACTGCCGACGCGAATGCCGTGCATCCGGCCCGTTGGCCACATTTCACGCATCGGACCGTAGTTTTGTCCGTTCTGATGCCACCCGGTGGCCTGTGGTGGCTGGGCGTTGCTGGCGGCGATGGCGACGCCGGTCACCGCGGCGGTGGCGAGCACCGATCCGGCGGCGATTCCCGCGATCATTGACTGTCTCATCTCGGCCCCCTTGCTTTCCATGACCGCTGATAGCGGGTCCCTCCTGGCCCAGCCTGAACCGGCCTGGTCGGCGAGGGGCAGGGTCTTCCGACACCTGAGGTCGGGACCAACAGCACCTGTGGGCAGGACCAATCACCCCAACGAGCGGGTGGTCGGCCACCCGGTGAACGTAAGCCACTTTCGGGGCCCGGCGGGCGGTGCGCAGCCATGCGGTGGTCTCGTCGGCGTCGGAGTGCACGGAGGACCCTGACAGGTTCACGATCTCGGCTCGTACGGGCACGTAGTGGCCGTGGATCTTGAGCGCGGTGGCGCCGTCGACGAGGCTGCGTGGTAGCGGGAATGGTAACGGCGGGTGTGGTCATCAACTGGGCGGCCGTGTCCCCGGCGGCCTGCCTTCATCGCATCGCGGACGTGTCTCCTCGGGCAGGGGCGGAACTCCCATGCCGTTGAGCCGTTCGTCCGGTGTGCTCGACCAGGAGTTCGCTCACGGGCCGGCGCGGGGCTCGAGGCGCGATCGGGCCGTAGCCGAGCCGCATGATCATCTGTGGGTGACCGCGTCGATGGTGCGGGTCGCTGTGGCGTCGCATGTCGCGCAGGTCGAGCGGCTGGTTGAGGAACGACGCCGAGACCCCGTGCCTGGCCGCCACCAGCAGCACCCGCTCCAGCGCCTGCCCGGCACGCAGCCAGTCCATCGGCTCGTCCCCGGCAGTGGTGAGCACCGCGAGCTGAGGGCGCGGCTCGAAACGCGCGCTGCAGGCGCGGCGCCCGAAGTCCCGGATCGGATCCACGACACCATCGGCCAGCGGTCCGTGCACGTAGGAGGGTACGCCGTGCCCGCTCGTCCAGGCCGCAAGCTCGGCCACGTATTTGCTGTCGCGGGCCAGTTCGTCCTGAGCCAGGGCGGCGTAGTCAAGCATGTCGTCGGCCGAGCGCCGATCCAGCAGGATGAGCCTGGCACGCTCCATTGAGGCCGCGGTACGCAATGCGCTCAGCACGTGCGCCGGGATCAGCCGCTCGTCGTACGGCATCCGGTTGGTACGCCGGACCGGGATGAGGTCATACATCTCCCGCGCCTCTGCCGTCGGAAGTCCGCGTGCCTCGAGGTCGACGGTGGCCAGCAGGTCCGGTGCCTTCTCGGGGTCGGGCAGCAACCGCACGTCCGGCCTGCGTCCGGCGGCACGAGCCGCGATGCGCAGGTTGAACAGCGCGGCCCCGCAGCTGACGTGCAGGGAGCGCCCGCGCGGATCGCTCACCGGCAGCCAGCGGTCCCAGTCGGACAGCAACTCGAACACATCGTCGCCGCGAACCTCGAACCGCCACGGCTGGGTGTTGTGCACCGACGGCGCTTCTCCGGCTGCTACGAGCAACCGTCTGACTGCGAGGTCGATGGTGTGGTGTGCAGTGGTCATGACGCACCTCCCAAGGTCGACACTGGCCTGCGCGGGCCCGTCCCATCAGGGGCGGAGGTCCTGCCGAAGGTCCCATAGAGTCACGCGCAGCCGGTTGAACATCTACAGCCCTGTCGGCCACCCCGCCGCGCTTAGGGCGGGCGTCATGCCGCGGAGAGTTGGGCGCGCCCGATGACTGATCCGGTGGCTACCGGGGGACGGATCGGGACGATCGGCCCTGCCGGTGGGGTGTGTCGGACGCCCCGCACCGCCATCGTGGCCGCCAAGTTCGCCGTCGCTGCCGTCTGGGCGCTGCTGCTGGCCGTCCTGCTGGCCGGGCTCGGCCTGCTCATCGGCGCCCTGCTCGGCCTGCCCGCCTGGTCGGCCTCGACCGCGGCTATCGGCCTCGGGCGCCTCCTGGCCGCGGCCGCGCTGGCCACCACGCCCCTGGCCCTGGCCGCCAGCATTGGCCGCGGCTACCTGGCCGCCGTCGGCGCCCTGTTCGCCCTCGTGTTCTGCGCCCAGGTGATCGCCGCGCTCGGCTACGGAGCCTACTTTCCGTGGTCGGTGCCCGGCCTGTACGCCGGCATCGCCGGAGAAGGCCAGGACCCGCCGGGCCCGCTCGGCCTGCTGCTAGTGGCGGCGACCGGAGCAGCCGGCGCCGCAGCGACCACGATCTGGTGGAATCGCGCCGACCACACCTGATGACGCCCCAGACGACGACGGCAAGCGTCTGCCGGTGAGAGGACAGGTTCTCCGCGTCCGCTTCGGTCTTGTCGCCCAGGAAGCAGATCACCGGAATAGCCCTCGTTGGCGACGTTAATGAGGGGCGGGTTTGGCCCGTGGGCCGTCGGCTTCGTGTTCGGGACCTTCGCCCCTGTCTCGCCGCGGCGATATCGCTCATGATGCGGATGAAGGAGGCGCGAAGATGGCTGATCAAGGGCGCGGATCTTCGACGGCCTGGGCGCCGCGGCGGTTGCAGGTGTCTCTCGCGCCCGTCCTGCGCGAGGTGCCGCCGGAGGAGTGGCCCTCGGTCCTCCGTGCCTACATCAGGCGTGATGGCCGCGCCTCACCCAGGGCCGCGGCTAGGGCGGCCCGCTACTACATCGGCGTCGACGCCGACGCGTCCCACGCGGAGCTGCGACGCGTTGCCGTGTACTACCCGGTCTTCAGAATCGAGGAGCAGTGATGGACGTTATCGACGTGAGCGGCACGGTCAAGGACGTGGCCAGGGTCGAGCGGGTCTTCGGCGAACCGGTCACGCAGGATGGCGTCACCGTCATCCCGGTCGCCCGAATCGGCGGTGGTGGTGGCGGGGGCGGCGGCAAGCAGGAGGGGGAACGGCCTGGCGAGGGTTCAGGTGGCGGGTTCGGGCTCGGCGCCACTCCCGCAGGCGTGTACGTGATCAAGGATGGCGATGTGCGCTGGCAGCCCGCGGTGGACATCAACAAGATCATTGTTGGAGGGCTGACGGTCGCCGTCGTCGCCCTGCTGACGGTGCGGGCCATCGCCAGGATGCGGTTCGCGGCGCGTTCCCGCAAGGGGTGACGGCTCATCCGGTAAGGGCCCGGGCGGCAACCACCGCCCGGCCCGCGCGCTGCCGGACGACCTCGCCAAAAGCGAACGGTTGACGCTTGTGGAGCGATTCGTCGGGCGCTGGATGGCGGGCCGGTTCGACTCGGCCCTGGTGCGCTGGGTGTACCGGCACCGCGGGACGCACCTGCCCAGAGGACCAACGGCCCCCGCATCCGGGACCTCGGCCTCGGGCGCCGCTGCGGTCGCCACGTGAGTCTGGGGGCGGAAGAAGGAGGTGTGTGATGTTCAGGCACATCGTAGTCGGCGTAGACGGATCCGCACCGGCGACGGCGACCGTGGAGTGGGCCGCCGCCGACGCGCAGCGCAGAGGGCTGGACCTGCGGATCGTGCACGTATGCGAGCAGGAGCCCTACGCCGCCGACGGGACGAAGTACAGCGCGGCTGTGTTACAGGCGGCCGCAGACCGGGGCGCTGGACCTGACCCGTGACGTCCAGGTGACGATGGAGCTGGTGCCGGGGAACGTGATCGACACCCTGATCGGTGAGTCGGCATCGGCCGACAGCGTGGTGCTGGGCAGCCGGGGGCTCGGCGGGTTAGCCGGGATGGTCGTCGGCTCGGTGGGCATGGGCGTCGCCGGGCACGCCACCGGTCAGGTCATGATCGTCCGCGGGCCTTCCGCGGTGCAGCACGGTCGGATAGCCGTGGGGTACGACGGCTCGGCGCATTCAGAGGCCGCCATGCAGTACGCGGTCGACCAGGCACGCGCCCGCGGCGTCGAACTGCACGTGGTCTACGCCTGGCAGGTGCCGATGTTCTCGCCGTACGTGGCCGCACGCGGCTCCCTGCTGGAGGACGTCTACGAGCAGGAGATCCACGCGGCAGGCGAGAGGGCGGCGTGCTGGCGGGAGAAGAACCCGGACGTCGTGATCACCGGCGAGGAGATCGTCGCCCATCCGGTGAACGCTCTGGTCAGGGCAGGCAGCACCGCTGACCTGGTGGTGGTGGGCTCGCGCGCGCCTGGGCGGTTTCGCCTCCGCGGTGCTCGGCTCGGTCAGCCACGCGGTGCTGCACCAACTGGTCTGCCCGATCGCCGTGGTACGGCCCCGGAAGGAACCGGCATAGGGACACTCACGGTGCGGCGGCGGGCCTGCGGCCACCGCACTCATGGTCGGCCGCCGGGTGGTGCACGGGATCGCGATCCTCAACCAAGATCCCACATCATCGAGGGGCGCCCTGGAGTGAAAGACGAGGCTTTCGTCCCAGGGCGGGCAGGTCGTTCGCCCCTATCCGGCGCCGGGAGCCGGCCGGTAGCAAGGGGATGGGTCGCCGTACGGGTGACCCGAGAGGGAAGAGGTATGTCATGTCGACAGCCGTTGATCCTCAAGGTGCCCGAGCCGGTGGCCGGGGTGCCGCGTCGCAGCTGACGAGCGAGCAGGTGTGGCGAGAGCTGGGCAAGGCGTCGTTCGCGGTCGTCGGTCACGTCACCCCGGATGGGCGGCCGAGATCCAGCGGCGTCATCTACATGGTCGCCGGCCGCCGGATGTACGTGGTGGTGGCGACCGACAGCTGGAAGGCCAGGCATATTGAGCTCAGCGGGCAGGTCGCGGTGACCGTACCGGTGCACCGGGGTGGCATCATGTCGCTCCTCGCGCCCATCCCGCCCGCCACCGTCAGCTTCCATGGGAGGGCGGTCGTGCACTCGGCGGGCAACCTGGAGGACGGCGAGCTAGGCAGGAAGCTGGCACGCATGCTGCCTAGCGAGCGGCGGGCGTCCTGCCGCGTCATTGAAATCGAGCCGGAAGGCTGGTTCGTCACCTACGGGCTAGGCGTCTCGCTCATGCGGATGCGTGTCCCGGATCTCGCGCGAGCCCGCGTGCCCGTGGCCTAACGATCCGCTGAGCGAGACGTATTTCGTGCGAGCCGCCGATGCGTTAGACATCCACCGGGCCGACAGCACGCATGCCTGTGCCGCTTGTGCCGGCTCCTGGCCATGCGCGCCGGCGCTGGCCGCCGCGTTCATGCTCGACCTGCGCAGCGCCTGAGAGGACCAAAGGCACCCCTATCCGGGACTTTGTCCCCGGGTGCGGCGAGCGTGTTGTCGTGAGGCTGGAGGTGCGGCTCGGTGGGTCACGGCGTGCTGCACCACGTGGCCTGCCCGGTCGCGGTGGTACGGCCTCGCATCCAGGAGGAGACATGAACATCGAGTCGTTGACCGCCGGTCAGGTGATGAGCCACGTTCTGGTGGCCGTCAAGCCGGACGAGTCACCGCTGATGGCGTGGGAGCTGATGCGTCGCGCCGGCGTGCACCACCTGCCGGTCGTCGACGGGACGAATGTGCTGGGCATCCTGACCCGCGAGCAGCTCGCGGCGTCCTGGCAGGGTGGCCCCGAGGAGCAGTCCAGCCGCCAGGTCCGCGCCTTGCTGGGGCGTGGCTGTCGGCCTCGGGTGCGGCCGGACACGCCGCTGGTCCGGGTTGCGGCCGTGATGCTCGACGCCGGATGCGACGCGGTGCCGGTGGTGTCCGGTGACAGTCTGGTCGGGATGGTCACGGCTCACGATGTGCTGGTGGCCGTCGCCGGACGGGCCAAGCCCGCCGAAGGGCCGGCTGAGGTGGTCACCGGGATGTTCCACCTCGAACCTGTCCTGCCCCACGAGAGCCGATAGGAGGCGCGTGATGGACGCGCTGGTCGTCTATGAATCGATGTACGGCAACACCAAGCAGATCGCCGAGGCGGTGGCCGAAGGGCTGGCATCCCGGCTGCGAGCCGAGGTGGTCGAGGTCGGCTCCGCACCCTTTGTGGTGGAGCCGGAGGTCGGGCTGCTCGTAGTGGGCGGGCCGACGCACGCCTTCTCCCTGAGCAGGGCCTCGACCCGCCAGTCCGCCGCCCAGCAGGCCACCGGGCCGCTCATCTCGCCGGGCATTGGGGTACGGGAATGGTTGGGCGCGCTGTGTACGCCCTCGGCTGCGTTGGGCTCGGCCGCGTTCGACACCCGCATCGCCAAGCCGCGGATGCCGGGCTCGGCCGCTCGCGGCATCGCCAAGCGGCTGCGCCGCGTCGGCATCGGAGCGGTGGCGCCGGCTCAGAGCTTCTACGTCACCGGCGGCCAGGGCCCTCTGGTAGAGGGAGAGGTGGAGCGGGCGAGGCAGTGGGGAGAGAGCCTCGCGGCGTCGTTCCCCGTCCCTGCACCATGACGCGAGCACCCCGACGCTCCGCAACCTGGCCCGCCGGGTAGGCCGAACGTCCCGATGAATCAGGGACCTCCGGCCCTGCCTGCACACGACCCGCACGACGATTCTGGGAGAAGACACCCGCCGAGGCGCGAAAGAGATCCCCATCCCTGAGGCGCCCTCCCTCCCGGCGAGCCGATCGGTGGCGGTGGCCGCAGTCACAATGCCCCCGCCACCGAGGCGGCGCGAGCCGGGCAGGACGTCCCTCCCCTCGGCGGGTGTCTGTCCGCCGTTCGCGGCGGCGACGCCCGGCACCGATGAAGGCCAAAGGTCCCACCGCACGCGGGACCGTCGCCTCTAAGCACCGAGCCCCAGGCGCCGGACGATACAGGCATGAGAATCGGAATCAACGGGTTCGGCCGGATCGGCCGGGCTGTCCTGCGTCGCGCGCTCTGCACCGACCTGGACACCGCCCTGGACATCGTCGCCGTCAACGACATCACCGACGCGGCCGCGCTGGCCCACCTGCTCAAGCACGACTCCACCTACGGCCCGCTCAACCTGCCCGTCACCGCCTCCCCCCGGGCGCTGGAGGTCAACGGCACGACCATCGCGGTCAGCGCCTGCGCCGACCCGGCCGAGATCGACTGGCGCGCCCACGACGTCGAGCTCGTCATCGACGCTACCGGCCGGTTCCGGACCAGGGAGGCATTAGCGGGTCACCTGAAGGCGGGCGCGCGCAGGGTCCTGCTCTCCGCCCCAGGCAAGGGCCTGGATGCCACCATCGTGCCCGGCGTCAACGACGCGGCCTACGACCCGGCCATCCACGAGATCGTCTCATTGGCCTCGTGCACCACCAACTGCGTCGCCCCGATGGTCAAGGTGCTGCACGAGCGGTTCGGCCTCGTCCGCGGCTTCATGACGACGATCCACGCCTACACCGGCGACCAGATGCTGCTGGACGCCCCGCACAAGGACCCGCGCCGGGCCCGCTCGGCCGCCGTGAACATCGTGCCCACTACCACTGGCGCCGCCCGCATGGTCGGCCAGGTGCTGCCGGAGCTGAACGTCCGGCTGGACGGCATCGCGATCCGGGTGCCGGTGGGACGGCTCGATCACCGACCTGAGCGCCCAGCTCAGCCGCGACGTCACCGCGCAGGAGGTCAACGATGCCTTCTCCACCGCCGCCAGGGATGAGTTGCACGGCATCCTGCGCTACAGCACCGACCCGCTGGTCTCCCGCGACATCGTCGGCGATGCCACCTCGTGCGTGTTCGTCTCCTCTCTCACCCAGGCGAGCGGGGACCTGGTGAAGGTCTTCGGCTGGTACGACAACGAATGGGGCTATGCCAACCGGGTGGTCGAGATGGCCCAGCGGATGGTGTGACATGAAGACCGTTGCCGTGCTCGCCCTGCACTTCGACGAGAAGTGCCTGGCGAGCACGCGCAACGCCCTCCACCGCGCGGCGAGGGCGCAGAGGCTGGCAGGGGAGCGGCTGGCCTCTCCCGCCGCCCCTGGAGGGAGAGGGATCTGGCTGATGCGCCGACTGGCCGACCAACTCGGCTTCACCACCGGTCCTGAGGGCACCACCGTGCGGTTACGCATGCGGTTGACCTGCACCTCGTCCTGAAGGGACGAGGATTCCCGTGCCGCCTTCGGCGGCAACCCACGGCGTTGGACGCCACGGGTTATGGAACGGGGTGCTTGACGCTTCACAGACCGGGCAACCCCGAAGTCTCCACGTCCTGAGACGACCAGCCCGGCCGCCTTGTTCCATAAAAGCGATCTCCCGTGTGGCTTTGGTTATCGCTCACTCGTTCGACCAACAGCGACTGTAGACCCGGCCACTTCACTACTGCAAGTGATTTCGTCAAGGTTCTGGGTCCTGCGCTGTGCGCTCTGGTTTGCCCCGCCTTCGGCGGGCCATCCCCTGGCGGGGACGCATTCATCCACGGCCTGAAGACCGATGGCTTTCTGCGGCTTCTTGGTAACCGCTGACAGGTCGTGTGAAGGGGCATGGGCATACAAGGTCCTTCGGCCCTCGGGCGACGGACCTCCGGCCCTGCACATGACGAACATGAGCGCGGTGCGATGGAGCTGAGAAGGAGGAGGACATCATGATCATCGTAGGAGTGGACGGCTCGGTGACCTCGCGAGCCGCCGTCGAGTGGGCAGCCAACGACGCCTTCCGTATGCGGGAGCCGCTGCGCATCGTGCACGCGGTGGACCGCTCGCCGTACCAGATCGGCACATACCCCAACGTCGCCCTGCCTGATGTGCTGCTGGGCGAGGGCCGCAGGATCCTGCGGGAGGTCGAGGCGCTCGCCCGCGAGCGCCAGCCCACGGTCGAGGTCGAGACGCACAACATCGAAGGCAGGCCTGCCGTGGTCCTGCGCGAGCAGGTCAAGGACGCCACCGAGCTGGTGGTCGGCAGCCGCGGGCTGGGCGGGTTCGCCGGTGCGCTCCTGGGATCGGTCAGCATGCACGTCGCCGGTCACGTGCACTGCCCGGTCGTCGTGGTGCACGGCGACCTGCGGCCGGTGCATGGGGAGGTCGTGGCGGGGGTGGATGACTCGGCCGAGTGCGAGCCCGCGCTGGCCTACGCCTTCGAACAGGCCAAACTCCGGGGCAGCGCGCTGTGGGTGGTGCACGCCTGGCAGCTGCCGGTGCACGCGTTCGCGCCGGAGGCCGCCGTCGACATGGACGAGGTTCGTACGGCGCAGCACCAGCTCGTCAGGGACCGGGTGGCAGCGCTGAGCAAGGACTACCCCGAGGTCAGGGTCATCGAGGAGGCGCTGTCCGCGCATCCGGTGGACGCGCTCACCGACGCGTCCGAGCGGGCGGACCTGCTCGTGGTGGGCTCGCACGGGCGTGGCGCCCTGGGCTCGATGCTGATGGGCTCGGTCAGCCGGGGCGTGCTGCATCACGCCCGCTGCCCCGTGGCGGTGGTTCGCGCATAGGTCCTGCCTGGTCAGGGACTTTGGTCACCTGGCATCAAGGACGTCTGCCACTGTCGGTTGAGGCGGTGGCGGGGGAGCGTTGGGGATGGAGGTGGGCGTGATGTCAATCGAAGTCAAGGACGTCATGGGGCGGGTGGCCATCGCCGTGCTGGAGAACGCGTCGTTCGCCGAGATCCTCGAGGCGATGAAGCGGTACGCGGTGGGCGCGGTCACCGTCATCGACGCCGAGCGGCGACCGGTGGGCGTGGTCTCCGAGGACGATCTGCTGCTCAAGGAGGCCGACCCGGTGCGGCACAGCGTGTCGATCTTCGAGTCGCCGGCCCGGCGTCGCGACCACGAAAGGGCCGCGGGGGTGAGGGCCGCCCAGCTGATGACCTCTCCGGCGATCACCGTCACGCCGGGCACCAGCGTGCGTGACGCGGCGCGGCTGATGCATGCCAAGCGCGTCAAGCAACTGCCGGTGATCGATGTGGCCACCGGGCGGATGATCGGCACGCTGCATCAGCGTGACGTGCTGCGGGTCTTCACCCGTCCCCCCGCCGAGTTGGAGGCGGACATCAGAGCCGTGCTCACGGATCCTGCGGCGTTGTCCGTCGCGGTCGACTCGGGTGTGGTGACGATCAGCGGCCGGGTGCAGCGGAGGTCCCAGGCCATCGCGCTCGTCGAAGCGGTACGCGCCGTGGAGGGCGTGATCGACGTGGTGGACGAGGTGGTCCCGGACAAGGACGACCTGCTCATCGTCCCCTCGGGCATGTAGGAGGCATGCGTGGACGCGGCGTGGCGGATCGAGGTCACGCCCTGGACGGCTGACGCGATGGCCGCCGGGTTTGACATCGTGGAGAGCGAGGCCGTGCCGGGCGCTGCCCGTGAGATCCCGCCCGATCTGGCCACGTGCGCCGACTGCCTGCGTGAGCTGTTCGCCCCGGCCAACCGGCGCTACCGCTACCCGTTCATCACCTGCACGGTCTGTGGTCCCCGCGCGACGATCATCGAGAGCCTGCCGTACGACCGGGCGCGTACGTCGATGCGCGGTTTCGAGATGTGCCCGGCCTGCGCTGGCGAATACCACGACCCGGGCGACCGGCGCTTTCACGCCGAGCCGATCGCCTGCCCGTCGTGTGGCCCCCGGCTTCGGTTCCTGAGCATGACCGGGGAGACGGCGCTCAGGGCGGCCGTGGACGTCGTCGCGGGTGGCGGGGTGGTCGCGGTCAAAGGGCTGGGCGGCTTTCAGCTCGTCTGTGACGCGATCAACGGCGAGTCCGTCGCCCGGTTGCGGCGGATCAAGGGGCCGCTTCTCCTACGCGCCCATGCCCGGCGGCGTCGCCGCCGTCCGCAGGCCTACCCGCATGGCGCTCGGCTACCTGCTCGGCGGCGAGACCACCCTGGACCCGATCCCTACCGATCTGCCCGATCAAAGAGGTGATCGGCCGGATGATCGCGCGAGGGGTGGACTGCCCGATCGCCTCCAGCGCCGGCCGACTGTTCGATACCGCTGCCGCGCTGCTGGGCCTGTGCGACGTCAACGGCTTCGAGGGCGAGGCGGCGATGCGTCTGGAGCAGGCCGCGGGGACGTTCCCCGGAAGCGAGCCGCTGGCGTGGCGGCTGGAGCGACAGGGCGGGCTATGGGTGTACGACGGGGTGAGCACGTTGCGGCAGCTGCTGGAGGCCAAGGCGGACGGCGAGCCAATCGGCCGGATCGCCGCCGCGTTCCACGCCACGATCGCGGCCGTCACCGTACCGCTGTGCGAGCGGGCCGCGGCCGAGCACGACGTCACCCAGGTGTGCCTGTCAGGCGGAGTGTTCCAGAACCGGCTGCTGGCCACCGACGTACTGGCCCGGCTGGCGGCGGCCGGGTTCGAGCCGTATATCGGCGAGCGAGTCGCGGTCAACAACGGCGGCATCGCTACGGACAGGCGGCCGTCGCCGCGGCGCGGCTGTCACGTGCCCTGAGCCGGTCATTCGCGCCGGTCGTGGCGGAGCCGGGCGGCCAGTGCGGCGGCCTGGGTGCGGCGCTGCATGTTGAGCTTGGACAGCAGGTTGGAGACGTAGTTCTTGACGGTCTTCTCGGCCAGGAACAGGCGTTCGCCGATCTGCCTGTTGGTCAGTCCTTCGCCGATCAGGTCGAGGATGTGCCGCTCCTGCTCCGTCAGCGCGGCGAGGGGGTCCTTCCTGGAGGCCTGGTCGCGCAGGCGCTGCAGCATGGCGGCGGTGGTCTGCGGGTCGAGCAGAGACTGGCCGGACGCGACCGTGCGGACCGCGCCCACCAGATCGGAGCCGTGGATCTGCTTGAGCACATAGCCGGAAGCCCCGGCCATCACCGCGTCGAACAACGCGTCGTCGTCGGCGAACGACGTCAGCATCAGGCAGGCCAGCCCGGGCAGCCGGGAGCGCACCTCACGGCACACGTCCACGCCGTTGCCGTCGGGCAGCCGCACGTCCAGCACCGCCACGTCCGGCTGGAGCGCGGGGATGCGGGCGATCGCGGACTCGGCGGTGCCGGCCTCGCCGATGACCTCGATGTCGTCCTCGGAATCCAGCAGGGCCGCCACACCCCGGCGTACGACCTCGTGATCGTCGACGAGAAACACACGAATCATATTGAGGACGCTATCGGAGGATCAGGATGACCGAAAGGAACCGAAGTCCTGCATTTGGAGGGCCAAAGTCCCCTTTCGTGAGGCCGTTCGGCGCTGTCCTCGCCCCCTTGTTCAAGCGTGTCCTGTAGGGGAGATCGAGGAGGGACCATGATTCTGGTAGGCGTGGACGGCTCGCGGGCAGGCCTCGAGGCCGTCGGCTGGGCCGCACTTGAGGCGGCCTTGCGTGACGTGCCGCTGACCGTGGCGCACGCCATGCCGCGGTGGGCGTACGAGACCGAGACCGGCCGCTACGCCGAGGTGGCCGAATGGATGCGCGACGGCGGCCAGGCCGTGCTGGTGGCGGCGGAGCAACGGGCACGCCGGGAGCAACCGAAGATCAGCGTGACTACCACGTTCTTGCCTGATGACCCTCGCACCGCGCTGATCGGCGCGGCAAGGGACGCTGAGCTGCTGGTGGTCGGCAGTCACGGGATCGGCGGTTTTCGGGGGATGCTGGTCGGATCGGTCGCCTTCGGCGTGGCCGGGCATGCGCCCTGCGACGTCGTGGTGGTCCGCGAGCTGCCCTTGTCAACGCGCGGTGAGATCGTCGCTGGGGTCGACGGCTCGCCTGCGTGCCACCGGGTGCTGGATTTCGCCGTCAATGAGGCGCGGTTGCGCGGTTCGCGGCTGCGTGCCGTTCACGCCATCGCAGGCAGGTGGGGACCGGCGGGCCCCTACGAGCCGGGTGCCGTGGAGGACACGGTGGAGGCGCTCGCCGAGCGGCATCCGGACGTCGACGTCGTCGAAGAGGAGGTGCGCGGCCATCCCATCGAGGTGCTGCGGCAGGCCGCGACCGGCGCCGACCTGCTGGTGGTGGGCTCACACGGACACGGCACCGTGGCAGGGATGCTCCTGGGCTCGGTCAGCCAGGAACTGCTCCACCACGCGCCCTGCCCGCTCGCGGTGGTCAGGAGCGAGCGGTGACCATCGACGCGCAGCACGAGCCGTATGAGCAGCTGAGCGACTATCTGGCACGGATCGGCGGTGTCCCGTTGCTGACGGCCGCGGAGGAGGTGGCGCTCGCCAAACGGATGGAGGCGGGAGCTCGCGCCGCCCAACTGATGGAACGTGGAGCCGTCCAGCCCGAGCTGGAGGCCCTCGTCGCCGACGGCAGGGCCGCGAGACAGCACATGATCGAGGCGAACCTGCGGCTGGTGGTGTCAATCGCCAAGCGGTACGCGCAGCGCGGCATGTCACTGGCGGACGTGATCCAGGACGGCAATCTGGGATTGATCGAGGCCGTCGAGCGCTTCGACCACACCAGGGGCAACCGGTTCTCCACGATCGCCATCTGGTGGATTCGCAAGGCCATCCAGAGGGGGCTGGAGCACGCACACCCGGTGCGGTTGCCGATCGGCGTACAGGACCAGCTCGCCAACGTCGCCCGCGCGGAGGTCACGGTCACGCACCGGCTCGGATGTGAGCCGACCGAGCGAGAGGTGGCCGAGGAGGCGGGGCAGACGCCGGCGAAGCTCGCCTTCCTGCGGCGGCTGCCCCGGGACTGCGTCAGCCTCGATGCGGTGGTGGGTGAGGGGCGGCACCAGTCCACCCTCAGTGACCTGGTGGTGGACGAGCGCGGTCCGTCCCCGGAACAGTCCCTTGAGGAGAAGGCGCTGCGGAAGGTGCTTGCCTCCCTCATCGACGGGCTCGCCCCGCGGCAGGCGCTGATCATGCGGCTGCGGTTCGGACTGGACGGGCACGAGACGCACACGCCCCGGCAGATCGCCGTGGAGCTGGGGCTGACCCCGACGTGGGTTCGTGCGCTGGAGAAAGAGTCGCTGGCCCTGATGCGCCGCTACGGCAGCCCTCAAGGGCTGCGGGCATGGGCGAGCTGACCGGCAACGTCAAGGAGGCGGACTCGTGAAACGATCTGGACGCTGGCATCACTGGCTCTATCGCGGCGGACGGCCGAATCGCGTGGCCCGTGCCATGAACGGGGCTTGGCGCATGCTCCACTCGACCGGGTTGGTGAATCGCCTGGTCACCTTGGAGGTGAGAGGGCGGCGTACCGGCCGGATCATCTCCTTCCCGTTGGTCATCGCCGACTATCAAGGCGAGCGCTACCTGGTGGCGATGCTGGGACAGAACGCGAATTGGGTACGCAACGTACGTGCGGCGGGAGGGTACGCGGTGCTGCGGCACGGGCGGCGCGAGAACGTCCACCTCCAAGAGATCGAGCCCGCGGCGCGCGCTCCCATACTGCGCCGCTACCTCGCCTGCGCCCCTGGCGCGCGCCCCCACGTTCCCGTGGACCGGCACGCGCCGCTGGAGGAGTACGGGCGGATCGCGGCTCAGGTGCCGGTCTTCCGCATCACATCCCAATGGCGCTCGCCCGGGAAACGTGACCATGGCCTTCAGCGTGCTCTCCTACGCCGGCGCCCTGGTCAGGACCAAAGTCTCTTGAAGACGAGCGGGACGCCCCTAAACGGCACCGGCCCGTCCAGGAGACGGTGATGAGGAGAGGAGGTCACCATGAGGGACGAACTCGGCGTGGTGGTGGGCTACGAGGATTCGCCGTCGGCGCACGAGGCCTTACGGTGGGGCGCTGCGGAGGCCGCGGACAGGAAGCTGCCGCTGACCGTGTGCCACGCGTGGGAGTGGCACTATCACGAGTGGCCCGGCGAACTGGTCCCGCTCGAGCTGGTCCGCCGCCCGGCGCGGCGGTTGGTCAAGGCCGCCTCCGCCTGGGCCAGGACGCGATATCCGGAACTGCCTGTCAACACGTTGACCGACCGGGGGTCGCCGGCCGCGCTCCTGGCGGAGTTGTCCAAGGGGGCGGAGTTGATCGTGGTGGGCACCCGCGGGTACAGCGCGCTCGGAGGGCTTGTGGCCCGTTCGGTGAGCGGACATACCATCGCCTGGGCCGCATGCCCGGTGATCATCGTGCGCGGAGACGCGGAGGCGCGGGGCGCCCGCGAAGTGGTGGTGGGCTTCGACGGCTCGCGGGCGTCTGTGGCCGCGCTGGGGTTCGCGGCCGGGGAGGCGGTGCGGGCCGGGGCGCCGCTCAAGGCGCTCATCGCCCGTCAGGGCAGAGGCACGGACGCCGGCGCGAGGGAATCGATCATCCGCGCCGAAGGGCTGGCGTGGGAAAAGCTGGCCGTCTGGCGGCGTCACCATCATGACCTGCAGACCAGTGTCGAGCTGGTCGACGAGCCCGCGCGTCCGGCGTTGCTCGAGGCCGCGTGGAAGGCGCGCCTGCTGGTGGTCGGCACGCGCGGCCTCGGCGAGGTACGCGGGCTGCTGCTCGGGTCCGTCAGCCAGGCGATGGCGCACCACGCGCCGTGCCCAGTCGCCGTCGTGCACGAGTCGTGACCATGCTCACAAAGGCGTTCGCGCCCCAGAGCAGTTCGTCTTGCACGTCCACGACGCCGTTGACGTAGATCCGGGAGCGGGAGCCGTCATGGGACAGGCCCAGCCTGCCGGCCCCCGTCCTCGACCAAAGCCTTGATCGTGGTCATCTGCTTCTTGACCGTGAAGTAGTCGGCCGACTGCGACAGGAACAGGTAGATCATGCCCAACAGGCCAGGGCGGCACAACACGCGGAGCCGGAACAACATCCTCGTGTGACCGCCGAGGCCGCGCAGGACGATCGCCCAGGTCTCCGTGACGTGGAAGGCCCGGATCGCCAGGACGAGCGCGCGCTCGCGCTCCACCAGCTCGACCCGGTAACCGGTACCCGAGCGGCTGGTCAGGAGCAGGTCGCCCACGTCGAGCTTCTGCAGCTCGGGGATGATGCGGCGGGCGCTGGGCATACCGCCGTTGTCGATCGCGTCATAGCCGTACCAGCCGGCCCGGGTGTATCCGCCCATCTGCACCAGCCATGGCCACACCGCCTCCGGCGGCGCGTCAATGGTGATGGCGCGGGTCGCGACGATATGAGGGAGCGGAATGACGGCGTCGCCTAGAAGCTGGCCGTGCACCTCCTCCCGAGTTGCTCCCCAGCGGAGCAGCCGCGGGCGCACGAACATCGCATAGGCGACGAGCCCGGCCGCCTGTCCCAGCAGTGCTCGTCGTAGCCGCCTTCCGGAATTGCGCGTTCTCCTCATGCCTCGATCGCATCAAGGGGGCGCGATGCGGGACAGTGCCGAAAGTCGGTGGCGTAGCGGGCGTTCGTCCTCTCGTGTCGCTGGACGGCGGTCTACCTCCGTAGGGACGGGACCAAGGTCCTGACGCTGAAGGCCGTACGGCACTGCTCCCCGAAGGCCGCAGACGGTGTGCTTGGGATGTGACAAGAACGACGCATCCGCAGCGAAAGGGGGCCGTCATGGCCGCCACCATCAACACGCCCGCCAGGCACACCGCCGCCGGCAAGAACCCGGTCGACTACGTCTGGGCCATCGCCCGGATTTCGATCGGCTGGGTCTTCCTGTGGGCGTTCCTGGACAAGACCTTCGGCTGGGGGTTCGCCACCCCGGCCAACCGCGCCTGGATCGAGGGCGGCAGCCCGACGACCGGGTTCCTCAAGGGCACCGGCGAGAACGCGCTCGGCGGCTTCTTCAGCGCCCTGGCCGGACAGGCCTGGGTGGACTGGCTGTTCATGGCCGGCCTGCTCGGCATCGGCGCCGCGCTCGTCCTAGGCGTCGGCACCCGGATCGCCGCCGCCACCGGCACCCTGATGCTGGTCGTCATGTGGGCGGCCGAGCTGCCCCTGGCCAACAACCCCTTCATGGACGACCACATCATCTACGCGATCGTGCTCATCGGCCTGGCCCTCGCCAACGCCGGCACCACGCTCGGACTCGGCAACCTGCCCCTCGTCCAGCGCAGCCCTTACCTCAAGTAATGCGCACAGCCACCCGCCCGCCTCCGGCCGCCGCCGGAGGCGGGCGTCGCGCTGTCCCGGACCAGGCGGTGTGAACCGCCGTTGAACGAGCCTGAAACTTCGCTGCGATTCGGGCGTGGGGCGTTCATTTGCCAAGATCGGGGGATGCATGCCGTACAAGCAGACGTACGCCGAGTCACCGCCATAGGCGTCGGTAGGCACGCTAACCCCCGGAGTCCCTGTGATCTGCGCACCATCCTCCCGATCCCTTCGGTCGGCTGGAGGCACCGCCTTCGCGGCACTTCTCGTGGCCGGATGCGGTTCCCCGGCGGCGGCGGCAAAGCCGCCCAGACGCCGCCCTCGAGCAATCCCGCAAGCACGGCGCCCACGACCTCCCCGAGCGCCAGCACCTCCTCCAGCACCCTGACCGGCACGCCCACCCCGTCGGCTCGCAGCGGCCCGCACCACCCGAACCGCCGGGCGGCACGACGGGATCCAGGACGGCCCAGCCTGTGCCGACCTCTACCCCCGCCGCGGCGGCCTGGAGACAGTCCGTTATGACGGCATCGACGCCGCATACCTGAAGCTCATGGACGTCGACGAGTTGGACAACGGCGCCCTCGACCTCACGTAGGTCCCAAGGTGAACGTCACTCGCTCCACGGCAATGCGACGGGCTCGACCGGCACGTCCCCATCGAGCACGCGACTCAGCAGATCCGCCGGCCCGACGGGAAGGACGCGTTCCGTGGCGGACCGGAGCTCGGGCTGGGTCCACCAGCTGAAGGTGTCGAGGAGGGACCGTTCGAGTTCCTCTATCCCCGAGAAGTCCACGTCGACCCCGACCACCCGGAGGAAGAAGTAGGAATCGACCGACCGGTAGCGGACCTTCTCGTCCGGGCTCCAGACCCCCGGGCACGGCGCCACGCCCCGTCCGACCTCGCCGGGCCGGACGCGGTGCCCGATCTCCTCGCTCAGCTCACGCGCGGCGGCCACAGCGCGAGTCTCACCGTCCCGGACGCCGCCTGGCGTCTCGCTCCTGTGGCCGGGATCGGGGCTTGGTGCCGGGACAGGGTGTAGGGGATCTCCGCCTACCCTCAGGCTATTGAAAGCACTGGCAGACCTGCCGTCATCGGGCGGACCTGACCACTGCCGTTCCGCAACAGTTGCTGTCTCACTGGTCGACGTGACTGTGATGGGCTGGTCCTGCGGGGCGGACCACACCTGGATCAGGTACTCCTCTACAGGGTCACTGTCCTCGCGGGGGTCGCCGTCGTCACGGTTGCGCCCGTGAACGCGGAGCCGGTAATCGCCGGAGCCGGGCAGTTCCAGCCGCTTGGCCAGGTCCTCGTCGCCCGTCGTCCCGAAGTCCATGAACGCAGATCGCCAGGCAACAGACACCTCAGCGATGTCCTGCCAACCGTCGGCGGTCAGGGGCGGGGCATCCTCCCACAGTTCGGCGATGATGACGATGTCGCCGATCTCCTGGCCACACAGAATGCGGGCGCCGTCGCCCTCTGGGTCGGCGTCGACCAGGCCCGTCGCAGACCAGTCCGGCTCGAACTCCGTCACCAGGGATTCGCCGGCCAGATCGACCGTGGACGCATCTACCCCCACCTCGGCGATAGCGCGACGTATCAGAGTTGGCATACGACAAGATCCTTTCGTCATACAAGAGCAGAGCCACCTCTCAGGATGGGCTGACCCTCGCTCACTCAGTTCCTGCTTTGGTTCACTCGGTCGCTGCGGCAGCCGAGCGGGCCCGATTGTCGGCATCGCCCTGGGCAAGGTCAAAGCCATCGCGGTCGCCGACCACGCCCGCAGTCAGGGCCTCACCGCGATCAGCGAAACGCTTGGATCAGGCGCCTGACCGTCCCTGCGGTACGTGTTGTGGCGGGGACTTCGAGCCTCGCCTCCACCTCCGCGGTGGGGCTGCCGGCTCGCGTTCCGGTTCTCCTGATGACGCTCAGCGCGACGCCATCGGCGAGCTCGATGATGTCGACATCGCCCCGGTCGTTCGTCCAGGGAATCGGGGTGCCGAACTCCTGACCGCCGTCGAAGAAGGTGAACGTCTCGCGGTAAGTGCGTTCGTCGCCGGCGCCGGCGAAGGGATCGCGATCGAGGATCTCCGTGAGCTGGCCTGGAGCGGCGTCCAACCCGGCCTCCAACCGCTCCATCTACGCGGCGTTCAGCCTGCAGTGCTGCCTACGCGGGTCTTTCGACAACAGCGCCTCGTCTTCGCCGTACGCCAGGCCTTGTGCAAGACATAGGCCGATTTGCGTGAGACCCGCAGCTTCCTGGCCACCTGCGGCGGCGACATGCCCGCGGCGAGCGACCTGTTCACAGTGTGGGCGCGGCGTGCGTGAGCTCGCGCGCCGGAGGGCTGACGGCCAGGCGGATACCGAAGAGGATGAGCGCGGTTCCGGTGATCAGCAGGACCGCCGTGGCGATGACGAGTCCTGCGATCAGCTCCTCCAGCCAGGGCAACGTGACCGCCAGCCGGAGGTCGGCACTCACCGCGGGTGCGCCGTCGGCGTTCATGATGACGGCGGCCCATTCTCCGGGCTGGATGTCCCACGTGAGGGATCCCGAGCCGGTGGCCGCCCAGAAGGTCTGTGCAGGCGGGGGCGAGTTCGGGGCCACGCCGGGATGGCGGTCGTAGCCGATGTCGCCGGAGCCGGACGAGAAGGCGAGGTGGGTGATGCGCTCGTGGGCGACGCCGCCCAGGTAGGCGGTGACGTCGTCCTGGCGGGCGATGCCGACGAAGAGTGGGGCGCCGGCGCGGGAGGTCTCGATCCGGACGCGGCCGATGCTCTCACGCAGGAAGGGCACGCCCTGCCCGGCGATGGCGACCTGTTCGGTCGTGAGGGCGTAGGTGGAGGTGGACACCCGTTCGGCATTGGTCCTGATGAAGCCGTCGGCGTCGCGCGCCTGGCCGAGCAGGGCCATCCCGGCGCCGGTGGCCGCCGTCGCGATCCCGGCGAAGGCGAGCAGGGCGCCCATGGTGATGGCCACGATCGAGCCCGCGCCGTGCCGTACCGGAAGGTGGGCGGGCGGCTGCTCCATCCGCGGCAGCTCGTGGCCGCCCTGTTCCAGGCGGAACGGCGGGTAGGCGTCGGTCATGAGGGTCGCGTAGGCGGCCACCCTGAGCGCCCACCGGTTCATCCCGAGCACGAGGTCGTAGAGGCCGTGCGGGTAGCGGCCGGTGAACAGCAGGAAGAGGGCGGCGATGAGGACCAGCAGCCCGATGAGCCCGCCCCAGTCGAGCGTGTAGAGCACGCCGCCGCCGTCAGGCAGGTCGCCGCGCCAGGAGATGACGCTGCCACTGGTGAACAGGCCCACGATGAGGTAATGCGGGATGGCCAGCAGCCACCACTTGATCAGCACCAGGCCGCGCGAGAGCCGTTCGGGGTAGTCGATCTCCAGGGTGGCCGGGTAGTCCGGCGCCGGGCCGAGGGTGAAAGGCGGATAGCGGTCGGTCCCCAAGGCGCCGTAGGTGTAGTAGGCCACCCGCCAGGTCCAGCGCAGCACGCCGAGGTTGAAGTCGAATAGCGCGCGGGGGTAGTGGCCGGTGAACAGGATCGCGAAGAACGCGATGACGGTGAGGACGCCGAAGGCGATCCACAGGAAGCCGAGCACGATGTAGTGGGGGATCGCCAGGAACCATTTGACGATCCAGAGGCCCCGGTTCAGCGCCTCCTCGAGCCGGGCCTCGACTCGTACGGGATAGGTAGTCATTCTCCCAGCGCATCACCGTCCCGCACGGGCGCCTGCGGTCGAAAGTCCCGACCTGCGCGCCGATGGACACCGATTGCCGGGAAGAAAGGTCCAACGACTCCGGACGCGTGACTTCCTGCCCTGACCCGCCCCGGGGAAGGCCGTCACCCTGGTGGCGAGAGACGGGTGAAGGGAGTCCGCGATGCGCTGGGACGAGATGTCGAAGAAGCAACAGGGCACGCTGATCGCGCTGACGTCTGTGGAGGTCGCACTCACCGCAGCCGCTGCGGTAGATCTCTGCCTCCGGCCACGGGAGGACGTGCGGGGGCGCAAGGGACTGTGGTGGCCGGCCATCTTCGTGCAACCGGTCGGTCCCATCGCCTACCTGCTGTGGGGTCGGCGGCCATGCCCGTGATGTGGAAAGCCTTGGATCGGCTCCAGACCCGCCTGGTGAACCCGGTCGTCGCATGGCTGCTCCGGACCCCGCTGCATGACCTGCTGTCGCGGCGGATCGTGCTGCTGACCGTCACCGGCCGCCGGAGCGGCGCCGCCATCCGCCTGCCCGTCCAGTACGAGCGGGACGGCGACACGCTCACGGTGGTCACCAGCCCGCGGCGGCTGTGGTGGCGCAACCTCGAGGGCGGCGCGCCGGTGCAACTCGTGCTGGAGGGAGTCGTATGGGACGGCCACGCGACGGTCCGCCGAGAACCGGCGCCCGTGGTCACCATCTGCATGAAGGCGAAGGCGCCCGCCCCGCCACTCGAATTCACGAGCTTGTGGTGGCGCTGGACACGAGCGGTCACGCTGGGGGAAATCGCCGGGTTCACCGTGCCGGCGGTAGCGGGGGCCTGGGTGGCGGCGCCCGGCTGGGGGATGCTGGGCATCGGGCCGCTGCTGCAGGCAGGGGTGATCATCCTGGCCGGGGCCGTGGAGGGCACGCTCCTCGGCCTGGCGCAGGCGTACGCGCTGCGGACGGCGCTTCCGGCGGTCGCCACCCGCGACTGGGTACGGGCGACAGTGCAAGGGGCCTGCATCGCATGGGCCATCGGCGCGTTGCCGATCGTCTTGGGCGAGCGCATGCTGAGCTGGCCTCCCGCCGTGGTCGGCCTGCTGGGGCTGACCCTGCTGGCGGCCATGGGGCTGTTGCAGTGGCGGCTGCTGCGGCGGCAGGTGCGCGGGGCGTTCTGGTGGGTGGTCGCGACAGCGGGCTCCTGGCTGGTCGCGCTGGGTGTGTTCGCGCTGGTGACCACGCCGCTGTGGCAGGAGGGCCAGCCCGCCTGGCTGGTCGTCGCCATCGGTGTGCTCGGCGGGGTGGCCATGGCGGCCACGGTGGCCGCGCTCAGTGGCGCCGCGTTGGTGCGCCTGCTTCACCCACAGGGGTGGCGCGGACGGCTTCGGTGGTCGTGAACATTTCCGCCGGCCACAGCCGCCCTCCGCCGCACACAGTGCCGATGGTCCCTGGCCGCGTGGGACTTCGTCCTCTGTGGGCGTTGGCCGGCCGGGTGTGTGCTGGAGGTATGGGAATCGGGAGGAGGATGCGATGAGCCTGCCTGAGCGGTGGGACATCAGGTTCACGTTTCGGGAGTTGTCGAGTGGCTGGAGCACCCGAGGTTCGGGTTCCGGCCGTTCGGGCAGGTGCTCCGGGCCGAGGACTACGTCGCGGACGGCCGGTATGTCCTTCGACGGGCACCCGGTCCCCGCGCTGGCCCAGGCGTCGAAAGGCGCCGATCTGGTGGTCGTCGGGTCGCGCGGGCTCGGCGGGTTCGCCTCGGCGGCGCTGGGCTCGGTCAGCCACGGGGTCCTTCATCGCGCGCGCTGCCCGGTGGCCGTGGTGGGCGCGCCAGGGAGGCGTCCATGACCGTCCTCGTCGCTCCGCCGTACCTCACCCAAGAGGCGCAGCATGACTGGGACCTGCTGCAACGGCAGACCGCGGGGGCGCGTGCCTTCGATCCGGCGGCCGCCGATCTGCTGCCCGAACCGGCGCGGCGCTGGGCTCTGCACGCGATCGCCCCTGGCACGCCGCTGCTGCGCGCCATCGTCTTGAGCATGCGCGGCACGATCAAGCTGGGGTTCTGGCGGCGATTCCACGCCAGCCAGATCCTGCTGCCGTTGGAGGGGTTCGTCTGGTGCGCGAGCGCCTATCTCGGCGGCCTTCCGGTGCACGGCTTCGATCGTTATCGCGCGGGCGTGGGTGAGATGCGCTGGCGGCTACTCGGCGCCCTTCCCGTGATGTCGGGCAGCGGATCGGACATCACCAGGAGCGCCGCGGGCCGGCTCGCATGCGAGTTCGTGCTGGCGCCCGCGGCCGCGCTCGACCCGCGCGTGCGATGGAAGGCGCTGGACGAGCGGCGCGCGGTGGCCACCCTGCCGGTCGGGGCCGAGGATCACGAGGTGACGCTGACCGTGGCGCCGGACGGCCGGTTGGAGAGCGTCACCATGAGCCGTTGGGGCAATCCGGACAAGGGCGCTTATCGTGAGCACCTGTTTGGTGTCGAGTGCGAGGGTGAGACCACGTTCGACGGGTTCACCATTCCCGCGGGCATACGAGGCGGTTGGTGGCCGGGAACGGAGCGGTGGGCCGACGGGGAGTTCATCCGCTTCACCATCGACGACGCGCTGTTCCGCTGAGCGAATGGTCAGTGATGGTCAGTGCGGCCGCCTGCAATGGTCTTGTGCGAGCAGGGAAGGCGGCGGCCGAGCCGGCCGGTGCCCTCGTGGACTCGGACAGCGACCACGTCGCCGGGCAGGACGGCCCGGCTCATCGTCGGCGGCCCGCGCTCACGGCCACATCGTCCCGTTTCCAGGACAGCCTGTCGATGACGTCGACCACGCCGTTGACGCGGCCGGCCAAGCGGACCGCCATGCCGGCCTCGGTACGCCGGTCCACCTGGCCGGACAAGGTGACGACGCCCTGAAGCACCTCGACGCCCACGCCGCTGGTGTCCAACCACAGCGCCCGGCCGAGAACGTCGTCACGAACCTCGGCGGCGATCTTGTCGTCGTCGCGCAGGAACACCTTGACCAGGTCACGGCGGCTCACGATGCCGACAAGGCAGCCGTTGCCGTCGACGACCGCGAGTCGTCTGACGTCACGGGCCTGCATGAGCCGGGCGGCCGAGACCACCGACGCCGCGGCGCTGATCACGATCGGTGGGCTGGTCATCAGCGCGGCGGCGGTGTCGCCCGCGGCCTTCTGCCTACCTTTGGGGTGGCGGAGCCGGGCACGCAGCGGCGGCCGGTAGTCCTCGCGGTGGAACTGCTCCCGGAACTCCTCTTTGCGTAGCAAGTCTGCCTCGGACACCATGCCGATCACATGGCCGTCGTCGTCTACCACTGGGACGGCGCTTATGCCGCCGGTGATGAGCGCTTGGGCGATTTCCTTGAACGGGGTGGCTGCGGTGACAGAGATGACCTTGCTGGTCATCGCGTCCTCGACGATCATACGCATCGCGCATCAGTCCTCTTCTGGTCCATACGTCCCGGTCAGGCGTGGGAGAGCTCGGTGGCAGGCCGGCGTGGGCTGCGGGGGACGTATGGTCCGTAGCCGAGCCTGATGATCATCTGAGGGTGTCCGCGCCGGTGATGCGGATCCCTGCGACGCCGCATGTCACGCAGATCGAGCGGCTGGTTCAGGAACGACGCCGACAGGCCGTGTTTTGTGGCGACCAGCAGCATCCGCTGCAGGGCTTGGCCTGCGCGTAGCCAGTCGACCGGTCGGTCACCCATGGTGGTCAGCACCGCGAGCTGAGGTCGCTGCTCGAAGCGGGCCTCGCCGCTGTGCCGCCCGAAGTCCCTGACCGGTGGCGGATCCTGCAAGGCATGAGGGCCGTGTGCGTAGGCGGGCACGCCGTCGTAGCGTGCTCCGGGCATCGTCCAGGCCGCCAGCTCGGCCTGGTAGGCGTGGTCGGCGGCGAGTTGGTCCTCGGCGATGGCGGCGTAGTCGAGGGTGTCGAGCGTGCTGTGGCGGTCGAGCCAGGCCAGTCCGGCGCCCTCGCGGGCGGCGGCGAGCCGCAGTTCGGCCATGACGTCGTGGGGTATCCGCCGGTCGAAGAAGGGGCGGCGGCTGGTGCGCCGCACGGGGATGAGGTCGTACAGCTCGCGCGGTCCGGCCGAGGCGGGCAGCGGCGCGCCTATACCGACGGCGGCCAGGAGATCGAGCCCGTCTCCTGGGTCGGGCAGCAGGAACGTCATCGGCCGCCGCCCTGAGGTGCGGATCGCCAGGCGCAGGTTGAACAGGGCCGCGCCGCAGCTGATGTGCTGGTTGCGTCCGCGCGGGTCGCTCACCCGCAGCCGCCGGTCGGGATCGGCGTACAGCTCGACGTACTCGTGGCGGACTGCGCGGAAGCGCCACGGCTGGGTGTTGAGCACCGACGGTGCCTGCCCGGCCGCCACCAGCAGCCGCCGGACGCCGAGTTCGGTAGCGAGTTGAGTGGACATGACGCACCTCCCGCGACCGACACTCCCGCACCCGCCGTCGACCCGGTAGGGCCGGACGGCCCCTGCTTTGGTGCCGAAAGCCCCTGCCCGGTGCCCGAGGTGAGCGGAGACAGCGTCGGATATGACGACCGTGTCCCAGCTGAGGTCAGGGCTCCCTGCAACTGAAGCGGCGGAGCGACTGGCCGCGGACGGACCGAACGCGCTGCCGTCGGCCCGCCGCACCCCGCGGTGGTGTTGCTGTTACGCCAGATGGTGCACTTCTTCGCCCTGCTGCTGTGGGGCGCGTCCGTGCTGGCGCTGATGGCCGGGATGCCGCAGCTGGCTGTGGCGATCGTGGTCGTGGTGCTGCTCAACGGCGGCTTCGCCTTCGCCCAGGAGTACCGCGCCGATCAGGCCGCCCAGCGGCTGCGCGAGCTCATTCCGGCCAACGCGGTCGTGCGCCGGGACGGCAAGCGGGCGCTGATCGGCGCGGCCGAGCTGGTGGCCGGTGACGTGGTGTTGCTGGAGGCGGGTGACCGGATTTCTGCCGACCTGGAGTTGGCCGAGGTGCACGCGCTGGCCGTCAACGAGTCCATGCTGACCGGTGAGAGCCGCCTGGTACGGCCGCGGGCCGGTGACCGGGCCTTCGCAGGCACGTTCGTGGTCGAGGGCCAGGCAGAGGCCGTTGTGGTGGCCACCGGCGCGCGCACCCGGCTGGCCGGGATCGCGAAGCTGACCCGGGAGGCCTCCCGGCCGCCCAGCCCGCTGTCGGTGCAGCTCGGCAAGGTCGTCAAGATCGTCGCCGGGATCGCGCTGGCCGTCGGCGCTGTCTTCTTCGGCCTGGCCGTGCTGCTGGGCATGGAAGCGAGCGAGGGCTTCTTGTTCGCGCTCGGCGTCACGGTGGCGCTGGTACCGGAAGGGCTGCTGCCCACGGTCACGCTGTCGCTGGCCAGGGCGGCGCAACGGATGGCCGCGCGCAACGCGTTGGTCCGACACCTGGAGGCGGTCGAGACACTCGGCTCGGCCACATTCATCTGCACCGACAAGACCGGCACCCTCACCCGCAACGAGATGACCGTGGCCGAGGTGTGGGCGCCCGCGTATCCGCCTGCCGAAGTGCTGCGCTCGGCCGTGCTCAGCTCCACCGGGCGGATGAGTGACGGCAAGCCGGTGGGCGACCCGATGGAGGTCGCACTGCATGTTGAGGCGTTGAAGCTCGGCGCCGACCTGACCGGTGAGATCACCGCACGATTCCCCTTCGATCCGGTACGGCGCCGCGCGTCCGTCACGGTGGACGGCAGGCTGCATCTGAAGGGCGCCCCGGACGCCGTGCTGCCGCTGTGCCGGGCCGTACCTGGTGTGGACGACGCAATGGCCCGCATGAGCGACCGCGGACTGCGGGTGCTGGCGGTCGCCCGCGGCGGCACGGACGAAGAGCGCGACCTCGACCTGCTCGGCCTGGTCGGACTGCATGACCCGCCCCGCGAGGACGTCGCCGAGGCGATCTGGAAATGTCGGATCGCGGGGATCAAGCTGGCGATGGTCACCGGTGACCATCCACGCACCGCCCGCGCCATCGCCGCCGAAGTCGGCCTGCTCGGTCCCGACGAGTTAGTCGTCACCGGCGCCGACCTGCCCGCCGACGACGCCGCACTGGGCGCGTTACTGGATCGCGACGGCGTGGTCGTCGCCCGGGTGACGCCCGAGGACAAGCTGCGTATCGCCCGGGGCTCTGCGAGGACGCGGCCATGTGGTGGCGATGACCGGTGACGGCGTCAACGACGGTCCCGCGCTGCGGGAGGCCGACATCGGCATCGCGATGGGCGCCTCAGGGACCGATGTCGCCCGCGAGGCCGCCGACCTGGTGCTGCTCGACGACCACTTCGCCACGATCATCTCGGCCGTCGAGCTGGGCCGCGCCACCTACGCCAACGTGCGCCGCTTCCTCACCTTCCACCTGACCGACAACGTCGCCGAGCTCACCCCGTTCGCCGTATGGGCGCTGTCAGGCGGCACCATCCCGCTCGCGCTCAGCGTGCTGCAAGTGCTCGCCCTGGACATCGGCACCGACCTGCTGCCCGCCCTCGCCCTCGGCGCGGAACCGGCCAACCCCCGCACGATGCACGGCCCCGCCCGCACTGGGTCCCTTATGGACCGCCGCCTGATCGGACGCGCTTTCGGCGTTCTCGGCCCGGCCCAGGCGCTGGCCGAGATGGGCGCCTTCGTCGGTGTGCTCTTGCTCGGCGGCTGGCACCTCGGCACCGCCCCACGTCCCGGCCTGCTCGCCGCCGCATCCGGCACGGCCTTCGCCGCCGTGGTGCTCGGCCAGTTCGCCAACGCCTTCGCCTGCCGCAGCGAGAGCCGCTGGATCGGGCGGTTGCGGTGGCGCTCCAATCCCTTGCTACTGGGCGCGATCGCCGTCGAAGCCGTGCTGCTCCTGGTCTTCCTTGGCGTTCCAGGTGTCGCGGGCCTGCTTGGCGGCGCCTTCCCACCTGCGACCGGATGGGCGCTCGCCGTGCTGGCGATCCCGGTGATGGTCCTGGCCGACACGGCGCATAAGGAGTGGCGTGCAAGGCGCGCCTCTGAAGCGAAGTCTCCTTCGGAAAGCACCATGGGCCACGGCAATACCCTCGCCTGAGAGCGGCTCTGGCGTAACGCGTGTGGTCGTCTCGGCGACTCCTGATCCAGAATCTCCTGCACGACGTGCTGCGGGACGACACGGCTGATGAGCGTCCATATCTCATGTGATGCGCACGATCACACGCCCATCCCGGCACCGGGGTGGGCGGCGTGGTGTCCGAGTGCGAGACTGATCGGTATGTCCGAGAGTGAGCATCGTCCCCTGTTGCCCCAGATGCGGCTCGATGAACTGCTGGCAGAGCTGCAGACGAGGCTGAACGCCGTGCTGGCCACGCGGGATCGAGTCCATGCGCTGCTCGAAGCCGTGGTGTCGGTGGGCAGTGACCTGGACCTGGAGACGGTGCTGCGGAGGATCGTGGAGACCGCGACCAAGCTCGTGGACGCCAGCTATGGGGCGTTGGGCGTGGTGGGGGAGGAGCGCACGCTCATCCAGTTCATTCCGGTGGGGCTGAGTGAGGAGGAGATCGCCAAGATCGAGCACTGGCCGCACGGGCTCGGACTGCTCGGCCTGTTGATCAAGGAGGCTCGGCCGTTGCGGCTGAGCCGTATCTCGGATCATCCGGAGTCGTACGGCTTCCCGCCGGGGCACCCGCCGATGGGCACCTTCCTCGGGGTGCCGGTGCGAGTCCGCGACGAGGTGTTCGGCAACCTTTACTTGACTGAGAAGCGCGGCGGTGGCGACTTCGACGAGGAGGACGAGGCCGTTGTCATCGCGCTGGCGACCGCGGCCGGCGTCGCGGTGGAGAACGCCCGGTTGTATGAGGAGTCGCGGCGGCGGGAGGCCTGGCTGCAGGCGTCGTCGGAGATCACCACGAGTCTGCTGTCCGGTGCCGACGTTCATGGGGTGTTGACCACGATGGCGGCGCGGGCCCGGCAGATGTGTGATGCGGACCTGGTGCAGGTGCTGTTGCCGGAGGCGTCGGGTGAGACGCTGGCCGTGGATGTGGCGGAGGGTGAGGGGGCCGGAGAGCTGCTGGGGATGACGTTCGAGGTTGCGGCCACGCCGGCGGGTGAGGCGTACAGGCGGGGTGTGCTGGTATCGGAGCGGGATCTGCCAAGCGACCCGTACCCTGACTCGCCCCTGCGGCGGCTGGGCTTTGGGCCCGGGTTGATGGTGCCGCTGGGTACGGTGCCGCGGGTGCGGGGGGTGCTGGCGCTGGCCAAGCGGAGCGGGCGGTTGCCGTTCAGCGGGGCCGATCAGCAGATGCTGGTGTCGTTCGCGGGTCAGGCCGCGATCGCGCTGGAGCTGGCCGAGACCCGCCGCGACGCCGAACGGCTCGGGCTGCTGGAGGATCGGGATCGCATCGCCAAGGATCTGCACGACGTGGTCATCCAGCGGCTGTTCGCCACCGCGATGACGTTGATGAGCACGGTCCGGCTGGTCGAGCGGCCGGAGGCGGGCAAGCGGCTGCAGCACGCGATCGATGAGCTGGATGAGACGATCCGGCAGATCCGCTCGTCGATCTTCGCCCTGCAGACTCCGCGCGAGCAGGCCGCTCCGAGCCTTCGCACACGGGTCGTCGACCTGGTGGAGGGCGCCGGTGGGCACTTGGGTTTCATGCCGGGGCTGCGCATGGAGGGCCAGATCGACACCCTGGTGCCCGACGCCGTGGCCGAGCACCTGCTCGCCGTGCTGCGCGAGGCCTTGTCGAATGTGGTGCGCCACTCCCGCGCGACCCGGGCGGAGGTTTTGGTCGAGGTCGCGAACCAGCAGCTCACTCTTATGATCGCCGACAACGGCGTCGGAGTTGGTGAGAGCGGACGCCGCAGTGGTCTGCGCAACATCGAGGAACGGGCCGCCCGCCTAGGCGGCACTGCGGAGCTGGAGGCTCCGGAGAAGGGCGGGACGCGGCTGCACTGGCACGTCCCCCTCTAGCCCCCGACAGCCCGTCAGGTCAGGCCCATCTGCGCGAACTCCTCCTGGAGCGCGGCGACGAGGGACGGAAGGTCGGGAGTGCGGTCGGCGTCTGCGGCGATGGTGACGGCCAGGATGCCGGCGTAGGACAGCATGCTGAAGGCGATGGTCACGTTTCCCCGGGCCAAGGAGATCGGGATGATCGTACGCACGATGGCGCCGTCGAAGGACACTGGCTCCGTTGGCCCGCGTAGGTTGGTGGCGGCGGTGTGGATGAGGTGCTGGTGGTTGAGCAGCCAGCCGAGCAGGTGCAGGCGAGCGAGGATCCAGTTCACGGCGGTGAGCAGGGCGGCCGAACCACCTATGGTCGTGGACTTTCTGGCGCGGGTGATGGCCGCGGTTCGGCGCAGCCGGTCCGCGAGGCCGTCCTCGGTGGGCAGGCGGACGGGCATGACACCGATCTGGTTGCCCAGCCGGGCGGCTGTGGTCGACGCCCGGGCGGAGACGGGCACGGACACCACCAGGTCGGGAATGCTCTCCCCGCGGCCCCTCAGCAGTGCGCGAACGGCTCCGGTGATCGCCGCCAGGGCGGCGTCGTTGACGGTGGCTGCGTGAGCGTGGGCGTATCGGCGGATGCCGTCGAGCCGAACGGTGACGGTCGCCAGCCGTTGACGTGGGCCGACTGGGCGGTTGAGTGAGCAGCGGGCTGCTCGTCGCGGCGTCCCCAATTCGGCGGCGGCGCGCTTGAGCGTCGGCCAGAGGTGGGGCAGGTGGGCGAGTGCGCGCAGTCGGGTGGCCCAGGCGTCGGCGGCGGCTCGGCGAAGCGGCGGCACCGGGTAGGAGAACGTCGGCGGTGGCGCGGGTGCGCCGTCGACGAGGCAGCCTAGGACAGCCAGGCCGCCGATGCCGTCGGCGAGCACGTGGTGGAAGCAGGCGATCAGGGCAATCCGGTCTTCCGAGAGTCCGGTTACCAGGGTGATCGTCCACAAGGGTTTGGATCTGTCGAGCGGCTGGCCGATGACGGCCACAGCGAGGTCGAGCAGCGCGTCCTCGTCGCCGGGTGGCGGGCAGGCGATGACTTGGAGGTGGTGGTCGAGGTCGAAGCCGGGGTCGTCGATCCACAGCGGCCGGCCGCAGCCGGGCGGGGTGGGCGCCAGTCGCTGGCGCAGCCGGGGCACCGTCCCGATGCGCTCGGCGATGAGCCGCCGCGCGTGCGTCACGTCGAAGGCCGGACCGCCGTCCAGGATCAGGCAGGCTCCTGCCTGCATGGGAACCGGGCCGACGTCGACCACGAGGTTGAGCAGGTCGCCCATGCTTGCTCGATCCAGCCCCACGTCCTGGGTTTTCGTGTCGTCCATCACGCTCTCCCTCGTGCCTGTTCCAGGTCCAGCGCGGATCTCGGGGTGCTCGTGCCCTGGAATCGGGCGTCGGTCATGGATTCCCCGCGGTCAGGAGATGAGTGCGTGGGTCTGGCGGGCGATCTCCCATTCCTCGTCGGTCGGGATGACCAGCACCGGCACCTCGGCGCTTGAAGGGGAGATGGCCCGCTCACCGGTCGTGTCCATCTGGTTGAGTGCCGGGTCCACGGTGATGCCGAGCCGTTCGAGCCTGGCCAGGGACGCGGCGCGGGTGGCCGCATCGTGCTCGCCCACGCCGCCGGTGAACACGATCGCGCCCACCCGGCCGAGCAGCGCATAGTACGCGCCGACGTATTTGCGGATGCGTCGGGTGTAGATGTCCAGGGCAAGGCAGGCGGTGTCGTCGTCGCGCGCGCGTACTTCGCGCATGTCTCTGGTGCCAGTGAGCGCGAGCAGGCCGCCGCGGTGGGTGAGCGCGTGCTCCACTTGCTGGGCGTCCAGCCCGTCCACCCTGGCGAGATAGCCGGCGAGGGCGGGGTCGACGTCGCCGGAGCGGGTGCCCATGACCAGCCCTTCCAACGGCGTCATGCCCATGGAGGTGTCGATGCTGCGTCCGCCGGCGATCGCGGTGGCGCTGGCGCCGTTGCCGAGGTGCAGCACGATCAGGTTGAGCTCGGCGAGGTCGCGGCCGAGGAGGGCGGCGGCGCGGCGGGAGACGTAGGCGCAGGAGGTGCCGTGGAAGCCGAAGCGCCGCACCCCCCACTCGCGCGGCACGGCGTAGGTGTACGCCTCGGGCGGCAGCGTGCGGTGGAATGCGGTGTCGAATACGGCCACCTGCGGCACCCCTGGGAACGCCTTGCGCGCGACCTCGATCCCGGTGAGGTTGACGGGGTTGTGCAGGGGCGCGAGCGGGGCGAGCTCCTCGATGGCGGCGATCACTTCGTCGTCGACGAGCACTGGCTCGGTGAAGCGGGTGCCGCCGTGCACGACGCGGTGCCCGACCGCGACGGGCGCCAGTTCGGGTCCCGCCGCGGCGAACGCCTCCATCATCGCCTCCAGCCCTTCGCCGTGTCCGGGGACGGGCCGTTCCCGTGTGTACGGCGGCCCGTCGCCGGCCCGGTGCGTGAGCCGGCCCATGTCCTCGCCGATGCGCTCGACCAAGCCCCTGGCCGGACGGTCGCGAGTGGTGACGTCGACGAGCTCGTACTTGATCGACGAGGATCCCGTGTTCAGGACGAGAATGCGGCCGGCCATGTCCACGAGCCTATTTCCACCGAGTCCTCGCCGTGCTCGCGCGTGTGCGCGCGGGCCTGGAGCCGGGCGTCGGTCATCTGCTGGCGCAGGTGCGCGGCGGTGGTGCCGAGGCCGGGGACGCGGTCGATGACGTCCATGACCAGGTGGTAGCGGTCGATGTCGTTGAGCATGGCCATGTCGAAGGGTGTCGTGGTGGTGCCCTCCTCCTTGTAACCGCGTACGTGGAGGTTGTGGTGGCCGTGGCGGCGGTAGGTGAGGCGGTGGATCAGCCAGGGGTAGCCGTGGAAGTTGAAGATGATCGGCTTGTCGGTGGTGAACAGGGTGTCGAACTCGGCGTCCGGCATGCCGTGCGGGTGTTCCGACGGCGGCTGGAGCCGCATCAGGTCGACGACGTTGATGACCCGCACCTTCAGGTGGGGCAGGTGCTCACGCAGGATGGCGGCCGCGGCCAGCGTCTCCATGGTCGGTACGTCGCCGGCGCAGGCGAGCACCACGTCGGGTTCGGCGTCCTGATCGGTGGAGGCCCAGGGCAGGATGCCGAGTCCGCGGGTGCAGTGCGCGATGGCCTCGTCCATGGTGAACAGGTCGAGTACGGGCTGCTTGCCGGCCACGATCACGTTGACGTAATCGCGAGAGCGCAGGCAGTGGTCGCCGACCGACAGCAGGGTGTTGGCGTCCGGCGGCAGGTAGACCCGGACGACCTCGGCCTTCTTGTTGACCACGACGTCGAGGAAACCGGGGTCCTGGTGGCTGAAGCCGTTGTGGTCCTGGCGCCACACGTGCGAGGACAGCAGGTAGTTGAGCGAGGCGACCGGCCGCCGCCACGGGATCTTCTTCGAGGCTTGCAACCATTTGGCGTGCTGGTTGAACATCGCGTCGATGATGTGGATGAACGCCTCGTAGCAGTTGAACAGCCCGTGCCTGCCGGTCAGCAGGTAGCCCTCCAACCAGCCCTGGCACAGGTGCTCGGACAGCACCTCCATCACCCGGCCGCCGGCGGCCAGGTGTTCGTCGGTTTCCTCGATGGCGGCGTTCCAGGCTCGGTCGGTGGTGTCGAAGACGGCCTGCAGCCGGTTGGAGGCGGTCTCGTCCGGGCCCATCAGCCGGAAGCTGTGCGGGTTGGCGGCGATCACGTCGCGCAGGAACGCCCCCAGTGCCCGGGTGGGCTCGCTGGTCTGCGTCGCGGGCGCTTTGACCTCGATCGCGTAGTCGCGGAAGTCCGGCAGCGCCAGAGGGCGCAGCAGCTCACCGCCGTTGGCGTGCGGGTTGGCGCTCATCCGCAGCGGCCCTTCCGGCACCGTCTGCAAGATCTGCGGGACCGGGCGGCCGTTGGCGTCGAACAGCTCCTCGGGCCGGTAGGAACGCATCCACTCCTCCAGCATCGCCAGATGTTCGGGGTTGTCGCGGACGCCGGACAGCGGCACCTGGTGGGCCCGCCACGTGCCCTCGACCGGCTTGCCATCGACTTCACGGGGGCCGGTCCAGCCTTTCGGCGTCCGCAGGATGATCATAGGCAGGCGGTCCGCGCGGCCCTCCTTGTAGGCGGCGATCTGGTCGAACACCTCGTCCAGCGTGTTCGCCATCTGCTCATGGTCCGGGCCGACGATGTGCGGTCGGTAGCCGTACCCCTCCATGAGCTTGACCAGCTCGTCCTCGGGGATGCGGGCGAGCACGGTGGGGTTGGCGATCTTGTAGCCGTTCAGGTGCAGGATCGGCAGCACCACGCCGTCCCGGTAGGGGTCGAGCAGCTTGTTGGAGTGCCAGCTGGCCGCCAGCGGGCCGGTCTCCGCCTCGCCGTCACCGACGACGCAGGCCACCACCAGTTTGGGGTTGTCGAAGGCGGCCCCGAACGCGTGGGCGAGCGAGTAGCCCAGTTCGCCGCCCTCGTGGATGGAGCCCGGCGTCTCGGGCGCGACATGGCTGGGGATGCCGCCGGGGAAGGAGAACTGCCGGAACAATCGCCGCATGCCCGCAGCGTCCTGCGAGACGTCGGGGTACTTCTGCGAGTAGGAGCCCTCCAGCCAGGCATGTGCGACCGCTGCGGGTCCGCCGTGGCCCGGACCGGCGATGTAGATCATGTCCTGGCTGCGCTCGGCGATGATCCGGTTGAGGTGGGCGAAACAGAAGTTCAGGCCGGGGGTGGTGCCCCAGTGGCCGAGCAGGCGCGGTTTGATGTGCTCAGGTCTGAGAGGTTCGGTCAGGAGCGGGTTGTCCAGCAGGTAGATCTGCCCTACCGACAGGTAGTTGGCGGCACGCCAGTACGCATCAATTTTTTGCAGGGGTGTCATGGGTCCGAATATCTCGGATCTATCGCGATCGGCCTAGGGACCTTGGTCCCGACGTCGCAGAGCAACATGGTCCCTGGATTCCCATGCAGCCGGCTGCGAGCTTGCGGCTTGGCCGCCAAAGCGTCGCGGTGTCTTGGCGAAATGGTCCATCGGACGCGCTTTGAAGGACTTTGGTCCCTGCTGTGACCACGGTCCTGCGCGGGATCTTGGGTTCATGTCCGTTGTTACCTCTGCGCTGGGAATGGCCCGATGACCGGAACCGGCGCGATCCCTGAGTCCGGTGTCCCCGGCGCTGGGCCCTATACCGTCCCGCAGTCCGCCGACAGGGAGAAGCCCTTCGCCACGCGGGCCGGCGTGCGCAGGCTGGTGCACGCCGCCGTCGCGGCGCCATCGGTGCACAACACCCAGCCGTGGCGCTTCCGCCGTGCCGACGACGCCACCATGGACCTGTACGCCGACCTCGACCGGCTGCTGGCCGTCACCGATCCACTGGGGCGCGGGCTCGGCATTAGTTGCGGGGCCGCCCTGTTCAACCTGCGGCTGGCGATCCGGATGACCGGGCACGACCCCCAAGTCCAGCTGCTGCCCGACCCCGGCGAACGACCCGACCTGCTGGCCACGGTACGCACCACACCGGGTAGCCCGCCCGACCACGACGAGCGGCTGCTGTATGGCATGATCCCGCACCGGCGTACCAACCGTTTCCCCTTCGACGGCCGGCCGCTGCCGAGGAACGTCTTCCTCGATCTGGTCACCGCGGCCTACCCGGAGGGTGCCACGCTGGTCCTGGTCAAGGGTCGGACGGCGCGGCGGGTGCTCGACATGGTCGCCGTGGCCGAGGGCACGCTGACCGCCGAGGAGTCCTACCGCGCCGAGCTGGCCCGCTGGACCGGCTCGCAGACGCGCTCCGACGGCGTGCCCGAGCACGCCTTCGGTCCCCGCCCGAGACACGGTGAGCTGCCCATGCGCGACTTCGCCCTGGGCGGCGCGCAGGCCGTTCGTGACCTTCGCCCGGGCGCGGCCGGCGAGCCCGGGCGGGAACAGGCGGACTTCGAACCGGATCCGCAGCTCGCCGCCCTGTTCACCAAGGGCGATAGTCCGCTCGACTGGCTGCGCGCCGGGCAGGCGCTGCAGCGGGTGCTGCTCACCGCGACCGCGCACGGCGTGGCCGCCTCGCTGTTCAGCCAGCCGCTCGACCTGCGGCCGCCGCAGCACCGTGGCGACCATGCCGGGCCGTTGGGTCATGTGCAGATGCTGGTGAGGCTCGGGTACGGCCCGCCGGTCCCACGGGTGCCCCGCCGTCCCGTATTCGAGGTCCTTAACCTGCGCACGCGGGGAGCGCGGCGTGGCTGAGCCGGTGCGGCCCGCCCTGATCCAGGGCGGGATGGGCGTGGGCGTGTCGGGCTGGCGGCTGGCCCGAGCGGTCGCCGCGACCGGGCAGCTCGGCGTGGTGTCGGGGACAGCGCTGGACGTCACCCTCGCCCGGCGGCTACAGCGCGGCGACCTCGGCGGCCATCTGCGCCGAGCGCTCGCCTGCTTCCCGGTGCCCGAGATCGCTGAGCGCGTGCTCGGCCGCTATTTCGTGCCCGGCGGGACCGGCCGGGACGTGCCGTACCGTCCGGTTCCCCGGCTTGGGCTGCGGGCGAACCGCGCCCGCGACGAACTCGCCGTGGTCGCCAACTTCGCCGAGGTCTTCCTGGCCAAGGAGGACCCCGACGGGCCCGTCGGGGTGAACTACCTGGAGAAGATCCAGCTCGCCACCCCGGCGGCCGTCTACGGAGCGATGCTGGCCGGGGCCGCCTACGTGCTGGTCGGCGCCGGCATCCCGGCGGAGATCCCGCAGCTGCTCGACGACCTGGCCGAGCACCGCCCGGCGCGGATCTCGGTGGCAGTCGCGGGCGGCGAAGGGCACACGATCGGTATCCACCCGGTCCGGCTGCTCGGCCACCGCCTGACGCCGCTGGCCCGGCCCAAGCTGCTGGCGATCGTGTCGTCGCACGTGCTCGCCGCGTACCTGGCGCGCTCCCCGGTCACCAGGCCGGACGGGTTCGTGATCGAGTCGCCGGTGGCGGGCGGGCACAGCGCGCCACCCCGGGGCAGGATGACACTCGATCCTGAGGCCGAGCCGGTGTACGGGCCGCGCGACGAGGTCGACACGGCCAAGGTCGCCGCGCTCGGGCTGCCGTTCTGGCTGGCCGGCGGGTACGGCACCCCTGGCGGGCTGGAGCGGGCCTGGGTGGCGGGCGCGGAGGGGATCCAGGTGGGGTCGGCGTTCGCGCTGTGCCGGGAGTCCGGGCTCGATCCCGTCCTTCGCAGGCAGCTGCGCGTGCAGGCGGCAAGCGGCGCCCTCCGGGTGCGTAACGACCCGCGGGCCTCGCCCACCGGGTTCCCGTTCAAGGTGGCCGATGTGGCGGGAACGCTGTCGGAGCAGGAGGTGTACGAGGCGCGCCCGCGGCTGTGCGACCTCGGCTACCTGCGCACCCCGTACGCCAAACCGGACGGTGCGATCGGCTACCGCTGCCCGGCCGAGCCGGTCGACACCTACGTGCGTAAGGGCCGTCCGGCCGAGGAGGCGGCCGACCGCCGCTGCCTGTGCAACGGCCTGCTCGCTGCCATCGGCCTCGGGCAGCACCGCGCCGACGGCTACGACGAGCCGCCGCTGCTCACCCTCGGCCAGGACGCCGGCTTCCTCGATGGCCTGCCGGATGACCACTCGGCGGCCGACGTGGTGGCCCAGATCCTGTTGGGAGCCCACGTATGACGAAGTGGTCGGAGGCTGTCCGGTCGGCGCACGAGATCGGCCGACCGGACGGCACCGCACCCCGGGCCGAGCGCGCCGGCGCCGATAAGCGGTCGTCCGGGAGACCGCCGTTGCGGCGGGTGCGGAGGGATGTCGCGGACCGCCCGTTCATCGTGATCTGGGAGGCTACGCGGGCTTGTCCGCTGGCGTGCTTGCATTGCCGCGCCGAGGCCGTGCCCGACCGGCACCCCGAGGAGTTGACCAACGAGCAGGCCGGGGAACTGATGCGGCAAGTGGCTGACTTCGGCCGGCCCGCGCCACTGTTCGTGATCACGGGCGGCGATCCGTTCGAGCGGCCCGACCTGTTCGAGCTGGTACGGCGGGCTCGCGAGTTCGGTCTTTCGCCTGCCGTGTCGCCCTCGGCCACCCCGGCGCTCACCCCGGACAACCTTGCCCGGCTGCGCCAGGCGGGCGCTATGGCGATTTCTCTCAGTCTCGACGGCTCTACCGCCGCCGGGCACGACGCCTTCCGCGGCTACGACGGTGTGTTCGGCAGGACCATGGCAGCTTGGCGGGCGGCCCGCGAGGCCGGGCTCAAGGTGCAGATCAACACCACCGTGACGCGCCGCAACCTGGCCCGGTTGCCGGACATCGCCCGGCTGGTACGCGACCAGGGCGCGCTGCTGTGGAGCGTCTTCTTCCTGGTGCCCACCGGCCGGGGCCGCGCCCTGTCCGCGCTGACTGCGGAGGAGGCCGAGGACGTGCTGCACTTCCTGTACGACCTCGGCACCACGATCCCGGTCAAGACCACCGAGGCCCACCATTTCCGGCGCGTGGCCATCCAGCGGCTCATCCTGGCCGAACATGGCGCCGACCACGCCGAGGCTCTGGGGCCGCTCTACCAGGACCTCTGCCATCAGGCACGGCAGGCCGGGCTGGTGGGGGAGAACCGGGTGCGTCGCCCTCCTGTCGATGTGAACGCCGGACGCGGCTTCGTGTTCGTCTCCCACACCGGGACCGTGCACCCGTCGGGGTTCCTGCCGCTGGATGCGGGCAACGTCCGCGAGCGGCCGCTGACCGAGATCTACCGGTCCGCGCCCCTGTTCGCCGCGCTGCGTGACCCCGACCGGCTGGGCGGGCGGTGCGGGGCGTGCGAGTTCCGCACCATCTGCGGCGGCTCCCGGTCCCGCGCGTACGCCTGCACCGGCGACGTGCTCGCCGAGGAGCCCTGGTGCGGCTACGAGCCGGGCAGCTTCCCCTACCAGAGCGACCTCGCCCGGCACCTCCACACGCCCTAAGTCCCCAAAGGGCGGGACCTTGGTCCATACCCCGCTCCAGGACCTGTGAGCTGAGATGAGACCAGGACACCTGCGCGGCACTCAGCCGCAGCCACCCATGAATACACGATCACGTGAGGAAGACATGACGAACGCACCGACCGCCGCGACCGGCCGCAAGCCCGCATTGATGCTGGGCTTGGCGACCCTGGGCTTCGCGGTGAACTTCTGGGCTTGGGCGCTGCTCAGCCCGTTGGGGCCGCGTTTCAAAGAGCTGCTCGAGTTGTCGGCTGGGCAGCAGGCGCTGCTGGTCGCCGTGCCCGTGATCGTCGGCTCGCTCGGCCGCATCCCGGTCGGCGCTTTGACCGACCGCTTCGGCGGACGGGTAATGTTTCCCCTGATCTCCGCCGCCACCATCGTGCCCGTGCTGTTCATAGGCGTGGCCGGGCAGACCTCGCTGGCCGCGCTGCTGGCGGGCGGGCTCTTCCTGGGTATCGGCGGGACCGTCTTCGCTGTCGGCGTGCCGTTCGTCAACGCCTGGTTTCCGCCGCACCGGCGCGGCCTGGCGGTGGGGATCTTCGGGGCAGGGATGGGCGGCACTGCGATCAGCGCGCTGACCACCGTCCCCCTGGTGCGGACCGGCGGCGCGGCCACCCCGTTCCTGATCACCGCGGTCGTCCTGGCTGCTTACGCCGTCGTCGCGTGGCTGGTGCTGCGGGACGCGCCCGGCCGTACCGTCGCGACCCAGCCCCTGATGACGCGTATGGCGGCCACGGTGAAGTTGTCGATCACGTGGCAGGCGTGTGTGTTGTACGCGGTCGCCTTCGGCGGCTACGTCGCCTTCTCCGTCTACCTGCCCGCCTACCTGCAGACCGGCTACGGCCTCGAACTGGCCGATGCCGCCAACCGCATGGCCGGGTTCGTGGTGCTGGCGGTCCTGGCCCGGCCGCTCGGTGGCTGGCTGTCCGACCGCATCGGCCCCGTCCCCGTGCTGACCGGTGTCTTCGTCCTCATCGCCGTGATGGCGGGGGTGCAGGCGCTCACGCCGGGCCTCATGCCGCTTGGCACCATCGCCTTCCTGACCATGGCTGCCGCACTCGGCGCGGGCAGCGGCGCCACCTTCGCCCTCGTCGCCCAAGTCGCCCCGGCCGACAAGGTCGGCACGGTCACCGGCCTGGTCGGCGCCGCCGGCGGCCTCGGCGGCTTCGTGCCCCCGCTGGTGATGGGCTTCCTGTACGGCCAGCTCGGCTCCTACGGGCTCGGCCTGGCGCTGCTGGCCATCACCGCCGCGCTCACCCTGGCTCTGACGGTGACCGTGATCCGCTCGGTGGCCGTCCGCCGTACGGCCGAGCATGTCGGTGCCCGCTGACCTCCTCGTTGGCCCGTGGTCCGGCCGCACCCGGGCACGCCCCGGTGCGGCCGGACCGCTGACTGCTTCTCCATGACCACCCGCGTAACGGAGGGCGTGACAGACCGTGGTGACACCGCAGACTCCAAGCGCGCCGCCGCAGGCAGCGCAGCCTGGACTCCCCGGTCAGCCGGGACGGGCCAGCCGGCGAGGACTGTCTGGGCGGCGAGTGGCCTGGGGGCGGTTGCCGCTGATGGGTGGGGCGGCGGTGGCGTTGGTCGCCGGGGTCGTCGGCGGGCTTGCGCTGCTGGTCGACGAGATTCCGGCACCCGGATCGTTCATCGAGCAGCACGGGCCGCTGATGGCTCTGGGTTTCCTCGGCACATTGATCGCGCTCGAGCGTGCGGTGGCGCTGCGTCGCCCCTGGGGTTACGTGGCGCCGGCGTTCGCTGCAGCCGGTGCGGTCGCCCTTGCCGTCGGTGCCGAGCAGGTCGGCCGCGTGGCACTGACCGCCGGTGGCGGCTGGCTGGTGGCCATCTACCTGGCGCTGCTCGGCCGGCGGTGGTCACGTGAGACGTTCCTGCAGCTCGGCGGGGCGGTGGCGTGGCCGGTGGCCGGGGTGTTATGGCTTGTCGGGCGGCCGGTGCCGGAGCTGGTGGTCTGGTTCGCTGTCTTTCTGGTGCTCACGATCGCTGCCGAGCGGCTGGAGCTGGCGCACGTCGTGTTCCTCCGCCCCCGCGCCTGGGCGGGCCTGCTGGCCGCCGCCGCGCTGGTGGGCGTGGGGGCCGTGGTGTCGCTGCTCGCTCCGGTCGCGGGCGCGCGTGCGGCCGGGGTCGGGATGGTCGTGGCCGCCGGGTGGCTCGGCTTCTATGACGTGGCGCGGCGTACTGTGCGCGGTGCCGGGCTCTCCCGGTATGCGGCTGTCTGCCTGCTGGCCGGGTACTGCTGGCTGGCGGTGGCCGGGATGTTGTGGGCGGCCACCGGCCTGGCGTCGGGCCGGTATCTGTACGACGCCGCGCTTCACGCGCTGTTCCTCGGTTTCGTCATGTCGATGGTGTTCGGGCACGCCCCGGTGATTCTGCCCGCGGTGTTGCGCGTGCGGCTGCCGTACCGGCCCGTTCTCTATATGCCGCTGGTGGCGCTGCACGCGGCGGTGGTGGTGCGGATGGCCGGCGACCTGGCCACCGCCCAAGTCGTGCGTACGCTGGGTGGCGTGCTCGCGGCGGTTGCTCTGCTGATGTTCGCCGGGTGCGCGATCGCGATCACGCGCTCCGGTCACCATAGGAAGGTCATCGAAGTGGGTCCGGTCGATATCCGTATAGAAAGGGCTAAACCGCCGCTCGAGGCACCGCAGCCGCAGCGACCGCGTGCCTCGTGGCATCTGCGGGCGAACGCGGTCGTCGTCGGCTGGCTCGCCCTGACCGTCGTGGCGGCGCTGGCGGGCGAAGTGCTGCCGGCGCCGCGCTGGCTGCTGATCCACGTGTTCCTGCTGGGCGCGGTCAGCACCGCCATCCTGATCTGGAGTGAGCACTTCACGGTGGCGCTGCTACGCGTCCGCACCCCGCCGCAGCGCGGCAGCCTGGCCAGGCTGGGCCTGCTGAACGTGGCGACGGTGGCGGTGCTGGCCGGGGTCGCGTTCGGGCCGTGGCAGGTGGCTGCCGCCGGTGCGGTGCTGGTGGTGGGGGTGGTGCTGTGGCACGCCGCCGTGCTCGTCCGGCTGGTGCGCCAGGCGCTGCCCGGCCGGTTCGGCCATGTCATCGGCTGGTACGTGGCCGCGGCCGGAGCGCTCGCTGTCGGCGGCGTCCTGGGTGGGCTGCTGGCCGCGCACGTCGGGCACGGGGCGGTCCACGAGCGGTTGCATGCCGCGCACGCCGTGGTGAACCTGTTCGGCTGGGTCGGCCTGACCGTGCTCGGCACGCTGTTCACGCTCTGGCCCACAGTCCTGCGTACGCGCATGGCGGAGGGGACCCGGCGAGCCTCACGCGTGGGGCTGCGGCTGGCTGCGCCCGGGTTGACGGTGGCCGTCGTCGGACTGCTGGCGGGCTGGCGGTGGGTGGCCCTGGCAGGGCTGGTGGCGTACGCCGCGGGAGGGCTGGCGGTGCTCGTGCCGCTGGTCGACGCGCTGCGGCGCAGGCGCCCGCACACCGGGGCCTCGTGGATGCTGGCGGCGGCGATCGTCTGGTTCGAGCTGACGATCGCCGCGAACCTGGTGGTCATCGCCACCCGGCCCGCAGCCGAGGTCGCAGTGGCAGTGGAGCCGCTGCTGCCGCCGATGCTCGTCGGATTCGTCGCCCAGGTGCTGCTCGGCTCGCTGCTGCACCTGCTGCCCGCGGTGCTGGGCGGCGGGCCGGCCCGGTTCAAGGAGAACGCAGCGCTGCTGGAACGCGGCTGGCCGGCGCGGCTCGCGGCACTCAACTTGGGCGTGCCGCTGCTGGCCCTGCCGGTTCCGCAACCGGTGACGCTGCTGGGCTGGGCGCTCGTCCTGGGCTCGGCCATGGCGTTCGTCGCCTTGGCCGTCACCGCCCTGACCCGAGCTCGCATTACCCCTGCCCAGCCGACGGCTGACGTCGCACAGTCCGCGGGGGCGGATGGCTCGGCGAACGGCGGCAGGGCGTGGCGGCAATCGTTGCCGGCCATCGCCGGGGTGGCCGTCGGCTGCCTGTTGACCGCCGCGGCAGTCGTCGTCGCCACGACCGGCGGCTCCGGTCCATCCACGGTGGCCGCGACCGGTTCCCGGACGATCGAGGTGACACTGTCCGGCATGAGCATCCGCCCCGCCGTGATCGAGGCAGCCGCGGGCACGGTCCTGACGCTGCGTGTCACCAACGCCGATGCTCAGCGCCACGACCTGCGCCTCGAAACCGGCGAGCGTACCCCGATGCTCGCCTCCGGCCAGAGCGCCACGCTGAAGCTCCAACCGCTGGGGGAGGCCGTGGACGGCTGGTGCACGGTCGCCGGGCACCGCGCGGCCGGCATGACCATGCGGATTGTCCCGACCGGCACGGCCGCAGCATCCCAGCCGGAGGCGAGCACCAGCCACAACGGACACGGCACGCACGCCGCCTCGCAGGGAGGAGGCCCCACCCGGCTGGACCTGGCCGCACCGATGTCACCGGGCTGGACCCCGTACGACGCAACCCTGAAGCCCGCTCCCGGCGGCACGGAACACCACATCGAGATCCGCGCCGACGACACCATCATCCAGGAGGTCGCGCCAGGGGTGCGGCAACGCGTGTGGACGTTCAACGGGACCATGCCCGGGCCGGTGCTGCGTGGCAAGGTCGGCGATGTGTTCGTCGTGACGTTCGTCAACGGCGGTTCAATGGGTCACGGCATTGACTTCCATGCCGGGGCGACCGCGCCGGACGGCCCGATGCGGACGATCCAGCCGGGGGAGCGGCTGACGTATCGGTTCAAGGCGGACTTCGCCGGAGCCTGGCTGTACCACTGCTCGACCATGCCGATGACCCAGCACATCGCCAACGGCATGTACGGCGCGGTCATCATCGACCCGCCGAACCTGCCCAAGGTGGACCGCGAGTACCTCTTGGTGCAGGGTGAGTTGCACCTTGGCGAGCCCGGCACACAGGCTCAAGTCACCAAGATCTGGGAAGGTGAACCGGACGGCTGGATGTTCAACGGCACCGCCGCTGGCTACGACCACGCCCCGCTGCAGGCCAAGGCCGGAGAGCGGGTCCGCATCTGGGCCGTGGCCGCCGGCCCCAGCTCAGGCACGGCATTGCATGTGGTGGGAGCGCCGTTCGACACCGTCTACAAGGAAGGCGCCTACCTGCTCCGCGCCGATGACCCAGGCGGGGCACAGGTGCTCGACCTGGCCCCCGCTCAGGGCGGCTTCGCCGAGTTGGCCTTCCCGGAGCCTGGCACGTACCCGGTCGTGGACCACACGATGCGCCGGGCCGAGGCAGGCGCACACGGCCAGTTCAAGGTGAGCGCGCCATGACGTGGTGGTCGGTGGTGCGGTTCCTGCACGTGCTCGGGGCCGCGTTGTGGGTCGGCGGCCAGCTCACCGTGTCGCTGGTGGTGCTGCCGCTGGCCCGGCGACTGCTGGACGAGCAGCGGCGCGGCCAGGTGCTGACCGCCGTGGGCCGCCGCTTCGGCCTGCTCACTGTCGCGCTGTTCCTGCCCGTTCAGCTGGCCACCGGTGTGGCCATCGCCTGGCACAAGGGCGTCACCTGGGCCTCGCTCGCCGAGCCCGGCTACGGCCGGATCCTGGCCGCCAAGCTGCTGCTGTTCTGCGCCGTCATGGTCGCCGCCGCCCTGCACGGCTGGGCGTCCGGCACGGCACGTCCCCGGCTGGCGCGCGCCATGGCGGTGGCCTCGCTGGTGGGGTCGCTCGGTGTCGTCCTGCTGGCCACCGCCCTCCCAGCGACCTGATTCCCATAGAGGTGACGCAGACCGAACCAGGGGAGTACCGGCGCTGATCCCTCGACCGCGACGGCCGATCACGGTAGCGCCGCGAACCGATCGCGATCGCCGTGAACTCCACCCGGGCCAGCCTGGCGCTCAAGACGACGAGCTGGAAGGGAAGATGACCATACCCGCATAGCCGATCATCGGCAGCAGCTTGCCGGCCAGTCATAAGATCACTCCGGCCAGGACCGCCGTTCGCAGCCCCGGCCCGAAACGCGGACCGATCGCGGCATTCAACTACACCCCGGGTGAGCCGTAGGCGGGGCTGGTGGCGGCGGAGAACACCAGCATCGTGTCGGCGTTCAGGTTGAGTTGACGGCTACCACCTTCGGTTCCGATTACGGATCGTCATCAGCCTGGACGCCACCCGCCTGGAGGTCCGGTGAGCGGGCCGAGCACCTGCGGCTCGCGTGTCTACCGACATCGCCCGCGAACAAGGGCGTATTTGGACGTGTTTCCCGTGCGCTGGGCGCGATGTACTTCCTCGCGGGCTAGGGGGCCCACGACACACGAGGAGACACGTGAATCTCAGCATCTCGCGCAGGACCAGCCTCCGCGCTCTCGCCACGGGGGTGCTGCTGGCCATCTCGGCAGCGGCGATCACCGCCACGCCCGCGCAGGCGCTAACCAACGTGACGGCGATCGGCGGGAAGTTGTCCGTCAACGCCGGCAACGTCGGCGACCACATCACCATCAACGTGGAGAACGGCGCCCTGGTGGTGCGGAACTTCAACGACACCATCAAGGCGGGCAGTTTCACCTGCGCCAACGTGGACGTCAGGACCGTCCGGTCTGTCAGCTCGGGGATCACCAATATCCTGGTGAACTCGCAAGGCGGCTTGGCTGCTCGTGTCTGCGTGGATGGTCATGAAACGGATTCCTCCTGTCGTCTCTACTGCGTGAAGAGCGGGGTGCTGAGGTAGCGTTCGCCGGTGTCGGGGAGGACCACCACGACAAGTCGGCCGTTGTTCTTCGGGCGGGCGGCGACTGTGGACGCGGCGTGGAGGGCCGCGCCTGCGGACACGCCCGCGAGAATGCCCTCCGTACGGGCCAGCCGCCGCGCCGCGTCCCGGGCCTGGTCCACGGACACTGGCATCACCTCGTCGTAGACCGTGGTGTCCAGGACCTCGGGGACGAAGCCGGCGCCGATGCCCTGGATTCCGTGCGGCCCCGGGGCCTCGCCCGACAGCACCGCTGATTCAGCGGGTTCGACGGCGATCACGCGCACCTGCGGCTTCTTCTCGCGCAGGAAGCGGCCCACGCCCGTGACCGTGCCGCCGGTGCCGACGCCGCAGACGAGAAGGTCGATCTCGCCGGCGGTGTCGTCCCAGATCTCCTGGGCGGTGGTGCGCAGGTGGACGTCGGGGTTGGCCGGGTTGGCGAACTGCTGGGGCATGAACCAGCCGTGCTCTGCGGCCAGCCGTTCCGCCTCCGCGATCGCGCCCTTCATGCCAAGTGCGGCGGGTGTGAGGACCAGCTCGGCGCCGTAGGCCGTCAGCAGCGCTCGCCGCTCCAGGCTCATGCTTTCCGGCATGGTGAGCGTCAGCCGGTACCCCTTCGCGGCCGCCACCATGGCCAGCCCGATGCCGGTGTTGCCGCTGGTGGGCTCGACGATGTGGGCGCCCGGATGCAGCAGGCCGGTGTCCTCGGCGGCCTCGATCATGGCGCGGGCGATGCGGTCCTTGACGCTGCCGCCCGGGTTGGCGGACTCCAGCTTGGCGGCCAGCCGGGCGGGCAAGTCCGCGCCGAAGCGTGACAGGCTCACGAGCGGGGTCGCGCCGATGAGGGACAGGACGTTGGGGTGGATGTCGGGCACAGGCTCTCTCCTGATGACGGATGGAGTGACAGGGCCGGGCACGCGGGCACCTGCCGGCACGTCGGCGAGCACGAGGGCGTGGGCGCCGATCGAGGCGTCGTCGCCGACGCGGACCCGGCCGAGGATGGAGGCGCCGACGCCGACGGTGACTCGGTCGCCGAGAACCGGGTGGCGGGGCGTTCCCTTGGCGTCGGAGTGGAAGCCGCGGCCGCCGAGCGTGACGTGGTGGTAGAGCGTGACGTCGTCACCGATGACAGCGGTCTCGCCGATGACGACGCCCGCTCCATGGTCGATGAATAACCGCCGCCCGATGCGGGTACCCGGGTGGATCTCGATCCCGGTGAAGGTGCGGGCGAGCTGCGAGATCAGCCGGGGGAGGAACGGCACGCGGCGGCGGTGCAGCCGATGAGCCAAGCGGTGGATCCACACCGCCCATACGCCGGGGTAGAGGATGGCCTCCAGCTTGCGGTGGCCGTACAGGGCAGGGTCGCGGCGCGTGGCCGCGTGCAGGTCTTCGAGCATGAGGGTGATGTCCGTCCGAGTCGTCGGTGACAAGTGCCGCTGAGGGCCGCTATGAGCGGATCAGGGCCGCGGGACAGCGCTCGTCGAAGACACGCCGGACGTGGAAACCGGTCATGGGGGTCGCGAAACCGGCGACCTGAGCCTGCGGGGCGAACGGGCGGCGGGTCTGGGGATGGGCTTTCACAAGTGCGACTCGCCGCCCGTCAGGGTGCAGGCCCGTCATGGGAGCCACCGACCACCTGCCAGGCAGGCGGCGGATCAGGTGGCGCTCATCGGACATATCAAAACCGTAGATCCGGAGCTGGACCCGCCGGCACGGCCACAGGTCACCTGCCCGGAGGGACTTTGGACCTGTCTTCCAGGGCCGTTCGCCCCTCAAGGAAGCCCGGCTGCTCGGGCGTGATGCGGTCCCAGGCGGCGAGCGGCAACATGATGACGGCGGCGGGGAACAGCCCGTGTTCCTCGTGATCGATGTGCTGGTGCAGCCGGTCCAGAGCCTTGAGCACGGCGGGCCAGTCGGGTGAGGTCCGGTCGATCGTCTCGAGCACGCCGTGGATGTCGGTGTGCTCGGCGCAGAGCCGCTGCACCTCATCCGCGAGCGCTCCCTCGGCGCGTAGCTCGGCGAACAGTCCGCTCTCCTCAGTGGCGGTGTGCGGGATGAGTCGGGCGAGCAGTTCGTCGAGCAGGGCCGTGGCGTCGTCGTGCCGGGCCTCGCCGATGGCGCGGCGCAGCGCTCCTGCGCACTCGGCGATGTCCCAGTGTTCCTGGGAGAGCCGGCCGATCAGCGGGAACTCTCGGCAGCCGCAGTAGTTGCACATGGTGCGATCCTTCTGGACGCGGTCACATCTGGAAGACGAGGCGGGCGGGGACGGTGCCGGCGAGGACTTCGGCGAAGGACTGGTTGATGTCTTCGATCTTGCGCGTTTCGTAGATGACCTTGGTACGTCCCTGGGCGTGGAGCGTGAAGACCTCGGCGAGATCGGCGCGGGTGCCGACGATGGAGCCGATGACGGTAATGCCGCCCAGCACGGTCTGGAAGATGGGCAGGCTCATCGCGTTGTCCTTGGGCAGGGAGACCAGCACCAGGCGGCCGCCGCGGCGCAGCGAGGCGTGGGCCTGCTCCAGCACGCGCGGGCTGGCGGCTAGCACGATGGCCACGTCCACCCCGCCCAGCGCCTTGATCTCCGCGACCGGGTCGCCGGTGGCGGCGTTGATCGTGTGTGTGGCGCCCAGCTCCCTGGCCAGCCTCAGCTTCTCCTCGGTGACGTCGACCGCGACGGTCTGCGCACCGAAGATCTGCGCGTACTGCTGCGCCAGGTGGCCGAGCCCTCCGATGCCGAAGATGGCCGCCCGCTCGGACGGGCGCAGCCCGGAGACCTTGACGGCCTTGTACGTCGTCACACCCGCGCAGGCCAGCGGCGCAGCCTCGACGGGGGAGACCCCGTCGGGGACGGGGACCACGTACCCGGCGTGGGCCACGGCGTACTCGGCGTGTCCGCCGTTAAGGGCGTAGCCGGTGTTCTGCTGGGACTCGCACAGGGTCTCACGACCGCTGACGCAGTACTCGCAGGTGCCACAGGCAGAACCGAGCCACGGGATGGCCACCCGCTCACCCACCTTGCGGCCGATCACCGCGGAGCCGATCTTCTCGATGATCCCCACGCCCTCATGCCCCGGCGTGAAGGGCAGAGACGGCTTGACCGGCCAGTCTCCGTGAGCGGCGTGGATGTCGGTGTGGCACAGGCCGCTGGCCTCGATGCGCACGAGCACCTGGTACGGCTCTGGCTCGGGGACGGGCAGCTCCTGGATCTCGAGGGGCTTGTCGAATCCGGTGACAACGGCAGCGCGCATGCTCTCCACTCTCCTTTTGGTCCTGTCCCCACCTTCGCCGCCGGGGTGGCCCGGGAATCAGGGCCGAAAGTCCCGCTCTGCATGGCCGTCCGTCCCCCATGTCGGGGCCCTATCGCGGAGCAGCACCCTCACCAAAGCTTCGGTACGAGGGACTTCCGGCCCTACGGGCTTGCCTTGGCGCGGTGGTGCGATGGCCGGGCATGGAAGGAGGATACTGGTGGAAAGGTGTTATTCCGACCGTGCGCTATTCCTCTGCTCTGGCTTGCTGGGCTGTTATTGAAATGGCCTGAATAGGTGTCACGAGTGATGGGTCGTGCAACCGGACCGCGCGTTGTCCGT
>NZ_JBQQBQ010000023.1:0-154323 GCF_052245915.1 Nonomuraea sp. 10N515B
CGACTCTCGCCGACCGGGAATGATCGCGATCAAGCGGGGAGGTATCTGGCCGCACGTGGGGAATCCCGTGGCCATCACTGGGGCGGTATCTGGCCGCCTATGGGGAGCTTCTCATGACCGCCGTCACCGCAGTGTTCGGATCCTGTCCTGGTGCTCGCGTTCAGCGCCAGGCCCTGATCTCCTCGGCCAGCCCCGCGAGGGACTCGACCGGGTGCTCGACCTCCGTCCACGGGGGCGTGAGGTCGGTGTCCTCGGGGATGGTCTGTGAGGGTTCGGTGCCGGCGACGATGCGGCAGAAGGTGCAGCTCATGAGCGGCATGATCACAGCGCATCCGCCCGGCTCGCAAAGGCGTTTCAAATGGTGAAGATCATTGAGGCTGGTGCCACTCGTGATTGCGGAGGACCTCGGCGAGTGGGGAATCCGCCCAGGGGATGCTGTGGGTCGGACCTGGCCAGGCGGCTCGTATGTGCCGGGCAAAGGGTCTTGCCAGCTCGGGCGCGTCCAACAAAGCCACGGCTGCGGTCAACAAGGCGCCGGTGACGGCGGGAGCGTCGGGAAGATCGTCGTGAGGTGTGAGGCTCTGCTCACGCGCTCGGACATGCTCGGTGATCGCGGGGACCGTTGAGGCGTCGAACAGGTCGCGCCCGAGTGGCCACGATACGCAGATCAGTGAGGCCAGCATCCGGACGTTGGTGAAGAAGCCAGCCGCCTCTGCGGGCGGATTGGGATTGAGAAGGTCAAGAAGCCGCTGCTGGGTCTGCAGCTCGCTCGCGCGGGGGCGAATGGGGGAGCCGGGTGGGGACTGGTCCAGCCGGATGCCGCAGATCTTTGGCTTGATGCCAGGGGGGTTGGAGCCAGGTTGCTCGGCGAGAGAGACGCGGCACTGTGTTGGATGCAAGGTGGCTTCTCTGGACCTGAGGATCAGACGGCCAAGTTGTCGTTGTCGGGGATGGTCCGCGGGGCAGCCCTGCTGGAGGAACGTCTGGTGATCGGGACAGGCGAAGGTGATGGGCAGGAGCCAGGCCTTTTTCCAGGGGCCGCCGTAACGCTGCTGGATAGGTGTGCCGTCGCCGACGAGACACTGCGGGCAGTGGCGGGGAGTATGGGTGAATAGCCAATCGTCAGGTTTGGGTCGCCGGCTGGCCTTCGTGGGCATTGATCGATTGATGGATGGGTAGCGATCTTTCCAGGGGATGAGGGTCAAGTCGGCAGCCTCGTCCGCGGTCAGCCGTGTGACCTGTGCGAAGACGCCCGTGTCGAGATCAAGCAGGTGTCGGCGGCCGACATCTTCACCGGCGAAGGTGCAGCCGGCCAGGTGGGCAAGATGGCGAGGGCCGACCTGGAGCCGGTAGGCCAGGCGCAGCAGGAAGCCGTGGAGGGACTCGCCATCGAGTGGATCCAGGCTCCGGGTCAGTGGCCTGAGGGGCGTTGCTGTGTCATCCATCAGCGGCCGATCGATCGCCCTGGTCGTCGAAGACCGTGTTGCGGGGCCTCTTGCGCTGCCGCTCCTGCCGGGGTGGTTGGACATCCTGGGGAATATCAGGGACCTCGCCGCTTCCGGGGTCGAGATCGGCGAGATTGCCCAGGCGAATGTCGGTGCCGGCCAGCAACTCGGGGGTGAGGCGTTCTTCGCCTGTAGTGATCGCCTTGGCGCAGCCGTCCTCGATCAGGCGTCGCAGCAGGCCGACGATGCCGTGGGTGCGGCGGAACAAGTACTCGGGCATATCGCCGGTGGTGAGCATGCCGTCGACGGCGCGCAGCAGTCGCAGTTGTTCTTCGATGCCGGCGAGGTGTTGGAGGAAGGCTTGGATGCCGGTCGGGGTGGAGTAGTCGAACGGATCGAGGTCAACCATGTCGAAGCGCCGTTCGGTCTGGGTGGAGGCCGCCTCGTTGTGGCTTTTGCCGCGTTTGATGTCGGGGAAGACCCACTGGTTGGTGCGTGGATCGGCATAGGCGCCGCGCAGCAGTCCGGAGCCTGGGATGTCCACGCCGATCAGAATCAGGGTGACGTTCAGGTCCATCAGCTCGCGCAACAGGTCCAGGGTGTCCTGGTCGTCTTCGCGGTGCATCCGTAGCCGAGTGATGTCGTCGATGAGCAAGGCGGTGGTGTTGTGATCACGGATGGTGTCGCGGACCGATCGGACCAGATCGTCCAGGCTGCCCGGGTGGGGGTCGCCGTAGTGGCTCAGGATGGTTCTGCAGAGGGCCTTGGGGGTGGCCCGGACTGGTAGGCGGCAGTAGGCGACCGGCACGAACAGGTCGCGCGTCCCCGGAGTGGGGGCGGGCAGGAGCTGGTGGCGGATGCCGCGCCAGAGGTCTTCGAAGGTGGCGGCCGCCGAGCAAGCGGTTTCGGTCTTGCCGAGAAATCCGCCACCGTTGATCATCAGGCCGTCCCGGGTGCCGGGCATGAATTTCACCGCGTTGTTTTGCAGCCGGTGGCGCATCAGGTCGGCGACTTTCACGCTCATCGGCGTCTCTTGCAGCCGCATGTTCACGTGGGTGGCGGTGCGGTGCAGGTCGTGCAGGGCCCGGCGTCTGGGGGTCAAGCTCTGGTATTCGGCCTGCGTCAAGCGGGGCGCGGGGATAAAGGTGTCGCGGGTGCGCCGATATTGCTGCCATCCCTCCCAGGTGGTGCGGTCCGGTGGCGGGCCAAGTCGCAGGAACGGGACTAGTGCACCGGCGTCGTCGGGGATGTCGTCCATCACGTGGCCTTTTGCTCCTCGTCGTTGTCCGGCAGGACGAACACGTTCCGTTCGCGATAGCTCGCCCCCAGCCGAGGAGGAGGTTTCGGGACGACCGGGACAGCCGCTTCTCGCCGTCGGCGGCGTTCGCTGTCGATGCCGTCTGCGGCCTGCCGGGCGCGCCGCGACCAGTCCAGCGGCGTGACCGTCGAGGAGCCCGGAACGTCACCGTCCCCGGCGCGAGAGGACGCAGGGCGGTCAGCTTGAGCTGCCGCGGCCTGGGTGACCTCGCGAGCGTGCTCGGTGCGCTGCGTCTTGGTCATCTGGGTCGGCCACTGGCTCACCGGAATCTTCGACCCGATCAGCTCCAGCAGGACCGGCAGGAGCTCGGCGTCGGACTTGGGTTTGAGCCCGCAGGCGGCTGCCTTCTTGAGCAGGTCGCGTACTCGCGCATCGCCGAAGGCGGGCATCTGCCCGACCGGCGGCATGCCCGTCCAGTCCAGCGCATGCCATTCATGGGTGATCGGGTCTTGGAAGAACACCTGGCGGCGGTCGCGCGGATCGCGGCGAATCAGCCACTGGCCCTTGTGCCTGCCGCCCCGGGCGGATTTGGTGCCGCGATAGTCCTTCAGCGCTGGGCTGTCATACCACAGCCCCCTGATCTTCACCCCGCGCCGGGAGATGCGGCTGACGTAGTGCACCGGCAGCAGCTCATAAAACAGTTCCGGTGCGGGGATCTCCATCGCGAACCCAGCCCGGGCGAAGGAGGCGGCGAACAAGGTGTTGGGGCTGTGAGATCCGTCCGGATCCCAGCTGGGGGCGCACTCGCCCAGCGTGCGCCGTTGCCAGACCGACACAATCCAGGTGGCGATCAGGTGCTCCATCTCCTCGATGGTCAGCACCGCGTCGGTGGCTGGGTCGGCACCCCGTTCGGCGACATCGACTCCGGTGTAGCCGGGCAATTCTTCGAACAGCAGTTGCCTGATCACACCGAAGGCTCGCTCGCAGACGGCCTTGTCGGTGGGGCGCAGCGTGCGGGCCGGCAAGATGTTGCAGCCGAGCACGCGCTGCACTTCCACCAGGTGGTGGTTGCGATAGACCGCTCCGTGGTCGGTGGTCACGGTCTCTGGCGTGAAGAACGGCAGGCCCGCGACCTTGTGCCCGGCGAACTCGGCCACCACCGCGGCTGGGATCCCTGGGTAGGGCCACTCCAGCTCGGCGTCCCAGTCCGCCCGCATCGGCAGAGGCATCATCACATCGCGCAGCACCATGGCCACGTCCACCGCGGTGTCGGACACCAGCGTGAGCCGGAAGGCGCAAAGCGAATGCGTGTGGACGTCCAGCGCCAGCGTCAGATGGCTCTTCACCGGGTCGCCGAAGACTCCGTCTCGGACCATCACCGGCAGCACGGTGGTGTCCAGCGCGACGACCTGCCCGGGCCGGTGGACCACCACGTGCCCGTTCTTCGTCGGCAGCTCGGCCGAGCGGGCATAACGCTGGCGCGCTCCGCCCGGTCCGAACCACTCCTTCCAGACCCGGCAGAGCGTCCGATAGCTGGGCACTGGCGTCTGCGCGCCGAACGTCTCCCGCACGTATTGGTGGATCATGCGTTCCTTGGTGCGCATGCTCACCGTGGCACCGCGCAGTGTCTCCTCACGAACGGCGAAAATCGCCTCCCGGACCTCCTCGCTCACGCTGGGGTGCCCGCCGCTTTCCCGCAGCCAGCGATCGTCGGCGCAGCCGATCAGCCCGAACCGCCGGCGTGCGTTCTCCCACCGGACCAGCGTGTGGTAGCTGACCGCACCCAGCCCCAGCAGCTTGGCCTGCTGCCGGTCCAGAGCCTTCAATTCGGCCACCTTGGCCAGGCGCCGGCTGGTCAAGGTCGTGGTGTCCGGGTCGTACTCGGGTCTCGGTTCCCCCGGGCCTGGACGCAGCCGGTCGCCGCTGCGAAACCCCGTGGCCACCTCCAGCAGGTGGGCCATGCGAAGCTCGGCCAGCTCGCGTCGCCCCGGTTTGAGATCCTGCACCGTTGTGGGCTGACGTCCTCGGTTGGCACCATCGGCGGCGGTGCGGGAGGACGACCGGCAGCCCGGATGATTGATCAGAAAACGCAAGCTCACCCGCTGACGGGCGCCATCGGCTCGCACCAGGCAAACCCGTCCCAGGTGCGGCTCGCGCCGCTCCACCGTCCACGCCACCCCGTCCAGCACCACCTCGGCGCCCGCCGACAGATCCACCACCGCCCGCACCGGCGTCATCCGGCCCTCCCGGCAACCACGAGCGAGCGATCCCCCAGCGGCTCGGCAAGGTCCACCGCCAGCCGCCGGTGCCAGATCAGATGCAGCAACTGAGCCCGTGCCACTGGCTCGCAGCCGCTGGCCGCGGCCAGTTCGCCGAACCTCACGCCCTCGCGCGTCACCGACGCGAGCAGCCTGGGCCGCAATCCCAGAGGATCGGACAACGGCCGCCGCTGTGAGGACATCGCATCCAGCGCCGACACAACATGCTCACGCCAACCAGCCGCCACCACATAGCGCCACCCGCATGCCAGCGCCACCTCGGCCGCCGCCGCGAACGACTCCCAGTCCGACTCCTTGATCAACACCTCCGGGCGCACATCGATCAGCCAGATGCCCGACCGGGTCATCGCCAGAAAATCCGGCGTGTGCTGCCTGCTCCGGTCAACGGTGTCGAAGCGCAACCTCAGCGGCTGTGACACGACATCGACCAGTTCACCGGCGAAGTCCAGGGCCAGCAGCAGCCGAGCCTCCTCCAAACTCTCAGCTCCATGGTGACGGCCAGTACTGACCAGGAACTGAAGCCCTGGACGATGACGCTGTCCCCGCCGCCAGGAGAACCAGCGGATCGGCTCGACATCCACCATCGGCGTCTGGATCAGAGCCCGCACCGAGTGCGATTCCTGATTCCTGCCAGACCTCCGGCTCACGCTCCACCGATCCGGCCAGCCCTCGCTCAACTCCAGCCCCAACGCGCCGGTATCCACGGAAACCGGCATCAGGAGGTCCTCCCAGCTCACCAGGTGCGACCACAGCGAACCGGGGTCCTTCCCGTCAGCTAACCCACCTGTCCCATTTCGGCTCAGGGTCCCCATAGTCCCTAGCAAATCGCACAGGACTCGTTACAGTCCGTAGATCCCGGAAATCGGTGCCAAGAATCATGGCCAACTCATCACCGGTGCCAAATACCGTGACCCGCTATGGTCAACAAGCATGTCCCGTAAAGCCAGAACCCCAGCTCGCGGCAGCTCTCAGGTGCCAACTAACGTGTCACGGCACAGCAAAGGGGGCGGCACCCCGGCCACCATGGCCCTGACGAAGGCCAAGGCCGACTTCACGCTCCACCCCTACGAGCACGACGCCGCCGCCCAGGCCTACGGCGAGGAGGCGGCGGACGCACTCGGAGTCCCCTACGAGCGGATCTTCAAGACGCTGGTGGCGGAGGTCGAGAGCGGGCTCGCGGTGGCGGTGGTGCCGGTGGCGGGCAAGCTCGACCTCAAGGCGCTGGCGAGCGCGCTCAACAGCAAGCGCGCGGCGATGGCCGACGCCGCGAAGGTGGAGCGGGTGACCGGCTACGTCGTGGGTGGCATCAGCCCGCTGGGGCAGCGCAAGCAGCTGCCGACGGTGGTCGACTCCTCGGCGCTCGACTTCGAGACGATCTACTTCTCGGCCGGCAAGCGCGGGCTGCAGATCGAGACCGCGCCCGACAACCTCATCACGCTCACCAGGGCCGTCACGGCGCCCATCGGGAAGACCACCTAGGCCCGTTTCCGCAGGCATCCGGCGCCTCAGGAAGGGGCAGCGGCGTGCGCTACTGCCAGGCGGCGCGCTACTGCCAGGCCGCGTGCGCTACTGCGCCCGGAGGCGCCCGCCACGTTGCCAGAGCTCCGTGCGGCGATCGGCCGCGTGGACGCCGCCCTGGCGACCCTCCTCGAGCAGCGCGCCGCCCGGGCGAGCATCGTGCAACAGTGCCTGGCGGCGTGCGCTGGCGCCGGCGCCGTGCACTGATGGCGGGCGGCGTGCGCTGGTGCCAGCGGCGTGCGCTGATGTCCGAGGCGGCGTGCGCTAGGTGCCAGCGGCGTGCGCTAGCTTCGGGCGGCGTGCACTTGTGCCGCGCGTTCACACTTGTGCCGGGGCGTGCGCTAGTGCCAACGCGGGCGCTCGTGCTGGCGCGGGCGCTCGTGCTGGCGCGGGCGCTCGTGCTGGCGGCGGCGGAGCGGCCATTCCGGGGAGGGCGCGGCCTGGCTCCGGCCGAGCAGCCACCGCAACAGCTTGCGATGCCGCTTGGCGAAGGCCCGGTCGCCGCGCCGCTTCTCGCGCTTTTCCTCCTCGGCCAGGGCCTCCTTCAGCCCGGGCGTGTGACCGCCGCCGAAGCGCGCCATGTTCGGCCCGGGGAACCCCCGAGGCTCGACGTGGCGCAGCGCGGGCCGCATCGACTCCACCCAGATCGGCCCCGGCAGCGACGCGCCCTGCACCGAGCCGTAGTACTGGTCCCCGATCTGCACGCCCTGCAGCGGGAAACGGTAGGAGCCCCGAATGTCCCCGACGCTGACCGCCGCCGCCAGCTGCGGCGTGTAGCCGGCGAACCAGGCCGAGGTGTAGCCGTTGTTGGTCCCGGTCTTGCCGGCGGCGGGCCGGTCCAGGCCCTGCCCTTTCATGGTGCCCTTGTCGAACACCCCCGTGAGCACATGGTTGACCGCGTCGGCGACCGGCCGCTCGATGGCCTGCTCGCAGGCCGGCGGCACGTGGGTGCGCCGCCCGTTCCTGCCGACGATCTCCTCGATGGCCAGCGGCCGGCAGTAGACCCCGCGGGCGGCGAACGCCGCGAAGGACGCCGCCACCGTCACCGGGTCCATCTCGTTGACGCCCAGCGTGAACGTCGGCACCTCGCGCAGCGCTCTCCCGTCGGCTCGTACGGCGCCGAGCGCCCTGGCGGTCTTCACCACGTTGCAGAGCCCGACCTTGCGCTCCAGCATCATGTAGAAGATGTTCACCGACTTCCAGGTGCCGGTCTCGATGCTGTGCGGGCCGCCCTCGCCCTCGCCGCTGGCGTTGAGCACGCGGGTGTCGGGGTCGTTGACCGGCCGGCCCTTGCAGTTGCGGTAGCCCTGGCCGGGCACCAGCGCTCCGGGCGTCTGGAAGCCGTCGCCGAACCTCCACCCCTGCTTCAACGCGGTGGCCAGGGTGAACACCTTGAACGTGGACCCGGCCTGGAAGCCCTGCCCGCCACCGTGCGCCACGTCGGCGGGCAGGTTGAAGGTGGTCCTGGGGCCGTTCTTGCGGTTGCCCGGGTTGCGGCCGAACTCCTTGCTGGCCGCCATCGCCCTGATCCGCCCCGTCCCCGGCTCCACCATGGCCTCGGCGGCCACCTCGGTGTCCTGGGGGTGCACGTGGCGGCGGATGGCCCGCTCGGCGGCCCGTTGCGCGTGCGGGTCGAGGCTGGTCCTGATCACCAGGCCGCCCCTGGCCAGTCTGGACCGCCGCTGGGCCGCGGTGTTGCCGAACACCGGATTGGACAGGAGCTCGTGCTTGACGTACAGGCAGTAGAACGGGTAGTTGCTCTGCTCGCAGCCGCCGGGCTCGGGCCTGAGCTTGAGGTCGAGGGGCGAGCTCTTGGCGTTCGCCGCCTCCTGCTGGGTGATCAGCTTGAGCCCGGCCATGCGGTCCAGCACGAGGTCCCGCCGCTCCCGCAGCCGCGCCCGGTGGGCGGCGCCGAGCGACGGGTCGGTCGAGTACGGTATCCGCACGGCCCCCGCCAGCGTGGCCGCCTGGGTGAGGGTCAGCCGGGAGGCCGACGTGGAGAAGAAGCGGCGGGCCGCCGCCTGCACGCCGTGCGCGCCGGCGCCGAAGTAGGCGATGTTCAGATACCGCTCCAGGATCTCGTCCTTGCGGTACTTGCGTTCGAGCGCCAGGGCGTACCGCAGCTCGGTGATCTTGCGGGCCAGGTTCGGCGCGCGGGCCCGGTCGCGTTCGGCTTCGGTGCGGGCGCTCTCCACCAGGATGTTCTTGACGAGCTGCTGGGTCAGCGACGAGCCGCCCTGCCGGATGCCGCCTGCCTGGGTGTTGGTGAGCAGCGCCCGGAAGGTGCCCCTGACGTCGAGGCCGCCGTGCTCGTAGAAGCGGGCGTCCTCGATGGCCACGATCGCCCTGCGCATCACCGGGGCGATGGCGCGGAGCGGGACGGCCGTCCTGTTCGCCTCGTAGAACTGGGCGAACGTCCGGCCGTCCTTGTCCAGCAGCCTGGTCACCTGCGCGAGCGGCTCCTCGCGCGGGGCGGGCGGCAGGTCGTCGACGAAGGTGTTCGCGACGTTCTTGGCCGCGAGGCCGCCCCCGCTCACCACGGGTGCGGCCAGCCCCGCCGCGAGCACGCCGCCGACCGCCCCGGCCAGCCCGAGTCCGCCGACGGATTTGAGTACGGTCACGTAGAAGATCTGCATCCACCCGAACGCCAGCAAACGCCCGGTTCCTACCTCTTTACTGGTCCCTGCGAATGTTCAGACCGAGCGACGCGAACTGCTGGAACGGCCGGTGGTAGCCGCGCTCGATGTGGTGCACGCCGCGCAGCGTGGACGGCCCGTCGGCGACCGCGGCCGCGAGCACGGCCGAGAACCCGGCCCTGATGTCCGGCAGCGTGACGTCGGCGCCCTTGAGCTTGGACACGCCACGCACGACCGCCGAGTGGCGGGAGTTGGTGTCGTGGTAGCGGCACGCGGGGCCGCCCAGGCACTGGTCGAACACCTCGATCTCGCAGCCCATCTTCTGCAGCGCGGGCACGTACACCAGGCGGTTCTCGAAGACCGTCTCGTGCAGGACGGACATGCCCTGGCTCTGCGTGAACAGCACCATGAGCGGCGTCTGCCAGTCCGTCATGAACCCGGGGTGGGTGTCGGTCTGCACGGCCGCCGCGCGCAGCCCCTCCGGCGGGGCGGTGGCGCACAGGTATTCGTCGTTGATGGCGAACTGGGCGCCCATCCTGGCCAGCGTGGTGATCGCGGTCACCAGGCGATCCTGCGGGCAGCCGTGCACCCGCACCTCTCCCCCGGTGACCAGGCCCGCCGCCAGGTACGAGAACGCCTCGATGCGGTCGCCGGTCAGCCAGGTGGAGGCGCCGCGCAGCCGTTCGACGCCCTCGATGACGATCCTGCGGTCAGGCGACAGCTCGATCCTGGCCCCCATCCGCTGCAGGAACAGCGCCAGCTCCACCACCTCGGGCTCCATGGCGGCGTTCTTCAGCACCGTCTTGCCCTCGGCCAGCACCGCCGACATCAGCACCGTCTCGGTGGCACCCACGCTCGGGTAGGGCAGCTCGATCCTGGTGCCGTTGAGGCGTTTGGCCTTGGCGTAGATGCCGGTGTCGCCGACCTCCACCTCGGCGCCCATCGAGCGCAGGGCCTCGACATGGAAGTTCACCGGCCGCCGCCCGATCGGGTCGCCGCCGACCAGCGGGACGAACGCCTCCCCCGCCAGGTGCAGCAGCGGCCCGAGCATGAGGATGGGGATGCGGTTGAGCCCCGTGAACGCGTCGGGCACCCGCGGCTCGATCTCCGGGCCGCGCTCGATCCTGATCTCCGACCCGGAGATCTGAACGTGGATGCCGAGCGCCTCCAGCATGGCGGCGGTGATGCCGACCTCGCCCACTTCAGGGGCGTTGTGAATGCTGCTCTCCCCACTGCCGAGCATGGCGGCGACCATGTGCTTGGACACGCCGTTCTTCGAACCGCGTACTTCGACGTCCCCCCGGAGCGGACCGGAGGGCTCTATCAACCAGACCTCTTCTTGCATCACGAAGCGAGCCTAACCGGGGGATACCATCAAGCTGATTCGGACGTACTTGTGAAGGGGAGTGGCGTGGCGAGGGAAGTACGCGCTTTTGCGGTAACTGTCCTCACACTCGCCACATTGGGGCTCGGGGCCGGGCTGCTCTGGTCGGGCGTGTCGCCGCGGGCTCCGTACCAGGTCACGGAGCAAGGGCTAGTGCTGGCCGACCCGTCCACGCAGGCGCTGATCGCGGCCGACGGCTGGTTCGCGATGATCACGGGCGGGATGGGGCTGCTCTGCGGCGGGGTCGCGTGGTTCGCCGGGCGGCGCTGGATGCCTGCGGTGCTGCTCGGGTTGTGCGCGGGCGGGCTGGTGGCCGCGGCGCTGACGTACTGGATCGGGTCCACGTTCACGATCGGGGCGGTCGCGGTGGAGGCCGCGGCGGCGCCCGGGGTGAAGATCGTCCCGGGCGCGCTGAAGCTGACCGCCGACGGTGTGCTGCTGTCCTGGCCGCTGCTCGCGGTGGGGTTGTTCGGGCTGCTGGAGGGCATGCACGGGTACCGGGAGTCGCCGCTGCGGCAACCGTACGGGGAGCCGCTCTAAAGCGGCGGGCGGCGCAGCCCGTGCTGTGTGGCCTGCTCGAACGCGCGGGCCACGCGCAGAACCCTGGCGTCCTCGAACGGCCGGCCGACGATCTGCACCCCCACGGGCAGCCCGTCCGGCGTGAACCCGGCCGGGACGGAGGCCGCCGGCGCGTGCAGGACGCTGATCCAGTACGCCGAGCGCATCCACGCGAGGTAGTCGGGCAGCCGTTGCCCGTTGATCTCGCTCACGTGCGGATGCTCGACCGGGAACGGCGGCACCTGGCTGACCACCGTGATCAGCACGTCGTAGGTGTCGAAGAACGCGGCCATGCGCTGGTAGAGGCGGCTGCGTGCCTGCTCGGCCCGGGCCAGGTCGGCCCCGGTGACCTTGCGGCCCTGCTCGACGTTCCACGCGGTGTTGGGCCCGAGCCCGTCCAGATCCCCGAAGGACAGCGTGTAGTTCCAGGCCCGGTAGGTGCGGAAGGCGTCCTCGGCCTCCGACAGATCCAGCTCGACCTCCTCGACGCGCGCCCCGAGCCGCTCGAACACGGCGGGCGCGGTGGCGGTGACGGCCGCCGTCCGCGGGTCCACGGGCAAGCCGCCCAGATCCGGGCTCCAGGCGACGCGCAGGCCCGCGACCCCCTCCTCCGGCTCCGGGGCGAAGACCTCCTTGATCGCGTACGGCGAGCGGCGGTCGAACCCGGCGATGGCCGCGAACATCAGCGTGACGTCCTCGACCGTGCGGGCCATGGGACCGAGGACGGACAGCGTGTACCAGGCGTTGGAGTCGGACACGACGGGCACCCGGCCGGGGGTGGGACGCAGGCCCACGACGTTGCAGAAGGAGGCCGGGTTACGCAGCGAGCCGCCCATGTCGGACCCGTCGGCCAGCGGCACCATGCCGGTGGCGAGGGCCGCGGCCGCTCCCCCGCTGCTGCCTCCGGCCGACTTGGCGAGGTCGTAGGGGTTTCTGGTGGCGCCGAAGACCTCGTTGACGGTGTGGGAGCCGGTGCCGAACTCGGGGGTGTTGGTCTTGCCGACGGTGATGGCGCCCGCGGCCCGCAGCCGCCGGACGATCAGGTCGTCCTGGCCGGGAACGTTGCCGGCGAACAGCGGCGAGCCGTAGGTGGTGCGGATGCCGGCGGTGTCGACGAGGTCCTTGTGCGCGACGGGCAGGCCGTGCAGCGGCCCCTCCGGCTCGCGCGCGTCCGCGCGCTCGGCCGCCGCCAGGGCCTGCTCGGCCACCAGGGTCACGATGGCGTTGACGCGGGGATTGACCTCCTCGATGCGGTCGAGGCAGGCCTGGACGACCTCGACCGCGCTCACGTGCCTGGTGCGGATCAGATGTGCCAGCTCGGTCGCGCTGAGGTAGTGCAGTTCGCTCACACTTGCGATCCTGCCCCACGCGGGGCGGCCGGGCGACGGCGAGGGTTGCCCACCGCCGCCCGTCCGCCTCGTCGAGATCAGGCCCCCAGGCAGGCCGGGCCGAGCAGCTGCTTGAGGTCGCCCATCAGGGCAGGCGAGGGGGTCACCCGCAGGCGGTCGTCAACGCGCATCACGGTCGTCTTGGGCCCGTTGTGGACCTGCAGATGGACCTCGGAGGTGCCTGGGTGGGTGGTGAGGATCTCCTTCAGGCGGCTCACGACCGGCGGCGTGCAGCGGGTCAGCGGCAGGCTCACCAGCAGCGGCCCGCCCGCCTCCTGCGTCAGGTCGGGCGCCGTCACCTCCATGGCGATGATCTTGCCGACGTCCTCCCGCTTGTCGATCCGGCCCTTGACGAACACGATCGCGTCCTCGGCCAGGATCGTCGAGCACAGCTGGTAGGCCGAGGGGAAGACCATCACCTCGATCGCCCCTTCGAGGTCCTCCAGCTGGGTCAGCACCCACGTGTCGCCCTTCTTGGTGACCTTGCGCTGCACCCCGCTCAGGATGCCGCCCACGGTCACGATCTGCCCGTCGGGCCGGCTGTCGTCCTGGAGGGCCGCGATCGAGCAGTCGGCCCCGGCCGACAGGATGTGCTCGACGCCGAACAGCGGATGGTCGGACACGTAGAGGCCCAGCATCTCCCGCTCGAACTGCAGCAGGGTGGTCTTGTCCCACTCCCCCGGCGGGATCTGCACGTCGAACGTCTGGTCCTCGCCGCCGTCGACCCCGCCGAACAACGAGTCCTGACCGATGGCCTCGTTCTTCTTGATGTCGATGATCGCGTCGACGGCCTGCTCGTGCACCATGACCAGGCCCTTGCGCACGTGGCCGAGCGAGTCGAAGGCGCCCGCCTTGATCAGGGACTCGATCACGCGCTTGTTGCAGGCGAGCGCGGGCACCTTGCGCAGGAAGTCCTTGAAGTCGGCGAAACGGCCCTTCTCCTTGCGGGCGGCGATGATGCCGTCGACGACGTTGGCGCCGACGTTGCGGACGGCCGACAGGCCGAAGCGGATGTCGGTGCCGCGCGGGGTGAAGTCGAAGTCGGAGTCGTTGACGTCCGGCGGGAACACCTTGATGCCCATGCGGCGGCACTCGTTGAGGTAAAGGGCCGACTTGTCCTTGTCGTCCTTCACCGACGACAGCAGCGCGGCCATGTAGGCGGCCGGGTGGTTGGCCTTGAGGTAGGCCGTCCAGTAGGACACCAGGCCGTAGCCGGCGGTGTGGGCCTTGTTGAAGGCGTAGTCGGAGAACGGCAGCAGGATGTCCCACAGCGCCTTGATGGCCGCGGCTGAGAAGCCGTTGTCCTGCATGCCCTTCTCGAAGAACTCGAACTGCTTGTCCAGCTCGGACTTCTTCTTCTTGCCCATCGCGCGGCGCAGCAGGTCGGCGCCGCCCAGCGAGTAGCCGGCGACCTTCTGCGCGATGGCCATGACCTGCTCCTGATAGACGATCAGGCCGTGGGTCGTGGACAGGATCTCCTTCAGCGGCTCCTCGAGCTCCGCGTGGATCGGGACGATCTCCTGCTGGCCGTTCTTGCGCAGCGCGTAGTTGGTGTGCGAGTTGGCGCCCATCGGGCCGGGACGGTAGAGCGCGAGGGCCGCGGAGATGTCCTCGAAGTTGTCGGGGCGCATGAGCCGCAGCAGCGAGCGCATGCCGCCGCCGTCCAGCTGGAAGATGCCGAGCGTGTCGCCCCGGGCCAGCAGCTCATAGGACTTGCGGTCGTCCAGCGGCAGCTGCAGCAGGTCGATCTGCTCGCCGGTGGTGGACTCGATCATCTTCAGGCAGTCGTCGATGATCGTGAGGTTGCGCAGGCCCAGGAAGTCCATCTTCAGCAGGCCGAGCGTCTCGCACGTCGGATAGTCGAACTGCGTGATGATCGCGCCGTCGGAGTCGCGGCGCATGACCGGGATGTAGTCGGTCAGCACCTCGGCCGACATGATCACGCCGGCGGCGTGCACGCCGGTCTGCCTGATCAGGCCCTCCAGGCCCTTGCCGAGGTCCATCGTCGCCTTGACGTCGACGTCCTCTTCGTAGAGCCTGCGCAGCTCGCCGGCCTCGGCGTAACGCGGGTGGTCCTTGTCGAAGATGCCCGACAGCGGGATGTCCTTGCCCATGACGGCGGGCGGGAAGGCCTTGGAGACCTTGTCGCCCAGCGCGTAGGGGTAGCCCAGGACGCGGCCCGCGTCCTTGATGGCGGCCTTGGCCTTGATGGTGCCGAACGTGGCGATCATGGCGACCTTGTCGGCGCCCCACTTCTCGGTGACATACCTGATCACGTCGCCGCGCCTGCGCTCGTCGAAGTCGATGTCGACGTCGGGCATGGACACGCGCTCGGGGTTGAGGAAGCGCTCGAAGAACAGGCCGTGCGGGATGGGGTCGAGGTCGGTGATGCCCAGCGCGTACGCCACCAGCGAGCCGGCCGCCGAGCCACGGCCCGGGCCGACGCGGATGCCGTTGTTCTTGGCCCACATGATGAAGTCGGCGACCACGAGGAAGTAGCTCGGGAAACCCATCTGGATGATGACCCGCAGCTCCTTTTCCGCCCACTCGCGGTGCTCCTCGTCCACCCCCTCGGGGAACCGCCGCTCGAGCCCCTTCCAGACCTCCTGGCGGAAGAATTGCTCCTCGGTCATGCCGTCCGGGATGGGGAAGGTCGGCATGAGGTTTTTGTGCTCGAAGAAGCCGGTCGGGTCGACCTTCTCCGCCACCAGCAGCGTGTTGCGGCAGCCCTCCGCCCACAGGTCGGAGGAGTCGACCGCGCGCATCTCGTCGGCGTTCTTGATGTAGTAGCCGCTGCCGTCGAAGCGGAACCTGTCGGGGTCCGACAGCTGCTTGCCGGTCTGGATGCAGAGGAGGGCGTCGTGGGAGGGGGCGTCGGACTCGTAGGTGTAGTGGGAGTCGTTGGTGACCAGCGGCGGGATGTCCAGCTCCTTGCTGATCCTGGTCAGCCCGTCGCGGACGCGGCGCTCGATGTCGAGGCCGTGGTCCATGATCTCCAGGTAGAAGTTGTCCTTGCCGAAGATCTCCTGGAATTTCGCCGCGGCCTGGACCGCCGCGTCGTATTGGCCGAGCCGCAGCCGCGTCTGCACCTCGCCCGACGGGCAGCCGGTCGTGGCCATCAGGCCGTCGGCGTGCTCGGCGAGGATCTCGGCGTCCATGCGCGCCCACTTGCGGACGAAGCCCTCGGTGTAGGCACGCGAGCTGAGCTTCATCAGGTTGTGCAGGCCCGTCTTGTTACGGGCCCAGATCGTCATGTGGGTGTAGTAGCCGCCGGCCGAGACGTCGTCCCTCTTCTGGTGCGGCTCGCCCCACAGCACCGGGCGCTTGTTGTGGCGGTTTTCCGGCGCGACGTAGGCCTCGATGCCGATGATCGGCTTGATGCCGGCGCCGGTCGCCTGCTTGTAGAAGTCGTAGGCGCCGTGCATGTTGCCGTGGTCGGTGATCGCGATCGCGGGCATGCCCAGCTCGCCGACCTGTTTGAACATCTGCTTCAGACGGGCGGCGCCGTCGAGCATCGAATATTCCGTATGCACATGCAGATGCACGAACGAGTCGGACGACATGGAGCGGCGCCTCCCGGTCTGAAGCTGTGTTTGATGCGCTCTGACTCTAGTGGCCCGGACCGACATTCCGGGGCCGCACGACGCGATCAGCCGGAACGGCGTGCCGGTGGCCGACGCGCTGACCAGCGCCGATATCGTCTCAGTTACTGAAAGTAGTGGAGGAGACACTCGGTGCGCACGAAAACGGACGAAGGATACACACACGCGCTGGGCAACCGGCAGGTCCAGATGATCGCGATCGGCGGGGCGATCGGGGTGGGCCTGTTCCTCGGCGCCGGCGGCCGGCTGGCCGCCACGGGACCCGCCCTGGTGCTGTCGTACGCCGCCGCCGGGCTCGCCGCGTTCTTCGTCATGCGCGCGCTGGGCGAGCTCGTGCTCTACCGCCCGGTGTCGGGGTCGTTCGTCGAGTACGCGAACGAGTTCATCGGCCCGTGGGCGGCCTTCGCCAGCGGCTGGATGTACTGGGTCAACTGGGCGTTCACCGGCATCGCCGAGCTGACCGCGATCGCCGCCTACATCCACTACTGGGCGCCGGCGTTCCCCCAATGGGCGACGGCGCTGATCGCGCTGGGCTTCGTGCTGACGGTCAACCTGCTGTCGGTCCGGCTGTTCGGGGAGCTGGAGTTCTGGTTCGCCATGCTGAAGGTCCTGGCGATCACGGTCTTCCTCGTGGTGGGGCTGGTGCTCGTGGTCTTCTCCATCGGCCAGGCGGGGCCGCACAACCTGGTCGCGCACGGCGGCTTCACACCCACCGGGTTCCCGCTCGTGCTGATGAGCCTGCAGTCGGTGGTGTTCGCGTACGCGTCGATCGAGCTGGTCGGCATCACGGCGGGCGAGACGGCCAGGCCGCACGAGGTCATGCCGAAGGCGATCAACGGCGTGGTGTGGCGCATCGCGATCTTCTACGTGGGTTCGGTGGCGTTGCTGGCGATGGTGCTGCCGTGGACGGCCTACCGCGCGGGCGAGTCCCCCTTCGTGACGGTCTTCTCCGGTCTGGGCGTCCCCTGGGCGGGCGACGCCATGAACCTCGTCGTGATCACGGCGGCGATGTCGTCCTGCAACTCGGGCCTGTACGCCACGGGCCGCATCCTGCGTTCGATGGCCATGAAGAGCGAGGCGCCGCGCTTCGCGGGGGCGCTCAGCACCCGGCACGTGCCGATCGGGGGCATCGTGTTCACCGCGGCCACGTTCCTGGCGGGGGTGGCGCTGTTCTACTTCCTGCCGGAGCGGGCGTTCAACATCGCCACGGCGGTCGCCTCGCTCGGCGTGATCACCACCTGGGGCGTGCTGGTCCACTGCCAGACCCGGCTGCGGCGGTCCGGGCACCGCTCGACGTTCCCCATGCCGGGCTCGCCGTACACGAACTGGCTGACGCTCGGCTTCCTGGCGCTGGTGGTGCTGCTGATGCCGTTCGCCGACCGGGATCAGCGGATCGCGTTCTTCCTGATTCCCGCGCTGGCCGTGGCCATCGCGCTGGGCTGGCTGGCCGTCAAGCGGCGGCGCGTGGCGAACGCGGCGCGCTGATCGCCGGGTTACCCTCGATGGAGTCGCCGTTCCGGGGGGAGGCCGCGCTGCAGGAGTCGAGACGGCGCACCATCGTCCGCATCGCCGCCGCCGCGGCCGCCGGCGTCGCGCTCGCGCTGGCGTTGCTGCCCTTGGGTGTCTACCCCAAGCTGGCCTGCGCCCTCCTGGACGCGGGCTGCCCTGACGGCGGCCCGCCGCGCGGCGGGTTACCCCAGGTGGTCCGCCTGACGCCGGTGCAGGTCGCGCAGAGCGGCGCCTACGTCGCGCTCGGCGACTCCTTCTCCTCCGGCGAGGGCGTCTACGAGCTGGACAAGCAGCCACTCAACGACGGCGCCGACCGCTGCCATCGCGCCACCGGCTCCTACGTGCCGCTGGTCGCCCAGGCCTACCGCTTCGCCGGCGGCACCGGCTTCTACGCCTGCAGCGGCGCCACCACCGGCCAGCTCTTCTCCGGCCAGTGGGGCCACCGGCCGCAGATCACCCGCGTGGGCCGGGCCGCGAGCCTGGTGACGCTGAGCATCGGTGGCAACGACGCCGGCTTCACCAAGGTCCTGACCGCCTGCATCGCCAAGCTGCCGTGGTCGTCGGCCTGCGTCGATCAGGACGCGGCCGTCGCCGGCCGCATCGAGCGGCTGCGTACCGACATGTCCAAGGTCCTGCGCGAGCTGCGCGTCCGCGCGCCCCACGCGAGGATCGTCGTGCTCGGCTACCCGCGGCCGTTCCCCCGGGATCCCGTGGCTTCCGTGGACAATCTCACGGTCGAGGACCAGCGATGGCTCAACGGGGTGACGCGGCGGCTCAACGACACGGTGGGGGCGGTGGTGGCCGAGTTCGACCGGGCGATCGCGGCCTTCGAGGGGCCGGGGAGCGTCGAATACGTCGACGCCTACGAGGCGTTCACCGGGCACGAGGTGGGGCGGCCGCAACCCTTTCTGAACGGGCTGCACATGGACATGGAGGAGCTCAAGGTCAACGCCCGCAGCTACCACCCGACGGGCGACGGCTACCGCCTCTTCGCCGGCCTGATCACCAAGCAGATCGCGGCCGGCCCGGGCCGTCCCATGAACAACTTCCACCTCGCCACCCCATAGCCGTCCCCCGGCTCACTGTGCCGCGCGTTCCTCGGCGAGGTGGAGGCCGGCCTCGATCACGGCGTTCATGATGGGGGCCAGGCGCGCCTGGCCCAGCGAGGGCGCCCGCAGGGCCATCCGCGCCACCAGGGCACGTTCCCTGGCCATGTCCCGCCCCGCGAACCCGCCGACCGGCTTGACGCGTTGCACGATGCCCGCCAGGGCTGCGCGCTGCTCGAGGAGGGTCGCCAGGGCGGCGTCGACGCGGTCGATCGCCGCACGGCACTCCGGCAACGTGGCGGGCGCCTCCGGGCGCAGCAGCGCGCCGACGACGGTCACGGCCTCTTCCGCCACGCGCAGGGCCGCCAGCGGGTCCGCCGCCGATTCGGGACCCGCGCTGTCGATGATCAGGCCGTCGGCGCCGGCCGCCACCGCGGCCGCCGACAGCCCGAGGTCCCCGGAGACGTCGGCGAGGACGGGCCGGCCCGAGATCATCCGGGCCGCTCGCATCAGGCCCAGGTCGGGCCACCCGCCCACGGCCTGGCCGGGCCGGGCCGTCTGACTGTGTCCCCGAGCTCCTTCGCAGAGGATCACCCGCCCGTCGCCCTCACTCGCGCAGTAGTCGGCCAGGCCCAGCCATTCCTCCACCGGCGCCGACGGCCGCCGCTCGAGCACCACCGGCAGCCCGAGCCCAGCTGCCGCGCGCACCAGCGGGATGTCGCGCGTCCACGAGGCCCCCACCACCACGGCGTCCGCCAGCTCGGCGATCGCCGGCAAATCGGCGGCCGAGTGCGGCTCCGCCAGCGTGACCCGATCACGCAACACCTCGTAGGCGTCCGCCCGCCCGCCATGAGCCCGCAGGCTCACCCTGCTGCCGATCACCACGGCGGGCCCGTCGCCCACGAGCAGGTCTCCGACGGCGACCGCGTGCCGTTCCAACGTCGATGACATTCTTGACTCCACCTTCGGGCCGGCTCCCTGAAGCCGGCGGGGGAAAACCAAAAAGGCAGAGACGGGCGTCTCTGCCTTGTGCCGACTCCAGGTGGTCGCTAGCCGCCGACCGGCCCTCCCGGAGCCGGCTCGGTAAACGCGTAGCGACAAGTCATATTCAGACCCTACCCCACCCCTCCACCTGCTGGACGCTCGTTCTCACATGGCGGACTGACCTTCCGGCGAGTCGCCGTTGATCCCTCGCTATGGGAGTATTTCTTGGCCTAGAGGGAGGGTTTGAGGCCGTTGATGTCGGATCGGAAGCAGGACGGACGTCGCATCGCCGGCCGCTACCAGCTGCAGGAACCCATCGGCAGGGGCGGGATGGGCATCGTCTGGCGCGCCCACGACGAGCTCCTTGACCGCACCGTCGCCGTCAAGGAGGTCAGATACGCGGCCGCCTTGGGCGAGGAAGTGCAGCTCCTGAACCGGCGCACGATGCGCGAGGCGAGGGCGGCGGCCAGATTCGAGCATCCGAACGTGATCGTCGTGCACGACGTGATCGAGGAGGACGGCCGTCCCTGGATCGTCATGCAGCTCGTCCAGTCGCGGTCGCTGGGCGCCGTGATCAAGCAGGACGGGCCGCTGCCGCACAAGCGGGTGGCCGAGATCGGCCTGGCGGTGCTGGACGCACTGCACCGCGCCCACGAGGCCGGCGTGCTGCACCGTGACGTCAAGCCGGAAAACGTGCTGCTGGCCGACGACGGTAGGGTCGTGCTCACCGACTTCGGCATCGCCACCTTGGAGACCGAGACGCAGCTGACCGTGACGGGGCTGGCGGGCACGCCGGCGTTCATCGCGCCCGAGCGGCTCAAGGGCCTGCCCGCGCGGCGCGAGTCGGACCTGTGGTCACTGGGCGCCACGCTGTACACGGCCGTGGAGGGCCGCTCGCCGCACGAGCGGGGCATGGCCCTGGCGACCATGCACGCCGTGCTGACCGACGAGCCGGATCCCGCACGGAACGCCGGCCCGCTGACCGAGGTGATCAGCGGGCTGCTGCGCAAGGAGCCGGTGCAGCGGCTCACGCACGAGGAGGCGACGCGCCTGCTGCGCGGGGCCATCGCGCAGTCGAGCCCGCCGCCGACCGCGCCGTTCCCCGCGGCTCAGCACCTGGAGGTGCCGACCGCGGCCAAGCCACGTAAGGCGGCCATCCCGGCCAAGCCGCGCAAACAGCCCTACCAGTCCCCCTCGCGCCAGGAACCGGCCGAGGACGACACCCCGACCGATCCCAACCTCGCCCCCGCCCCGGCGGCCGTGCCCGAGACCGGCGCGCGGCTCACCCCGGCGACCGCGGAGCCGAAGCCGCCCGCCGTGTCCACGGTCGACGCGGTCCGGCCGGACCCGCGGCGGCCCGGACCGATCATCGCGGCGGCCGTGGCGGTCGTGCTCGTCGCCGGCGTGGGCGGCTACCTCGGTCTGCGCTCGGCTCCCGAGGACAGCACGCCGGACCCCGGCAGGTCGCAGCAGGCCGCCCCGGTCACCGCGACAGCCTCCCAGGCCTCGCCGGACGCGTCCCAGCCGCCTTCGACGGCGCCGTCCGTGTCGCCGAGCCCCTCCGCCACCGCCAGTCCCAGCCCGAGCCCCAGCCCCAGCCCGACCAAATCGGCCGACCCGTTGCCCGCCGGCTGGAAGATGTACAAGGACAAGAAGATGGGTTTCTCCATCGGGCTGCCCAAGGGCTGGGACGTGTTGACCCGCGGCGGCAGGCAGGTCAAGTTCAGGGGCCCGGGGGCGGCGCCGAACGCCTACCTCATGATCGAGGAGGCCGCGAACCCGGGGACGGACCCGTACAAGGACTGGAAGAAGCAGGAACCCTCACTCAAGAACAACTTCGGCGGCTACAAGTTGCTCGACATCAAGAAGGTCGACTACATGAAGGCGGCCGCCGACTGGGACTTCACCTGGAACACCCACACCGGCAAGACCCGCGTGCGCAACCGGGGCTTCGTCACCGACAACGGACGGGCCTACGCCATCTACTGGCACACGCTGAACAGCCACTGGAAGGACGACTACCACCTCTTCGAGGGGTTCACCGCGACGTTCGTCCCGGCCAAGTAAACTTTCGACGTGCAGGTCAGCAACCGCTACAGGCTCATCGAGCCGCTCGGAGAGGGCGGCATGGGCGTGGTCTGGCGTGCCTACGACGAGCTGCTCGACCGCACCGTGGCGATCAAGGAGGTCCGCTACGCGGGCGTCGGCGAGGCCAAGCGGGCAGAGCTCAATCGCCGGACCATCAGGGAGGCCAGGGCGGCGGGCCGCCTCGACCACCCCTCGGTGGTCGTCATCCACGACGTCGTGGAGCAGGACGGCCGCCCGTGGATCGTCATGCAGCTCGTCCGCTCCCGCTCGCTGGCGCAGGTGGTGCGCGAGGAGGGTCCGCTGCGGCCCGGGCAGGTCGCGATGGTCGGCGGCCGGGTGCTGGACGCCCTGCGGGCCGCGCACGCCACCGGGGTGCTGCACCGCGATGTGAAGCCGGAAAACGTGCTCCTGGCCGATGACGGCAGGGTCGTGCTGACCGACTTCGGCATCGCCTCGCTGGAGGCGGAGGCGGGGCTGACCGCGAGCGGCGGGCTGGTGGGCACGCCCGCCTACATGCCGCCCGAGCGGCTCAACGGCGAGCCGGCCAGGCCGGAGTCCGATCTGTGGTCGCTGGGCGCGACGTTGTACGCGGCGGTCGAGGGCGAGCCGCCGTTCAAGCGTGACTCGTGGGCGGCGACGGTCGCGGCGGTGCTGCGGGACGAGCCCGAGCCGCCGGCGCGGGCCGGGACGCTCACACCGGTGATCATGGGGTTGCTGCGCCGGGATCCAGGCACGCGGATGCCGGCCGAGGAGGCCGCCCGGCTGCTGCACGAGGCCGCGATCAACGCCCCCGGCGACTCGCGCCAGGCGACGGCCCTGCAGGGAATGCGCCCGGCGCCCGCCGGTGGCCCGGGACACCCGACGAGCGAGGCCCCGGCATACCCGACCGCGGGCGAGCGGCCGGCGGCCGTCCGGGAGCGGTCTCGCCGCGGCACGACGCTGTGGGTCACGCTGTCCGCGGTGGCGGTGGCGGCCGCCGTGGGCACGGGCGGCACGCTGCTCTACACCAGCAGGACGACCCCGACCCCGACCCCGACGGCCGCTCCCTCCACGAGCACGTCAGGCCCGGCGCCCACGCCCGCCCAGACGCTGCCGGCCGGATGGCGGACGTTCACCAGCCCGGCCGGCCGGTTCTCGATCGCGATACCCGAGGGGTGGCGGGCCACGAAACACCCCACCAGGGACAGCATCTCCTTCAAGGGGCCCGGCTCCCCGGGGATGATGATCGTGGAGTGGACCACCCCCGAGGTTTCCTGGAAGAGCCCGGAGCAGGCCTGGCTCGCCCTGGAGAAGGAGATCCAGGCCAAGGGCGAGTTCCAGGGATACACCCGCATCGGCATCACCCTGCTGCGCTACCGCGGCCGCGCGGCCGCGGACTGGGAGTTCACCCGGATCCGCGACAAGCAGCTGATCCACGTGATCAACCGCGGCTTCCACACCGCCGACGGCCGCCCCTTCGCTCTGTACTGGGATACCACGGACGCCCGCTGGGCCCAGGACAAGCACTACTTCACCAAGTTCGCGAGGACCTTCAAATCGCTGTGAAAGAGCAGGCGCATTTCTTCCGGCACCCGGCGGTGCCGGAGACGGACCTGCTCAAGGCCCGCTACGTCACCCACCGCTTCTCCCGGCACGTGCACGACGGCTACGCGATCGGCCTCATCGTCACGGGCGTCGAGGAGTTCGACTACCGGGGCGTCACCCACCGGGCGGGCGCGGGCGAGCTGGTGCTGGTCAACCCGGACGCCGTGCACACCGGCCAAGCCGGCGTTCCCGGCGGATGGTCCTACCGCATGCTCTATCCGTCGATCGACGCGCTGGCCGGGATCGCGGCCGAGCTGGGCGCGCCGCACGGGACGCCGCACTTCCCCGATCAGGTGGTGCGCGACGCCCCGGTGGCGGCGCTGCTCGGCAGGGCGCATGCGGCGGCCGAGAGCGGTGACGCGCTGGCCGCCTCGACCCTGAGCCGCACGTTGTTCGCCCGGCTGCTGCTGCGCCACGCCGCGCCCCGGCCGGCCGCGGCGCTGCCCGGCGGGGGCGGGCGGGCCGTGCGGGAGGCGCGCGACCTGCTGCACGAGAGCCTGGTGGACCCGCCGACGTTGGAGGATCTGGCCGGCGCGGTGGGGGCGCGGCCGTTCGCGTTGCTGCGGGCGTTCAAGGACGTGACGGGGCTGCCGCCGCACGCCTACCTGACCTCGCTGCGGGTCCGCCGGGCGCGCCACCTTCTCGAGTCGGGGATGCGGCCGGCGCGGGTGGCCGCCGAGGTGGGCTTCACCGACCAGGCGCACCTGACCCGTCATTTCCGCCGCATTGTGGGCGTACCGCCCGCCGCATACCAGCGCGCCGCAGGAACGTACAAGACTGGTGATTCACCCATCGCCTAGCCTCTCGCCCCATGGATCAGACAACACATCGTTCCGCCGCCGTGCGGGACGGTCTGGGCGTGGGCGTGGCCGTGGGGCTGTCGGGGCTCGCCTTCGGGGCCGCCGCGATCATCGCCGGACTGACCGTGCCGCAGGCGTGCGTGCTGAGCCTGCTGACCTTCACGGGCGCCTCACAGTTCGCCCTGACCGGGGCGGTCGGCGCGGGCGGCGACCTGGTGACCGCCACCGCGGGGGCGCTGCTGCTCGGCGGCCGCAACACGCTGTACGGCCTGCGCCTGGCCGGCCTGCTGCGGGTGCGCGGCCCGCGCAGGCTGCTGGCCGCGCACGGCGTGATCGACGAGACCACGGCCGTGGCGCTCGCCCAGCCGGACGAGGGGGCGGCGCGGGCCGGTTTCACGGCCACGTTCGCCAGTCTCTACATCACCTGGAACCTCTGCACGCTGGCGGGGGCCTACGGCACGTCGTTCCTGGGCGACCCGGGGGTGCTGGGGCTGGACGCGGTGGGCCCGGCCGCGTTCCTGGCCATCCTGTGGCCCCGGCTGGCGGCCAGCAAGGAGCTGCGCCTGCTGGCCGTGGTCGCGGCGGCGATCGCGTTGTGCGCGACCCCGTTCCTGCCGCCCGGCGTGCCGGTGCTGCTGTCGGCCGCTGCCGTGCTGGTGGTGATGGCCCGATGACGCTGTGGTGGGCGATCGCCGCGGTCTGCGCCGGCTGCTACGCGCTCAAGCTGGCCGGGCTGGCGGCGCCGCGGCGGGTGCTGGACCATCCGGCGGTGCGCAGGTTCGCCGAACTGGTGCCGGTGGCGCTGCTGGCGGCGCTGATCGCGGTGCAGGTGTTCACGGAGGCGGGCGGGCTGCGCTTCGATGCGGCCCGCACGGCCGGGCTCGGCGCCGCTGCGGTGGCGCTGCTGCTCAGGGCGCCTTTCCTCGTCGTTCTGGCCGCGGCGGCGGTCGTCACCGCGCTTGCCCGGATTCTTCTGGGGTAGTCGCCGTGCATGTCCGATTCAGCGGGGACGATCGGTGGGAGATATCGCCTGCTCAGGACGATCGGCAAGGGCGGCATGGGCACGGTGTGGCAGGCGCACGACGAGGTGCTGGGCCGCGACGTCGCGGTGAAGGAGGTGCTGCCGCCGCCCGATCTGTCGGGGCCCGAGCGCGAGGTGTTCTCGGTTCGGACGTTCCGCGAGGCCAGGGCGGCGGGCCGGGTGGCGCACCCGGGCGTGGCGACCGTCTATGACGTGATCGAGGAGCGCGGTCACCCGTGGATCGTCATGCAGCTCGTACGTTCGCACACCCTGGGCGAGCTGATCCGCGAGGAGGGCCCGATGGCCCCCCTCGAAGCCGCGAACTTAGGACTGCAACTGCTGGAGGCGCTGCGCGCGGCGCACGCGGCAGGGGTGCTGCACCGCGACGTCAAACCGGACAACGTGCTGCTCAGCGAGGACGGCCGGGCGGTGCTGACCGACTTCGGCATCGCCACCACCGAGGACGAGGCGCCCGTCACCAGGACGGGCGTCCTCATCGGCACCCCCGCCTTCATGGCGCCCGAACGCGCGGCGGGCGGCTCGGCCAGGCCCGCCTCGGATCTGTGGTCGCTGGGCGTGACGCTGTACATGGCGGTCGAGGGTCACTCGCCGTTCCAGCGGGACAACGCGCTGGCCACGCTCGGCGCGGTCATGCACGCCGAGCCGGAGCCACTGGCCCGGGCGGGCGTGCTCGCCCCCGTGCTGCACGGGCTGCTGCGCAAGGACCCGGCCGAGCGCATGACGCTGGAGGAGGCCGAGCGGCGGCTGACCGCGATCCTGGCGGGCGGCGTCCCCGAACAGACGGGTCCCGTGCCCGCGACCGTCACGACGGGGGCCGCGGGACGGCCGCGACGCAGGCTGCCGCTGGCCGCGATCGGCGCGGGCGCGCTCCTGGTCGGCCTCGTCACCGGCGGCGCGGCCTGGTGGTCCAGCCGGCCGGACGACACGCAGCGCACTCCCCTGCCCACGCCCGCCGTAGTGACCACGACCCCGTCCCCGTCGTCGCAGTCGCCGGGGACGGTCACGCAGACCTCCCCGCAATCCACGTTCGAGCCGCCGAGCACACCGCCTCCCACGAGAGATCAGCCCAGGACGCCCGGCCGCGAGAAGAAGAGCGAGTCCGAGGAGCCGACGCCCACCAAGTCCGAGCAGGACGAGAACGACGAGGAGGAGACGCCGGCCGAGACACCCGGCGCGGTCGAAGGATCGGACAACGGCAGGGCGTCGGACAAGGACAAGAAGAAGGCCGGGAAGGACCGCTGACGCCGGGGTCAGGACTCGTCGCGGACGATGTCGAGCGCCTTCTGCAGGTCCTGCGGGTAGTCGGTGCTGAACGACATCCACTCCCCGGTGGACGGGTGCTCGAACCCGAGCGCGACCGCGTGCAGCCATTGCCGGGTGATCCCCAGCCGGGCGGCGAGCGTCGGGTCGGCGCCGTAGAGCAGATCGCCGACGCACGGATGGCGCAGCGCCGCCATGTGCACCCTGATCTGGTGGGTACGCCCCGTCTCCAGCTTGATGTCCAGCAGCGAGGCCGCGCGGAACGCCTCGACGGTGTCGTAGTGGGTGACGGAGGGCTTGCCGCCGGCCACCACCGCGAAACGGCCGTCGCCCGACGGGTGCCGGTCGATGGGCGCGTCCACGGTGCCGCGGAACGGGTCGGGATGCCCCTGGACGAGGGCGTGGTAACGCTTGTCGACCGTGCGTTCCTTGAAGGCGCGCTTGAGCCGCGAGTAGGCGTGCTCGCTCTTGGCCACGGCCATCGCGCCGGTGGTGTTGGCGTCCAGGCGGTGCACGATGCCCTGGCGCTCGGCGGCGCCGCTGGTGGCGATCGTGTGCCCGGCCCCGAGCAGCCCGCCGATCACGGTGGGTCCCGTCCAGCCGACGGTCGGGTGGGCGGCCACCCCGATCGGCTTGTTGACCACCACGATGTCGTCGTCCTCGTAGACGACCGTCATGCCGGGCACCGGCTCGGCCACCGGCATGGGCGTGGTCACCGGCGGCGGCAGGGTCACCTCCAGCCACGCGCCCGCGTGCACCCGGTCGGATTTGGCCGGCTGCCGGCCGTCGACCAGCACCTCGCCCGCGCCGATCAGCTCGGCCGCGCGGGTGCGGGAGAAGCCGAACAGCCGCGAGAGGGCGGCGTCGAGCCGCTCGCCCTCGAGCCCGTCGGGCACGGGCAGGCTGCGCTGCTCAGTCATCCTTCGTCGCCTCCTTGGTCTCCCTGGAGCCGTCGATCTGCACGTTGCGCCAGGCCAGGATGACCGCGAGGATGCCGCCGCAGACGATCGCCGAGTCGGCGATGTTGAAGACCGGGAAGTAATCGATGATGGGAAAGTGCCCGGGCAGCACCTCGATGAAGTCCACGACGTGCCCCTGGAGCTGCGTGGACCGGCCGAACCCCGACGGGTAACGCAGCAGCCGGTCGGTCAGGTTGCCGAGCGCCCCGCCGAGCAGCAGGCCGAGCGTGACCGCCCAGGCGCGGCTACCCAGCTTGCGCGCGGTCCGGACGATGGCCACCACCACCGCCGCGGCGATCAGCGTGAAAACGAAGGTCATCCCGGTGCCGATGCTGAACGCGGCACCGGAGTTGAAGATCACCCGGAACTGCAGGACGTCCTTGATGACGACCAGAGGCGCCTCGCCTTCAAGCGTCCGCAGCACCACCGTCTTGGTGATGAGGTCGGCCGCGTAGATGACGGCCGCCAGCACGATGAGGACCGCGAACAGACGACCCCGAGGTCTGCCTACCGGCGCTCCTCCTTCTGCTTGCAGGCCACGCACAGCGTCGCCCTCGGGAACGCCTGAAGGCGTTCCTTGCCGATCGGCTTGTGGCACGATTCGCACACTCCATAAGTCCCCGCGTCGATCCTGGCGATCGCACGTTCGTTCTGCGCGACCAGATCGCGCGCATTCAGGGTAAGGGCGATCTCGCGTTCGCGCTCATATGTCTTCGCACCGGCGTCGGCCTGGTCGTCTCCGGCGCCCTGGGTGACGTCTCCAGAGGCTATCTCCGTCTCATGGCGAAGAATGTCGGCGTTGAGCTCGTCGATCTCCGACTGGAGCGTGCCGCGTACCTCAGCCAGCTCGTCCTCCGACCACATCGAAGGAGTAGCGGTCTGCGTAACTGCCGCCATGGCGTGCCTCCATTGCTGATCAAGGCCGTTAAGGGTGCGGGCAGCTTAGGATCCTGATAACGGAACGGCAAACGACCCGCCGGACGGTTTACCTCCTGCGTACTATCCCGCCTCGCGCATCTAACTCCTCCTCAGCGGCGTCCATTCCCACAACTTTGTTGCCGTTTACGCCTTCCGTACCGGAGTGGTGGCAGCTGCGGTGGCGCCGCAGGGCCTCACCAGGGAAACCTGGAAGCCTTTGGCTCCACTCTGCGTTATGGTTTGAGACTGCAAGGCGTTGATGGGGCCCGACTGTGAGGGATATCACCCCGGAGCCGCCGGAAGAACGGCTCTCACGAGCTCATTAGAACCGGCAGCAGATCAAATGAAGAGGGCCTCGCCCTGCGGGCGGGGTCAAGAAGGGTGGTACCGCGGAGCCGTTCCGGCTTCGTCCCTTCGCGCTTGTCCTGCCGTATTGACCAAGCGTGGAGGCCCGCCCGACATGTCTTCCCCAACCTTCCGCCCTCTTCCCGCGCAGGTCGACCTGCCCGCGCTCGAGCGCGAGGTCCTCAACCGCTGGCGGGACGGGAAGATCTTCGAGCGTTCCATCGAGCAGAACGCGGGCAATCCCGCCTGGGTCTTCTACGAGGGCCCGCCCACCGCCAACGGCCTGCCCGGCGTGCATCACGTCGAGGCGCGCGTGTTCAAGGACCTGTTCCCGCGCTACAAGTCCATGCGCGGATTCAGCGTCCCGCGAAAGGCCGGATGGGACTGCCACGGCCTGCCCGTCGAGGTGGGAGTGGAAAAGGAACTCGGGCTGTCCGGCAAGAAGGACATCGAGACGTACGGCATCGCCGAGTTCAACGCCAAGTGCCGTGAGTCCGTGCTGCGGCACGTGGACGCGTTCGAGCAGTTGACCGAGCGGATGGGCTACTGGATCGACCTGTCCCAGGCCTACCGGACCATGGACCCGTCCTACGTCGAGTCCGTGTGGTGGTCGCTGAAGGTCATCTTCGACAAGGGGCTGCTGTTCCGCGACTTCCGGATCACGCCCTACTGCCCGCGCTGCGGCACGGGCCTGTCGGACCACGAGCTGGGCCAGCCGGGCGGCTACGAGAACATCTCCAGCCCGTCGGTCTACGTCCGCATGCCGGTGACCTCTGGGCCGCTGGCCGAGCTGGGCGCGGCGCTGCTGGTGTGGACGACGACGCCGTGGACGCTGGTGTCCAACACGGCGGTGGCCGTGCATCCCGACGTGACGTACGTCGCGGCCCGCACCACGGACGGCGAGGTGCTCGTCGTCGCCGAGCCGCTGCTGCCGGTCCTGGGCGAGGGTGTCACCGAGGTGGCCCGCTACAGCGGCCGCGACCTGGAGCGCACCACCTACTCCCGGCCGTTCGACCTGGTCGACATCCCGGACGCCCACTATGTGGTGCTCGGCGACTACGTCACGGTCGAGGACGGCACCGGCCTGGTCCACCAGGCGCCCGCCTTCGGCGCCGACGACCTGGCCGTGATCAAGCGGTATGACATGCCGATCGTCAACCCGATCGGCCCCGACGGCCGCTTCCTCGACGACGTGCCCATGGTCGGCGGCCGGTTCTTCAAGGACGCCGACGAGGAGCTGACCGAGGACCTGCGGGCCCGCGGCCTGCTGTTCCGCGGCGGCCACTTCGAGCACGCCTACCCGCACTGCTGGCGCTGCCACACGCCGCTGCTCTACTACGCGCTCCCGTCCTGGTACATCCGCACCACCGCGGTCAAGGACCAGATGCTGGCCGAAAACGCGGACACCCATTGGTATCCGGACACGATCAAGTGGGGCCGCTTCGGCGAGTGGCTGCGCAACAACGTCGACTGGTCGTTGTCGCGCTCGCGCTACTGGGGCACGCCGCTGCCGCTGTGGGTGTGCTCGGCGGACGAGTCCCACGTGACGTGCGTCGGGTCGATGGAGGAGCTGGGCTCGCTGGCCGGCCAGGACGTCTCGGCGCTCGACCCGCACCGCCCGTACGTGGACGACGTGACCTTCGACTGCCCGACGTGCGGCGCTCTCGCGCGCCGCGTGCCGGACGTCATCGACGCCTGGTACGACTCCGGCTCGATGCCGTTCGCGCAGTGGGGCGAGCGCGGCAAGCCCGAGGGCGTCTACCCGGCGCAGTTCATCTGCGAGGCCACCGACCAGACCCGCGGCTGGTTCTACTCGCTGATGGCCGTCGGCACGCTCGTCTTCGGCCAGTCCTCCTACGAGAACGTGCTCTGCCTGGGCCTGATCCTGGCCGAGGACGGCCGCAAGATGAGCAAGCACCTGGGCAACATCCTGGAGCCCATCCCGCTGATGGACCAGCACGGGGCCGACGCGCTGCGCTGGTTCATGGCCTGCTCCGGCTCGCCCTGGGCGGCCCGCCGCGTGGGGCACAACGCCCTGGAGGAGATCGTCCGCAAGGTCCTGCTGACGCTCTGGAACACCTCGTCGTTCTTCACCCTCTACGCGAACGCGGAGTCCTGGTCGCCCGCCAGGCTGGCCGAGGCCACGCCGGCGGCCGAGCGTCCGCTGCTCGACCGCTGGGCGCTGGCCGAGCTGCACCGCACGGTGGCCGACGTCACGGCGTCGCTGGATGAATACGACACCCAGCGCGCCGGCCGCCGCCTGGCCGACTTCCTCGACGACCTGTCCAACTGGTACGTGCGCCGCTCGCGCCGCCGCTTCTGGCAGGGCTCGGAGGATGCGTTCGCCACGCTGTACGAGTGCCTGGAGACGGTGCTGCGGCTGATGGGCCCCATCACGCCGTTCGTCACCGACTACTTGTGGGACGTGCTGCGCTCACCGCAGGCGCCCTCCTCGGTGCACCTGGCATCCTGGCCGGAGGTACGCGAGGACCTGCTGAACCCGGTGTTGTCCGACCAGATGGCGCTGGTGCGGCGCCTGGTGGAGCTGGGCCGCTCGGCCCGCGCGTCGTCGGGCGTCAAGACGCGGCAGCCGCTCGGACGGGCCCTGGTGGGCGCGCACGGGTGGCCGTCGCTGCCCGGCGAGCTGCGCGGCCTCGTGGCCGAAGAGCTCAATGTCCAGACGATCGAGGACATGTCCGGCTTCAGCGCCGATCTCGTGTCCTACACGATCAAGCCCAACTTCCGGGCCCTGGGCAAGCGCTTCGGCTCCCAGACCAAGCTCGTGGCCGCCGCGGTGGCCGCCGCCGACCAGACGCGGGTGGCGCGTGCTCTCCGCTCCGGCGGCACGGTCATGGTGGAGGCGGACGAGCTGGGCGAGATCATGCTCGGCCCGGACGACGTGATCGTCAACGAGCAGCCCCGGACGGGCTGGGCGGTGGAGACCGGCGCGATCGGCACCGGCACCGGCGAGACGGTCGCCCTGGACCTGGAGCTCACCGACGAGCTGCGCCGCGCGGGACTCCTGCGCGAGGTCATCCGCCTGGTCCAGGAGGCCCGCAAGGCGACGGGCCTGTCCATCACGGACAGGATCGAGCTGTGGTGGACCACCTCGTCACCGGACCTGGCCGCGGCCCTGCGCGCCGAGCCGCACGTGGTGGCTGAGGAGGTCCTGGCGACGACGATCACGGAGGGCACCGTGGACGACCTGCCGTCCCACGTGGACGAGGACCTGTCCCTGACCTTCCGCCTCCGCCGCGCCTGACGGCATCGAGGGCGCGCCCACCATCCGGGCGCGCCCCCGGCGCCGGCTTCGGGCTCACCGGCCACACCCCGCCCTCGTCATGGAACGCCTCACCCACGTCGGCCCCTCGATCGATGAGCTCGGAGCGTGCGACGTCGATGTCGTCAACGATCGGCAGGCAGGTCGTCCAGCTTTCCGCGCGGCTCAGCCCAGGTAGAAGTCCCGGCGAGCGGCCACGAACGCCTCGATCGTCTGGGCAGGTACGCCCGTCACGCGTTCGACGTCGTCGGAGGCGCGGTCGTAGCGGTTCTCGCGGTGGAGCCGGGCCATGGTGGCGATGTGCTGTTCGGTGTGCGGCGGCAGGCCCGCTTTCGCGAGCACCTCGGCTCGCCACCGGTCCAGCGGCACGTCCACATAGGACACCGGACGCCCCAACGCCCGTGAGAACTCCTCGGCCATCTCCGTCATGTCGACCGTGCGCGGCCCGGTCAGCTCGTAGACGTGCCCAACATGCGGAGCCGGGTCGCGGAGCACGGTGGCGACCACCCGGGCGACGTCGTCCACGGCGACCGGCGAGGTGCGCCCGGTGCCGAACGGCAGCGCGATCGTGCCGTTCTCCCGGATCGATTGCGCCGCCAGCGTGGTGAACAGCGGATTGTCCAGGAACGACGTCGGCCGGATGTGCACCACTGGCAGGCCTGACCAGTCGAAGACCTGCTCCGCCAGCCAGTGCAGCCGCTGTTGGTGCGACTCCGCGGTGCTGGTGGCGGTCATCTGCGACACCGTCATCTGTGACATACCGACCAGCCCGGCCAGCTCCCCGTGCTCCCGCGCCACGGTGGCGACCACGGTCGCCGCCAGCAGATGGTCCGGCGACACGGGCATCGCGAAATACATCCGCCCGACACCCGCCAGTGCGGCCGCGACGCTCTCGGGCCGGGTCAGATCGCCCACGACGACCTCCGCGCCGAGCGCGCGCAGCTGAGCCGCACGATCATCGTCGCGGCGGACCATCGCGCGCACCGGCACGTCCTGCGCACGCAGGCGGCCGAGAACTGTTCGGCCCACGCCACCGGCCCCGGCGATCAGAACAAGGTTGCTGGCGACCATGAGTCGATCTCCTTAGAACATCGTGTGGCAGGACCGGACGCGGTGCGCCGGTCCGACGGATACGGTGAGGGCGCATCGATTCGCGACCGCCTCGTTCGTCGTATAGGTAGTCGGGCCAAACAGGCCTCGGAGCGATTGGATGTCTGAGATGGCGAAATACCTGCTCCTCATCTACGGGGACGAGCGACTCTGGGAGGCGAGGTCCCCGGAGGAGATCAAGGACCTTCACGCCTGCCACGCCGCCTTCGCCGCGGCGGCCGGTGACGCGATACTCGGCGGTCACGAACTGGAGTCATCCACCACCGCGACCTGCCTGCGCGGCACCATCAGTGGCCGGCCCACGCCGACCGACGGGACGTTCCTGGAGACCAAGGAGGTGCTGGGCGGCTACTACCTGGTGGAGGCGCCGGACCTCGACGCGGCGATCGCGCTCGCCGAGAATCTGCCCGAGGTGTCCGCGGCGCACAGCGGGGTCGAGATCCGGCCGATCCGCGAGGCGAGCTGACCGCGTGACCGAACACGAGCGCGGTTCCGCCGCTGACGTCGACGTCAACGAGGCGATCGCGCAGGCGCACCGTCGCGAGTGGGCCAGGGTGCTCGCCGCGACGGTGCGTGTCGTGCGCGATCTCGACCTTGCCGAGGAGTGCGCGCAGGACGCGTACGCGCACGCGCTGCGCACCTGGGCCACCAGCGGTGTTCCTGCCCGGCCTGGCGCCTGGCTGACCACCGTCGCGCGCAACCGCGCGAAGGACCTGCTGCGGCGGGAGTCCGTGCTCCGATCGGCGCTGCCGTCGCTCGTCGTGGACGACGTCGTGGCCGGGCCGGAAGACTGTGACGACCCGCCGGTGGTCGACGACGACCGGCTACGCCTCATCTTCACCTGCTGCCACCCGGCGCTGTCCCGCGACGCGCAAGTGGCGCTGACCTTGAGGTTGGTGTGCGGCCTGTCCACGGCCGAGGTGGCCCGGGCGTTCCTGGTCCAGGAGTCCGCCATGGCGGCGCGGATCACGCGTGCCAAAAAGAAGATCAGCAGGGCCCGGATCCCGTACCGGGTTCCCGCGCGTACCGATCTTCCCGAGCGGGTCAGTGCCGTCCTGGACGTGGTGCACCTGGTGTTCACCACCGGCCATGCCGCACCCGTCGGTGCGCAGCTCGTGCGCCAGGACCTGGTGGATGGTGCCATCCACCTCGCCCGCACGCTGTACCAGCTGTTGCGGGGCGACGGCCAGGTCGCCGGCCTGCTCGCGCTGATGCTGCTCACCGACGCGCGCCGGAACACCCGGCTGTCCCGCACTGGCCGCCTCGTCCTGCTCGCCGATCAGGACCGGACGCGGTGGGACACCCGGCAGATCGCTGAGGGCACCGCGCTGCTGGCGCAATCGCTGCGGCAGGCGCCTACGAGGTACGCCGTGCAGGCGGCCATCGCCGCCGTGCACGCCGAGGCGGCGACCTGGGAAGACACCGATTGGACGGAGATCGTCGGGCTGTACGACGTGCTGCGGGACCTGTGGCCGTCCCCGGTGGTCGAGTTGAACCGCGCCGTCGCGATCGGCTTCCGCGATGACCCTCGGGCCGGCCTCGCCGCTCTCGCCCCGCTGCTCGACGAACCGGTGCTGGCCACCTACGGCTACCTCAGCGCGGCCCGTGCCGACTTCCTGCGCCGGCTGGGGCGGTGGCAGGAGGCGATCGCGGCGTACGAGGAGGCCCTGGCCATGACCGGCAACGACGTGGAACGCGCCTTCCTGACCGGACTGCTCGAGGAGGTCCGCGCTTACCTGACCTGAGCGCAACCGTCGAGGCGCGCGCCGCCGTTCGTCGCTTGGTGCGCGCCCTGGCCGGCTACTGACCGCAGCGGATCTGCTGCCATCTCATGGCGCCGTCGCTCGGGCGAGCGCGGCTGCTCAGGCGACCGTTTCCCGGTCGTGCTGGCAGACCGAACAGCTTGTCAGCCCGGCCGCCTCTGCTGCGGCGAGCGTCATCGTCTCCACGCCGGACTCACCCGCACCCTTGATCAACGGGCAGGCGGTGCTGTGGTAACGGCGCGTGCCGACGATGACCTTCACCGTGCCGGAGCGTTCGTCCTTGGAAGCGGCGGCAGGCTCGTCGCCGCCCTTCGAACCCGCGGCCTCGGTCTTGGCCCCTGAGGTCTGCGATTTCGCGGGAGCACCGGTCCTGGGAGGGTCGGCCTTCGCACCCGCGCTGGACGCGCCTGTGCCGGACGGCCGTTCCTTCGAGGACCTGGCGAAGGCGGTGGACCCCGGGGGCAGCGGTCCCTGGGGCTTGGCCTCCGACTCGGCTGAGGAGGCGGGCCGCTCCAGCACCACTTCCTCCTCCGGCTGCGCGGGCCCGAACATCTTGGCGGCCCCGGAAAGACCCCCAGAAGGACGCTGAGACGATCCAGCAGACCCTCCCGGTGCCCCCGGACCCCCTGGGCGGGCAGGCGCCGCAGAAGAAGGCACACGCGGCTGTGGAGCCGTGGACGGCCCCGAGTCGTCGTCCTCGGCAGGACTCTGGGACCACACGGGCCTTCCAGGTTGCCTGAGGTTGGCGACCGTCTCTCCTGGTCCACCCCCGGGCGCGTCAGGCTTGCCGGTGGACGGCGCCGGCTGGCCCGGGCGGCGGAGGGAAGGCTCGGTCACGCCCTCGGGTGCCGCGGCCTTGCCCGCGCCCGGTCCGGGGCCGTCCGCGGCGGGCCCGGTCTCGTCGGCGGGCGTGTCGCCCTTGCCTGTGGACGGGCCGCCCTTGGCGGCAGGAGTCCCTGTCTTGCCGGCGGAAGATGTGTCGGACTTATCAGCGGGAGTCCGGGCGTCGCCAGCGGGCCGGGAGGGCCCGGCACCCGGCTTGGAAGGCGCGCTGCCGGATGCGGGCGATGTGCCGGACGCCTGTGACGGCTCGCCGGACGATGGGCGGCTCGTCGGGCCCGAAGATGGCGACTCGGACCTGAGCGCGTTCGGCGGCGGCCGGAAAATGGAGGTCTGGGTCTCCGCCTGCTCGTCCTCGGATTCCGAGGCGGCGGCGGAGGAGTGGGCCTGGCCGGCGGATGCGGCGGCCGGCCTGCCGAACCACCCGGCGGCGCCTTCCTCGTGGGCGGCGGCGGGCTCCGGGCTGGGGGTGGAAGCCTTCGTGTCGGGCTTCGGCGGAGCGACCGGCGGACGCAGATCGCGAGTCTCCCCGGCGGTCTCGGCCCGGCTCTCCGCGGCGGTCTGGGCCCGGCTCTCCGCGGCGGTCTGGGCCCGGCTCTCCGCGGCGAACGCGGAGGGCGGCGCCGCAGCGGGCTCGGGGTCGGCGGCAGGCGGCAGCTGCCGTCCACCGAGCGCTGCGTCAGGAAGGCACGTCGTGCAGGGCGTGAAGCCCTCCTCGCGTGCCTCCTCATGAGTGAGCTCCTCGTGCTCCCGCCCGGCCAGCTGGCGGCAGCCGGCCACGTGGTAGCGCTTGCGTCCGGGGATCACCAGCACGATCGCGTCCGGCGCGAGGCCGCCTGCCGGGGGGCGGCGCGGGGCGGTGGCCGGCACGGTCACCGTCCGCTGCGGCGGTTGCGGACGCGGCTGCTGAGGGGGCGGCTGGTGAGCCACAGGACCGGTCTGGTTGTACGGCAAGCCGGGCGGCAGGAGCCCTGCCGGAGGGGTGGCCGGCGCAGCGGCCTGCCCACCACCGGGGAAAAGCTCGTGACGCCGCAGGAAGGCCCCGATCACCAGGAACAGCGCGGACAGCACGCTGACCACGATGGACCACATGATCAGGAACGGCTTCGCCAGTACGAAGCCCGCGATCAGCAGCACGACTGCCGCGAGCACCAAACCAGCACTGATAAGGATCACAGAGGGCTCTTTCGAGTGACAGGTCCTACTCTCACTGGCTCGGGAGCTCCGCTCCCTTCGCCGTGACCCGTTACTTTACCGGCGGTCGTTGTGCGAACCGTCACCGCCGGGGAAGGCGCCCTGGGGGCCCTCGCCGCCGAACGGGTTGGGGCCGCCGGGAAGAGGCTGCTGACCACCCTGCACAGCGTGCGACATGGCGGGAGCCTGACCCTGCGGACCACCGGTCATGACGGGGAACCCACCGCTGCCCTCGGCCGAGACGTTGAGCTCGGCGAGCTGGTTTTCCAGGTAGAGCTTGAGCCGGCTGCGGTATTCACGCTCGAAGCTGCGCAGCTCCTCGACCTTCCGCTCGAGCTCGTCGCGGGTCTGCACCAGCGAGCCCATCGCCTGGCGGTGACGCTCCTGCGCGTCGCGCTCGAGCGTCTCGGCGCGGGCGCGCGCGTCGCCGATGACCTGCTCGGCCTGGCGGCGGGCCTTGGTGAGGATCTCGTCGGCCTCGCGGCGGGCGCGGGTCACCGTCTCGTCCGCCTCCCGGCGGGCGTCGGAGATCGCCTGGTCGGCGGTCTGCTGGGCAAGCGCGAGCACGCGGGCCGCGGTGTCCATGTTGTCCTCAGCGGGAGGCATGCTCATGGCCACGGGGACCGGCTGCTGCACCGGCGGCGGCTCGGGGGCCCGCATGGGCTCCGGCTGCGGCGGCGCCATCATCTCGGGCTTGGGCTGCTCTTGAACCGGAGCCGAGGCCATGGGCATGTTCATGCCGCCCGGCACCTTCCCGCGCAGGCACTCGGCCAGTTTCGCGCGAAGCTCCTCGTTTTCTTGGATCAGGCGGTCGAGCTCAGCCTCCACCTCGTCGAGGAAGGCGTCGACCTCTTCCTCGTCGTAGCCCGGCCGCAGCCGGGTGGTACTGAACTGCTTGTTCCGCACATCAGCGGGCGTCAGCGGCATTTTTTGGTCTCCTTGGCGCGCTTGGGGAGTCTGTCCGGAGGGACGGCAACCCGAATCACTTCAGCGCGGACACGAGTTGGATCACGACCGGCGCCACACCGGCCCCGTCATCGCAGCGCCCCCGCGATCTGAATCAAGATCAGGACGACGATGAACAGGACAGTGAAGCTTAGGTCAAAGGCCACCGTACCCAACCGGAGCGGCGGAATGAAACGGCGGAGGAACTTGAGTGGTGGGTCGGTTGCGGTGTATGTGGCCTCCGCGAGCACCAGGACGACGCCCGACGGGCTCCACTGGCGGGCGAAGGCCTGCACCGTCTCAAAGATCATCCTGCCGATGAGCAGCACCAAGTAGAGAGACAGGACAACGACCAAGATCTGACCTATGATCCCCACGGCCCGGCCGCGCCTCCACTTCTGATGTGCCCGTCCGGTCTCGGCGAGACCGGGTTGGGTGCGATAGACATACAGAGACTCTAACTCTGATTGAAGAACCCGCGTTCCGCGATTCGGGCCTTGTCCTCGGCAGTCACCTCGACATTGGCAGGGGACAACAGGAATACCTTGTTCGTAACACGTTCAATGCTGCCGTGTAGGCCAAAGACAAGACCTGCCGCGAAATCGACGAGCCGTTTTGCGTCACTGTCAACCATCTCGGTCAGATTCATGATGACAGGAGTGCCGTCGCGGAAGTGCTCGCCGATGGTGCGCGCCTCGTTGTAAGTCCGCGGGTGGAGGGTCGTGATCCGGGCCAGGTCCGTCGTGCGGCGCTCTACGATCGTCGTGGCGGGTCTGGGCGCGGGGACCCCGGCGTCGGGCTCGTCGTCGCGGTCCTGGACCGCCACGGCCCGCTCCTCGCCGGTCCGCTGCGCCTCGTCCTCGTAGGCGTAATCGTCCGGGTAGGTCTCATACCTCTCGTAGCGGTCGTCCTCCACGAGACCGAGGTAGACCGCCATCTTGCGCATCGCGCCGGCCATCGCTACGTCGTCCTCCTGCTCATGGTCGCCCTCGCTCGGGACCCGTCGCCGGGCTCCGAGGCGGTAGCCGTACCCCCTTGGAGCTCACCGCCGATCGACCTCTACCTGATCATGGACCTGAAGACCCACTTGAGGGGACATTACCTGACGAAGGGCTTGCGGCGGCCGAGCAACGCCGTACCGACCCGCACGTGTGTCGCGCCGTAGGCGATCGCCTCCACGAGGTCCTCGCTCATCCCCGCGGAGACCATCGTGGCGCGGTGGTGCTGCTCCTGCACCCGGGTGGCGATGTCACGCAGCCTGGCGAACGCCTTGGCGGGCTCCTCGCCCAGCGGCGCCACCGCCATGACGCCGCCCAGCCACACGCCCTCGGCGAGCGCCACCTCGTCGGCGAGCTCGAGCACGTCGGCGGGCCGTGCCCCGCCCCTGGCCGGGTCGTCGTCGAGCGCGACCTGCACCAGGCACCCGACGTTGCGGCCCTGGCGCACCGCCTCCCTGCTGATCGCCTCCACCAGCCTGAGGCGATCCACGGAGTGCACCACGTCGGCGTACCCGACCACGGAGCGGACCTTGTTGGTCTGGAGCTGGCCCACGAAGTGCCAGGTCAGCGAGAGGTCGGCGAGCTCGGCGGCCTTGGACGCGGCCTCCTGGTCGCGGTTTTCGCCGATGTCGCGCACGCCCAGCTCGGCCAGGATGCGCACGTCCTCGGCCGGCCGGGTCTTGGTGACGGCGATCAGCGTGACCTCTCCGCGGTCGCGGCCCACCGCCCGGCAGGCCGCCGCGATGCGCGCGTCGACCTCGGCGAGCCCGGCCGCGATCTCATCCCTTCTCACGTGAGTCTCCCTCCCGATTCGGCTCTCGCAGCACATGAGCGCGCCGCTCCCGTATCCCTGGGGGAGCGGCGTCGGGTCTCCGTGCTACTTGAGGAAGTCGGGAACGTCGAGTTCCTCTTCCTGTTCCTCGAAGATCACGCGCGGACGTTTGGCGGGCTCCGACATGCGGGAGGTGATGGGCGTGGGCGGGTTGGCGGGCTCGGGCGTGGGCCGCGGGATCGAGACCGGGCCGGACGGCCCGTCCGCCGGCGGCTCGTCGTCGTCCTGCTCGGCGACCGCCTGCACCGGCTCCATGGGGCGCACGGGCTCGGGACGCGGCTCGGGCCTGAACTCACTCCTGGGCTCGGGGCGAAAGTCCGCACGAGCCTCAGGACGGGGCTCGGGACGCGGCTCCGGCCTGAAGTCGGGCCGGGGCTCCGAACGCACCTCAGCGCGCGGCTCAGGGCGCAGCGGGGGCGGCTCGGACTTCACGCTGGGCGACGACACGCTCGGGCGTACGGGCGAGGACACGGGCGGCGCGGGAGGCGGCGACGCGGCGGGGCGGCCGGCCGGCCGCGGCAGCTGCTTTTCGGCCGGACCGGGCACGTCGTCGAAGCCGGCCGCGATCACCGTCACGCGCACCTCGTCGCCGAGCGCGTCGTCGATGACCGTGCCGAAAATGATGTTGGCGTCGGGCGCGGCGGCCATGGACACGAGCTGGGCCGCCTCGTTGATCTCGAACATGCCCAGGTCCGAGCCGCCCGCGATGGACAGCAGCACGCCGTGCGCGCCGTCGATGCTGGCCTCCAGCAGCGGGCTGGAGACCGCCATCTCGGCGGCCGCCACCGAGCGGTCGTCGCCGCGGGCGTGGCCGATGCCCATGAGCGCCGAGCCGGCGCCGGACATGACCGATTTGACGTCGGCGAAGTCCAGGTTGATCAGACCGGGGGTGGTGATGAGGTCGGTGATGCCCTGCACACCGGACAGCAGCACCTGGTCGGCCGCCTTGAAGGCGTCGAGCACGCTCACCTGCCGGTCGGAGATCGACAGCAGCCGGTCGTTGGGGATCACGATCAGCGTGTCGACCTCGTCGCGCAGCGTCTCGATGCCGGCCTCGGCCTGCATGGCCCTGCGGCGGCCCTCAAAGCTGAACGGCCTGGTCACGACGCCGATGGTGAGGGCGCCGAGCGACCTGGCGATGTTGGCCACCACGGGCGCTCCGCCGGTGCCGGTGCCGCCGCCCTCGCCCGCCGTGACGAAGACCATGTCGGCCCCCTTGAGGACCTCCTCGATCTCCTCGCGGTGGTCCTCGGCCGCCTTGCGCCCGACGTCGGGATTGGCGCCCGCGCCGAGCCCGCGCGTGAGCTCGCGGCCCACGTCGAGTTTCACATCGGCGTCACTCATCAGCAGCGCCTGGGCGTCGGTGTTGATGGCGATGAACTCGACGCCCTTGAGTCCCTCCTCGATCATCCGGTTGACGGCGTTGACTCCGCCGCCGCCGATGCCGACGACCTTGATGACCGCGAGGTAGTTCTGCGGTGCTGCCACGACGAGGGGCCTTTCCGCTCGTTGACTTGCCATTTCGGTGCGGATTGTCTCCGCTTTTGTCAGTTCGGGTAACTCTCAACCTCAGGTTGAGATTTAGATTTATGTCAACCTGATGATTGATACGGACAGTAGGAGCCCCCTACCTGGCGGGTCAACTAACCGCGCCGCAAGCACGTCCGGCGTGTCGCGGGCTGTCCGTTTCGCTCCGAAGTCGCGCCTGGTCGGAGCTCTCCTCTGCCCAACCTCCGACTTTAGGCTCTCACGCCGCGACCCCCACCTCGCACAGGCTCGGCCATGCCCTTGCCGCGGACTTGCCAGACCCTGACAACTCTTGATCACTTCAGGGTCACCACGTCCGGGGAGCTGACGTCGTACACCGTGGCCTTTTCTCGTTTGAGAAGCGAGGCCAGGATGCGACCCTTTTCCTCGGGACGGTCCGGGCCGCCCCACACGACGGAACGCCCGTCGGACAGCTCGAGAGTCACCCCTTCGGCCGTTCCCGCGCGCACCTGCCTGACCTTCGGGGCCACCTCGTCCGGGACGGCCTCGATGACCTCCAGCGCCGCCATCAAGGCCGGGTCGCCCGCGGCGGGGCGGTCCACCTTGAGCAGCGGCAGCAGCGGCGGGGCGGCGGAGGCCACCTCGATCACCACGGCCTGCTTGTCCACGACGGCGAACCTGCCGCCGGCGGGGATGACGGCGACGGGCTCCCGCTCGACCACCTCGATCTTGAGCGTGCCCGGCCAGACCCGGTCGACCTTCGCGCCGGCGAGCTGCCTGATGCCCAGCACGCGGCTCTGGACGCCGGCGAGGTCGACCGTGGCGAGCGGGTGGAGGTCCGCCACCCCGGCCTGCTGTTTGATCCGCTCGCTGGGCACTGTGAGATTTCCCACGATCTCGATCGAGCGCACGCCCAGCACGGGCGAGAAGAACACCAGCCATGCGGCCGTGCCCACCACCCCCGCAGTCAGCAGCACCAGGAACGCCGTCCGCGCCTTCATCGCCCTCCTGCCGTGTCGGCACCGAACCTACTCCCGAGTACGGCGTGACGCCGCGCGCCACGCCGGGATGCAGGCGGGGCCCACGGCGTCTTCCAGCCGCCGGTTCCGGCGCCCTGGAGTGACTTCCGGGCCCCCGCCGGCCCGGGCGGTGGGATGAGGTCTCAGGACAGCTGGGCGACGATCTGCGGGCCGAGCTCCGTGACGTCGCCCGCCCCCATCGTGAGCACGATGTCGCCGGGCCGGGCCCGCTCGGCCACCAGCGCCGGCACCGCGGCCCGGTCCGGGGCGTACGCCACCCGCTCGGCCGGCAGCGGCACCCGCGAGGCCACCATCGCGCCGGACACCCCGGGCTCGGGATCCTCCCTGGCGCCGTAGACATCGAGCACGATGGCCTCGTCGGCGAGCCCGAGCGCCGCGCCGAACTCCTCGGCGAAGAACCGGGTGCGCGAGTAGAGATGCGGCTGGAAGATCGCGATGACCCGCCCGGTGCCGGAGTAGGAGGCGACCACGTCGCGGGCGGCCCGAAGATCGGCGGCCAACTCGGTCGGATGATGGGCGTAGCTGTCGAACACGGCGACCCCGCCGGACTCGCCCTTGGCCTCGAACCGCCGCTTGGCCCCTGTGAAGGCCCCCAGCCCCTCTCTGATCTCCTCGAAGGGCAGCCCCAGCTCGTCGGCCACGGCGAGCGCCGCGGCGGCGTTGAGCGCGTTGTGCGCCCCGGGAACGGCCAGCCGCACGGTGCCCCGGCCCTCGATCTCGAACACGGTCCCGAACCCGTCGGGCCGGATGCCGCTCACGCGGTAGTCCTCGCCCTCGACGCCGTAGGTCTTGACCCGCAGCCCCCGCTCCCGCGCCATGCGGGCCACCTCCGCCGCGCCGGGGTCGTCGGCGCAGGCGATGAGCAGCGACCCGACCCGGTCGGCGAACCTGGCGAAGCTGTCGTGCACGGCCCGCGGGTCGCCGTAGTTGTCCAGGTGGTCGGCCTCGACGTTGGTCACCACCGCGATGTCGGGCGCCAGCATGAGGAACGACCCGTCGCTCTCGTCGGCCTCGGCCACGAACACCGTGCCCTGCCCGTCGTCGGCGCCGAGCCCGGTGGTGACGAGCTGGCCGCCCACGCAGTAGGACGGGTCGGCGCCGCACTTCTGCAGCGCCACGGTCAGCATCGAGGTCGTGGTGGTCTTGCCGTGGGTGCCGGCGATGGCCACGGCGGTGCGCCCGGCCATCACCGAGGCCAGCGCGGCCGCCCGTGGGATGATCCGCAGCCCTTGTTTGAGCGCCTCGCCCAGCTCCGGGTTGGAGTCGCGGATGGCGGTCGAGACGACCACGGTGTCGACGTCCCTGATGTGGGAGGCGGCGTGGCCGATGTGCACGGTGGCGCCCAGCTCGCGCAGCTCGGTGACCAGCTCGGAGCTGCGCGCGTCGCTGCCCGACACGCGCACGCCCCGCTTGAGCAGGATGCGGGCGATGCCGGACATGCCCGCGCCACCGATACCGATGAAGTGCACGCGTCCCAGATCTTCGACGCGGACGGGATCGACCAGCTTGACGAGACTCATCGGGCTATCTCCAACACTTTCCTGGCAAGCATGATATCGGCGTCCTTGCGCCCCAGCCGGGAGGCGGCCTCCGACATGGCGGCGACCCGCTCGGGGTCGTGGAGCATGGGCAGCACGTTCTGGATGATCCAATCGGGTGACAGGCCGGCATCGTCGACCATCAGGCCGCCGCCGCCCCGGGCGATGCGCTCGGCATTGATGCGCTGCTCGCCGTTGCCGTGCGGCAGCGGCACGTAGGCCGCCGGCAGCCCGACCGCGGTCAGCTCGGCGCACGTCAGCGCCCCGCTGCGGCACAGCGCCACGTCGGCGGCCGCGTAGGCGAGGTCCATGCGGTCGACGTAGGGCAGCAGCACGTATTGCGGGTCGCCGGGCGGCGGCTCGCGCTCCACGGTGTTCTTCGGGCCGAGCACGTGCAGCACCTGCACGCCCGCCCGGCGCAGGACCGGCGCCGCGGCCAGCGCAGCCTGGTTGAGCGACCTGGCCCCCTGCGAGCCGCCGAACACCAGCAGCGTGGGCCGGTCGTTCTCCAGGCCGAACCAGGAGCGGGCCTTGTCGCCCATCGACAGCCGGTCGAGGCCGACGATCTCGCGGCGCAGCGGGGTGCCGATGAACTCGGCCTTGGGCAGCGCGGCGTCGGGAAAGCCGGTGAACACGTGCTCGGTGAGCCGGGCGCCCAGCCGGTTGGCGAGGCCGGGCCGCGGGTTGGCCTCGTGGACGACGATCGGCAGGCCACGCCGCTTGGCCGCCAGGTAGGCTGGAGTTGCGACATAACCGCCGAAGCCGACCAGCACGTCGGCCTTGACGCGGTCGATTATGCCGGCCGTGGCGTTGATCGCGCCTGCGAGCCTGCCAGGGACAGTGAGCAGGCTCGGGGTGATCGCCCTTGGAAGCGGCACGGCCGGCACCAGCTCCAGCTCATAGCCCCTGGCCGGCACGAGCCGCGTCTCCAAGCCGCGCTCGGTGCCCACACAGGTGATGCCGATGCTGGGGTCTAGACGGCGCAGCGCGTCCGCAAGGGCGAGCGCGGGCTCGATGTGCCCGGCCGTCCCGCCACCGGCGAGGACCACCCTCATCTCGGTCACTCCCTAACGTGTCACTCGGCGTCTGGTCGTACCTCCCAGGCCAAGCCAGCTTAGGGCCCGGGCGGCGGGTCCGGGGCCACGGGCCGCCAAGGCCTCCTTCGCGCCCGGCTCGCGTTTGGCGAACGACACCAGCATGCCGAGCGCCGCGAGCGTGGGCAGCAGCGCGGATCCGCCGTAGGAGACCAGTGGGAGGGGGATGCCGGTGATCGGCAGCACGCCGAGCACCGCGCCCATGTTGACAGTGGCCTGCCCCACGATCCAGGCCACCATGGCGGCGGCCGCCAGCCTGACGAAGGGGTCGTTGACCCGCACCGCGACCCGCAACCCCGCATAGCCCAGCAGCCCGAACAGCGCCACGACCATCAGCGTGCCCATCAGCCCGAGCTCCTCACCGACGATGGCGAAGATGAAGTCGCTCTCGCCGTGCGGCAGCCAGCTCCACTTCTGCCGGCTGCTGCCCAGCCCGAGCCCGAACCAGCTGCCCGAGCCCATCGCGATCTGCCCCTGCACGGCCTGGTAGCCGGCGCCCTGCGCGTCGGCCCACGGGTCGAGGAAAGCGCCGATGCGCGCCATCCGGTACGGCTCCACCTTGATCATGATGATCGCGGCCAGCATCGCCAGAGCCATGAGGCCGCCGAACAGCTTGACCGGCGCCCCCACCACCCACAGCAGCGCCAGGAAGATCATGAACAGTACCAGCGTGGTGCCCAGGTCGCGGCCCAGCATGACGAGCACGGCCAGGAGCACGGTGCCCGGCATGAGCGGGATCAGCATCTGCCGCCACTCGATCCGGCCCTGCCGCGCCCGCCTGGCCAGCAGGTCGGCGCCCCACAGCACGAGCCCGAGCTTGGCCGGCTCGGACGGCTGGATGGTCAGCCCGCCGGGCAGGTAGATCCACCTCTGCGCGCCCAGCTCGGACGAGCCGATGAAGAGCACCATGACCAGCGCGATGATCGACAGCGCCATCAGCGGGTAGCCGGCCCAGCGGAAGAACTTGGCCGGCAGGCGCGCGCAGGCGTACATGAGGGGCACGCCGACCGCGGCCGACAGCGACTGCTTGATGAACCACGAGAACGGGCTGCCGGTCTTCTGCAGCGCCTCGATACTGGAGGCCGACAACACCATCATCAGCCCGAGCGCCAGCAGCAGCGCGCTGCACATGATGACGAGGTAGTAGGTGGTCAGCGGCTTTTCGAGCAGCTCCTTCAGCGCGGCCAGCTGCTCGCGGAGCGGGCTGCCGGACCTCTGCGCGGCGCCCGGCTTCTCCTCAGCGGTCGTGCTCACGTCGCCGCCTCAGCTCGTGTACGGCACGCGCGAAGGCCTCCCCTCGCGCGGGATAGCCGGCGAACATGTCCAGGGAGGCCGCCGACGGGGAGAGCAGCACGGTGTCGCCCGGCGAGGCCAGGCGGGCGGCTTCGATGACGACTCTGTCCATCGCACCAGTGTCCCGATCAGCGATGTCCACGACGGGGACATTCGGGGCGTGTCGCGCGATGGCTTCGGCGATCATGGCTCGATCGACGCCGAGCAGCACCGCGCCGCGCAGCCGGGGAGCGGCCTGGCGTACGAGATCGTCGACGTCGGCGCCCTTGAGCTGGCCGCCCGCCACCCACACGATCGACGGGTACGAGGCCAGCGCCGCCGCGGCGGCGTGCGGATTGGTGGCCTTGGAGTCGTCGACGTAGTCCACCTCGCCGATCCTGTCGACGTGGGACAGGCGGTGCGGGTCGGGCGTGAAGTCCCGCAGGCCGCGTGCCACCGCCTCGGACGGGACGCCGAGGGAGCGGGCCAGGGCGGCGGCGGCCAGGGCGTTGGCCACGTTGTGCGGCGCGAACGGCCGCACGTCCTCCAGCGTCGCCAGCTCCTCGGCCGCCTCCACCGGGTCGGCCACGAACGCCCGGTCCACCAGCAGGTCCTCTACGACGCCGACCTCACCGCGCTTGGGCACCCTGAGGGTGAACCCGACGGCCCCCGGGTAGGGCGCGGCCAGCCGGGTCGCCTCGGGATCGTCGGCGTTGAAGATCACAGTGCCGGCGCGCTCGTAGATGCGGCCCTTGGCGGCGGCGTACGCCTCCATGGAGCCGTGCCAGTCGAGGTGGTCGGGCGCGATGTTCAAGATGGCCGCGGCGTGCGGGGCAAGCGTGCTCGACCAGTGCAGCTGGAAGCTGGACAGCTCGACGGCCAGCACGTCGTACGGCTCGCCGACGGCGCGTACCACAGGAACGCCCACGTTGCCCACGGCCAGGGCCTTGTGGCCGGCGGCGAGCAGGATGGAGGTGAGCATGCGCACGGCGGTGGTCTTGCCGTTGGTGCCGGTCAGCGCCAGCCACGTGGCCGCCTGGGCCGGGCGCAGCCGCCAGGCCAGCTCCACCTCGCCCACGACCTCGACCCCGGCCTTCGTCGCCGCGGCGATGAGCGGGTGGTGCGGCGCCCAGCCCGTGGTGACGAGCCGGGTGACGCCCTCCGGCAGCGCCATCTCTCCGAACCGGGTCTCGACGCCGAGCCTGGCCAGCTCGGCCGCGGCGGCGAGCTGCGGCTCCCCCGCCTTGGCCTCCACGACCACGACGTGCTCGCCGCGCTCGGCCAGCACCCTCGCCACGGCGGTGCCGGAGACGCCGAGCCCGGCGACGCAGGTCACGCTCATGGCTTGGGCATCCATTCGACATAGAACAGGCCGAGCCCGAGCGCCGCGCACAACATCGCGATCAGCCAGAAGCGGACCACGATCGTGGTCTCCGCCCAGCCCTTCAGCTCGAAGTGGTGCTGCAGCGGCGCCATCCTGAACACCCGTTTGCGGGTCATCTTGAAGAACCCGACCTGGATGATCACCGACAGCGTGATGATCACGCACAGCCCGGCAAGGATGATCAGCAGCAGCTGGGTACGGGTGGCGATGGCCAGTCCGGCCAGCACGCCACCGAGCGCCAGCGAGCCGGTGTCGCCCATGAAGATCCGGGCGGGCGGGGCGTTCCACCACAGAAAACCGATCAGGGCCCCGAGCACGGCCGCCGCCACCACGGCCAGGTCGAGCGGATCGCGCACCCAGTAGCAGTTGGGCCCGAGCTGGTCGATGCAGTTGTTGCGCAGCTGCCAGTTGCCGATCAGCACGTACGCGCCCAGCACCACCCCGGACGCGCCGCTGGCCAGGCCGTCGAGACCGTCGGTGAGGTTCACCGCGTTGGAGAACCCGACGATCATGATGAGGACCCAGATGGTGAAGCCGACGATGCCGATCGACGGGCCGATGTCACGCAGGAACGACACGCGGGTCTCGGCGGGGGTGATGCCGTAGACGTTGGGGTTGCGTACGACGAGGACGGCGAAGACGGCGCCGACGACGAGCTGGCCGAGCGCCTTGGCGCCGCTGCGGAGGCCGAGGCTGCGCTGTTTGTAGATCTTGATGAAGTCGTCGAGGAACCCGACCGCGCCGAGCCCCGTCATGAGGAACAGCACGAGCATGCCCGACACGGTCGGCGCGCTGAGCGTGGCGAAATGGGAGGCCGCGTAGGCGAACAGGGCGGCCAGCACGAACACCGTCCCACCCATGGTGGGGGTGCCCCGCTTGCCGTGGTGGGCCTGAACGCCCTCCTCGCGGATCTGCTGGCCGTAGCCGCGCCGCGAGAACAGCCTGATCGCCAGCGGGGTGCCCAGCATCGAGATGATCAAACCCACCGCGCCGGCGATGACGATGTTGATCACTGGGCGGCACCTCCGAGCAGGAGCTCGGCCGTCCGCTCCAGGCCCATCGCCCGCGGACCCTTGATCAGCACGGCGTCGCCGGGGCGCAGCCACTGGTTCAGCTCGGCCGCCGCGGCCTCGGCGTCGGGCACGTGCACGATCCGCGTCGGATGCGCCGCTCCCCCGCCTCCGGGCGGCCCACCGACGGTCGGCGGCCCACCGGCGTACGGCCCGCCCGCGGCCGGCGCTCTACCGGCCTCAGGTCCCTGCCGGCCCTGGGGCACACCGGCGTCGGGCGCCTGCCACCCCTGCGGACCGGGCACCGGCACGCCCTGCGGCGGTATCACCGGCGCAGGCCCGGCCGGCCCCTGAGGGCCGGAAGCGTGCTGCGCGGCCGGGTCCTGGGGCCCGGGGGCGTGCTGCGCGGCTGAGGCCTGGGGCCCGGGGGTGTGCGGGGCGCCTGGTGCGGGCGCGTGGACTGCGGCGTGGGCGCCCTGCAGGACCGGTTCGGCGTCCGGGCCCGCCACGATGAGAGCCGTCAGGCCAGCGCCGCCGGCCATGCGGCCGAGCTCGGCGTTCAGCGCGGGCCCTTCGTCGCCCAGCTCCCGCAGCGCCGCGATGACGGCGAAGCGCCGCCGCCCCCGCCCCAGCACCTCGAACGCCTCGAAGGCGGCGCGCATGGAGTCCGGGTTGGCGTTGTAGGCGTCGTTGACCACGATCACCCCGTCGGCCCGGTCCGTGACCTCCATCCGCCACCGGCTGCGCGGCGTGGCCTCGGACAGCTCCGCGGCGATCGTGGCGACGGGCAGCCCGAGCTCGTATCCGGCCGCCGCGGCCGCCAGCGCGTTGTCGACCGCGTGCGCCCCGTACAGCTTCAGCGACACGTGCGCGGCCCCCGACGGGGTGCGCAGCGTGAAGGAGGCCCGCCCGCGGACGTCCACGACGATCTCTTCGGCCCGGATCGCCGCGTCCTCGCCCCGCCCGAAGTACGTGACCCGCGCGTCGGTGCGCGCGGCCATCTCCCGCACGTAGGGGTCATCGGCGTTGAGCACGGCCACGCCGGTGCGCGGCAGCGCCTCCACCAGCTCGCCCTTGGCCTTGGCGATGGCCTCCTTGCCGCCGAACACGCCGAGGTGCGCGGTGCCGACGTTGAGCACCACGCCGATCTTCGGCGGCGCGATGCGGGTCAGGTCCTTGATGTGGCCGAGGTTGCGCGCGGCCAGCTCCAGCACCATGAACCGGGTGCCGGCGTCGGCGCGCAGCACCGTCAGCGGGTGGCCGAGCTCGTTGTTGAAGCTGCCGACCGGCGCGATGGTGGGCCCGATCCGGGCGGTCAGCCGGGCCAGCAGGTCCTTGGTGCTGGTCTTGCCGGCCGACCCGGTCACACCGATCACGGTGGCGTCGGGCAGCGCGGCGACCTGGGCGGCGGCCAGCTCGGCCAGCGCGACGGCGGCGTCCGGCACGATCACCGCGGGCGCGTCGACCGGCCGGGTGGCCAGGACGGCGACGGCTCCGGCCCGGATCGCCTGCGCGGCGTAGTCGTGACCGTCGACCCGCGCGCCCCTGAAGGCGACGAACAGCGATCCCGGTTCTACGGCCCGCGAGTCGATCACGACGGGCCCGCGCACCACCGCGCGGGGATCGGCCATGCCCGACAGGGCGCCCGAGGTTATCTCGGCGATCCTGGCCAGAGGCAACGGGATCATTGGTGCTTCCTGCTTTCCTTGCGTGCGTCGATCGCCTCGGCGACCACCTCCCGGTCGTCGAAGGGGATCACCTCGCCTGACATGTACTGACCCTGCTCGTGACCCTTGCCTGCCACGACGATCACGTCGCCGCGCCCGGCGTCGGCGATCGCCAGGCCGATGGCGGCCGCGCGATCGGGCTCAATGATCACATGAGCGCGGTCGTGCTGCGGAACGCGGAGCGCTCCCTCCATCATCGTCGCGAGGATGGCGAGCGGATCCTCCGAACGGGGATTGTCGCTCGTGAAAATGGCCACATCTGCCAACTGCGCGGATATCTCGCCCATGATGGGCCTTTTGCCCTTATCGCGGTCGCCACCGCAACCGAGCACGATCACGAGCCGTCCCGCGGTGACGGTACGCAGGGACCGCAGCACCGATTCCACGGCGCCGGGTTTGTGGGAGTAGTCCACGATCGCCTGGAACTCGTCCTCGCCGGTCGTGACGCGCTGCATGCGCCCCGGCACGCCGATGAGCGTGCCGACGCCGTGCACGGCCGTCTGCAGCGGCACGCCCGCCTCGACCAGGGTGACGATGGCCCCGAGCGCGTTGGCGACGTTGAACGGCCCCGGCAACGCGATCTGCGCGTCGGCCTCGACGCCGCCCGGGCCGACCACGCGGAACGCGCTGCCGTCCGCGCCGAGCCTGACTTCCAGCGCCCGCCACGCGGCCTCCGGGTCGCCCTGCGCCGAGAACGTCGTCATCGGGACCTTCGCCAGGTCCAGCAGCTCACGACCGTAGCGGTCGTCGATGTTGGTGACGCCGACGCGGCTCAGCTCCGGCTGGAACAATCGCACCTTGGTGGCGAAGTAGTCCTCGAAGTCCTTGTGGAAGTCGAGGTGGTCCTGGGAGAGGTTGGTGAACAGGGCCACGTCGTAGTAGACGCCGTCGATCCTGCCGAGGGCGAGCGCGTGGCTGGAGACCTCCATGGCGGCCGCGCCGACGCCCTCCTCGCGCATGAGCGCGAACAGGCCGTGCAGCACCGACGCCTCCGGCGTGGTCAGCGTCGGCTGGAAGCGCAGGTCGCCCGCGCGGATCTCGACGCCGCCCACCAGGCCCGTCCGGTGCCCGGCGGCCCGCAGGCCCGCCTCCAGCATGAACGTGGTGGTGGACTTGCCGCTGGTGCCGGTCACACCGAGGATCTGGATGTCATGGGCCGGCTGCCCGTAGACCCAGCTGGAGATCTGCCCGAGCAGGGCCCGCGGGTCGGGCACGATCAGGACGGGAAGCCCGGTGGCGACGGCCGCCTCGCGCCCCTCCTTGTCGGTGAGGATGGCCACCGCGCCGCCGGCCATCGCCTCGGCGGCGAACGCGGCGCCGTGGGCGCGGCTGCCAGGCAGCGCGACGTAGAGATCCCCGCGTCTGGCGTCGCGGGAGTCGATGGTGACACCGGTCAGGGCGGCGTGTGGCGAGCGCGAGGTGCCCGAATCGGCATCGAGCATGGTCGCGAGCCCGGTCAGCGGGCGGGGCGGGCTGGTCGTGGGACGCATAGAGGACGGGGGACGCACGGCGGCAGCGTACCTTCCCTGGTCACTGTCCGGCGCCCGTACGCACCGGCGGCACGACGGAGCCTGTGGGAGGAATCTTCTTGCTCTTGATGGCGAACGTCATCACATCCTTGAACACGGGGGCCGCCAGCTGCCCGCCGAAGTGGCCGTTCTTCGGGTTCTGCAGCACCGACAGCACCACCAGCCTGGGCTTGTCCGCCGGGCTGAACCCGGCGAAGGAGGCAGTGTAGCCGTCGTAGCGACCGAGCTCGGCGTCGTAGCGGTTGGCCGTGCCCGTCTTGCCCGCCACCCGGTAGCCGGGAATGGCGGCCAGCTGGCCGGTGCCCTCCTCGCCCACCGCGCCCTCCAGCATCGTCGTGATCTCTTTGGCCGTCGTCTCGCTCACCACTCTGGTCTGCTTACCAGCGGAAGCGGGCACGAACCTCCCCTCGCCGTCCGTGGTCCCCGCGATGATCTGCGGCTCGACCTTGACGCCGCCGTTGGCGATGGTCTGGTAGACGCTGGCCATCTGCAACGCCGTCACCGACACACCCTGACCGTAGGCGACGGTGCAGCTCTGGCTGCCGGACCATTTCCTGTAGTCGGGCAGCAGGCCGGCCTCGGCGCCTGGCACGCCGCCGCCCGGCTCGGCGCCGAAGCCGAAGGCCTTCAGCATCTGGTACAGGCGCGCGCTGCCGACCTTCCGCGCGGCCATGATCGTGGCCACGTTGCTGGACTGGGCCATGGCCTGGCGGAACGTCATCGACTCCGCCTTGTGCGCATGGGCGTCACGCAGGACCTGGTCGGCGCACCTGATCCGGTCGGGCACGTGGAACACGGTGCCGGGGGACACCGCACGGGCCTCGAGCGCGGCGGCGGCGGTGATCACCTTGTTGGTGCTGCCGGGCTCGAACACGTCGGCGGCGGCCTTGTTGATCTGGCTGGACTGGGGGGCCTTGCGCCAGTTGTTCAGGTCGAGCTCAGGGGCGTTGGCCATGGCGATGATCTGGGCCGTCCGGACGTCCATGACGATCACGGTGCCGCTGTCCGCGCCGGCCTTCCGGACCTGCTCGCCGATCGACTTCTGGGCGGCCCACTGGATGTCGCGGTCGATGGTCAGCCGGATGTCCCCGCCGTCCTCGGGGGCGGTGCGCTGGCTGCTGGTCATCGGAATGCGCTGGCCGTCGCGGCCGGTCTCCACCCGCTGCTCGCCGTCGCGGCCGCCCAGGAGCGTGTTCTTGGTCCGCTCGAGCCCGGCCAGGCCGGTGCCCTCGTCCCCGACGAAGCCGATGAGGCTGCCCGCGAGATCGCCCGCCGGGTAAAGCCTGCGGTAGGTCTTCTTGGCCGACAGCGCCGGCACGCCCGCCTGCAGCAGGCGGGTGGCCACGACGGGGTCGACGTCGGTGGCCAGGCGCTGGTAACGGGTGTCCGTTCTGGCCAGTTTGGCAGCGATGTCCTGCTCGCTCTTGCCGAGCTGCCTGGCCAGGATCGTGGCGATCTTCCCGCGCACGTCGGCGCTGATCTTGGACGGGTCGATCGACAGCTCTCGGGCCTCGATGGTCACGGCCAGGTCGTGGCCGTTGACGTCGGTGATCGAGCCGCGCTTGGCGGGGATGGTCTCGGTGTGCTGGCGCTGATCCGCGGCGGCGGCCTCGTAGACCTTGGAGTCCAGGCCCTGCATCTGGATCAGCCGGCCCGCGAAGATCGACAGCACGAACGTCATGCCGATGAGGCCGATGTTGATGCGCCTGCGCGGGCTGCCCAGCCGCAGCACCAGCGGCGGCCTGGGCGCGCGCGGAGGTGTGGGGGGCCGCCGGGGTCCTCGGGGTGGCGGCACGTCTCCGCCGCGACGCGCCGCCACCCGCTCACGGCCCCGCACCTGCTCGGACCGGGAACCCCCGGTCTGCGTCCGGCGCAGCGGCCCGTCTCCATGCCTGTCACGGCCCCGTAGGTCGTCCTCACGCCTGTCACGACCGCGCAGGTCGTCCTCCCGCCGCTCCCGCTGCCGGAGGCCGTCGTCCTGCGGGGACCGGCTCCGCGGACCGTCGCCCTGCCGGGACCGGCGCGCCTGGGGACCGCGCGCCGCAGCGTCGGACGGGCCGCCGTCCCCGCGCACGCGCTCGTCCCGCCCTTGAACGCGGCCCCGTAGCCGGTCGTCCCGCCCTGGGGTGGGACGCCGTGGACGGTCGCCGCCGTCGCGGCCCTGAGCGACGCGGCCCTTCGCGGGGTCGGCGCCGTCGCGCGGACGCCTGCGGACGCCTGCGTCGTCGTCGGCGCCGTCGCGTCGAGCGCGGATGCCATCGTCCTGGGCGCGGAGGCGATCGTCGTCCCGCCGGACGCGCGCAGGCCTGTCGTTCCTGGAGCGGTCGTTCCTGGAACGGTCGGACCCGGAACGGTCGGACCCGGAACGGTCGGACCCGGAACGGTCCGCGCGGTCCTGCCGGCTCCGGTCGGAGCCACCCGGACGGGGACGGTCGGCGTCGGAGCGGCGGGCGCCGCCGGACTCTCGCGGAGTGTCGGCCGGGTCCTGCGGGGGACGCCCGCGAGCGGCGTCGTCGTGCCCGAACGGCAGGTCCAGGGGATCGGGCCGCTTACGTGGCCGGCGCGGCGGGTTCTCCGGCGGCGCCGGGCTGCCCGCCCCGTCAGAACGGTCCCCGTCAGAACGGGCGGGGCCCCCTTGGCGCCCCGCCCGTCCCGGGCCGCCCGGCGTACGACGAGCGGCGCCTGGCCCTCCTTGAGAGCCGGCGCCGCCAGCGCCGCGGCCGGGACCCTGCCCCCTGCCGCCTGAATCCCTCACCGCTCCGTGTCCACCCGGCCGACCCGGTCACCGGCGCTGGTCCAGCCGTTGACGTTGTCCCAGTCGGGCTGCTGCCCCTGCTGCTCGGCCAGCTTGGCGATCGCTTCGGGCTGCGTCTTGAGCTGGTATTCCTGCTCGAGCTTCTCGTTCTCCCGCCGGGCCACCGCGATCTCCTCGCGCAGCGTCGCGTCGGTGATGGTGTCCTTGGCCAGCATGGTGTTGAGCAACAGCAGGCTGACCAGGCCGCCGGACATGAGCCCGACGACGAGCAGCACGAACGGCGTGCGCTGGCGGCGCGCGGATGGGCGCCGCGGCACGGCACGGGCGCCCGCCCGCGTCTCGCGGCGGCCGGCGTCGGTGCGCGTCCGCTCGGCGTCCGGCGCCGTCCCGCCGGTCTCAGGGCGCGTGTCAGGACGGGGCCGCGGCTTGGACTGGTGCGGCGCCGCGTACCGGCGCGTGCCCGTCTTGGGCACCGCGCGACGGACGGCCGTACCCCGGCCGGTCTCCTGCTCAGTGGTCAACACGGATCCTCTCTGCCGCCCGTAGCCGGGCCGAGGCCGCCCGCGGGTTGCGGGCGAGCTCTTCTTCGCTTGGGAGCTCTGCTCCCCTCGTCAGCATGCGGAACCTGGGCTGATGAGCCTCCAGCGGGACGGGCAGCCCGGGGGGGCTGGTGTCCCTGGTTCGCGCCGTGAGGGCCTGCTTGGTGAGCCGGTCCTCCAGTGAGTGGTAGGAGAGCACGACGACTCGCCCACCCAGCGCGAGCGCGTCGAGCGCCGCGGGAAGGGCCGCCTCCAGGGCGGTCAGCTCCGCGTTCACCTCGATGCGCAGCGCCTGAAAAGTCCTCTTGGCGGGGTTTCCCCCGGTGCGCCGAGTAGCGGCGGGAATCGCCTCGCGAACGATGTCCGCTAGCCGCTTGGTCGAGGTTATTGCCTCTTTAGCCCGTTCCTTAATGATCAGGCTCGCGACACGCGGAGCAAAACGTTCCTCGCCGTAGTCGCGCAGAATGCGGGTCAGCTCCGCGGCGGAGTAGGTGTTGACCACCGTTTCCGCCGTCAGCTCCTGCGAGGTGTCCATCCGCATGTCGAGAGGCGCGTCGTAGGAATAGGCGAACCCGCGCTCGGCCTCGTCCAGCTGCGGCGAGGAGACCCCCAGGTCGAACAGCGCTCCGTCGATCGTGGTGCGCCCCGCGTGGGCGAGCACCTCGGCCAGGTCGCCGGAGGAGGCGTGGACCAGGGTGATCCGGTCTGCGTACGGGCTCAGCCTGCGGGTCGAGAACTCGATCGCGAATGGGTCGCGGTCGATCCCGATCAGGTGGAGCGCCGGGTAGGCGGCGAGCAGGGCCTCCGAGTGGCCGCCGAGGCCGAGGTTGGCGTCGACGACGACCGGTGCCGGCCCGGACAGCGCGGGACCGAGCAACTCCAGAACGCGCTCGAGCATCACCGGAACGTGACCGCCGGTGCCGACGTTGTCGTCCATCTCCAAACCCCCCTCTCGCGCCCTTGCTCGCGGATGACGCGCTTATCGGTCGATCGTGGTCATTCCTGGGTCCCCACCCGGCGCCGTCCGGCCAGGTCCCCATCCGCACCCTCTTCGTGGACGTCTGCCCTCTGACACCGGGGAAGGTGCATCAGTTGGCAGACAGTGGTTGCGGGTGGAGACCTCGCCGAACGACATCACCGACGGATCGACCGTGACTCCTACAAGATCCCTGGCAGCACCTCCTCCGACAGATCGGCGAACGCCTGCTCCTGGTCGCTGAGATAGGTGTCCCAGGCCCCCGCGTCCCAGATCTCCAGCCGGGTGTTGGCCCCGATGACAACGCAGTCACGGTCCAGACCGGCGTATTGACGCAGGCCCTGCGGGATCGTGATGCGTCCTTGTTTGTCTGGCTTCTCGTCGGACGCGCTGGCGAAGAAGACGCGGCTGTAGTCACGCACCGCCTTGGCGGTGACCGGGGCGGTGCTGAGAGCCTCGGTAATGCGCTGGAACTCCTCCACAGGAAAGACGTAGAGGCATCGCTCCTGGCCTTTGGTGATCACAAGACCCTCCGCCAGCTCCTCACGGTACTTAGCCGGCAGGAACAGCCGTCCCTTGTCGTCCAGACGCGGTTGATGGGTGCCGAGGAACACCGGCCCCACCTCCCGTGCCTTGCGAAGCGCTCAGCGCTGGTGCACCGGGCTCTCCACTGCGCACCACCATACTCCACTTCTCCCCACCGTCAACTGATTCGAACCGTCTTCATCACTCGTTTCCGTTGCGTTACCGCAGGTCAGCGCGATGGAGCCGGGTGGAGCGCGGTGGCCGCGCGGTCAACCCTCATGGGCGTGTCGAGGGTTCAAAAGATCGAAGAAATAGGGGCCGAGACCCTTCGCGATGGTCGGGGTGGGGGAAAGTGGGGCGGTTCGAGGGGTGCTCTGTCACGGGATTCGCACCGCCATGCGACAAGAACGGGAACATCTCCCAGGTTCCCTGGAATATCCACAAATGTCGCTCGAGAACCCACAGCGTCGTAGGGTCGTAACCACAATGAAAAGGAATGGCATGGCTCCCGCAAAGCACCCCGGGACAGCCGTCGCACTTCTCATGGAGGCCTGGTGGCAGTAACCCATGACGTCCCTCCCCAGCTCGACGAGCTGGTCACCACAGCCCACCGGATCCGGGAAGCGATCGAATCGGTGATCGAGGGCAAGAGTGACGCCGTCCGCCTCACGCTGACCGTCTTGCTCGCCGAGGGCCACCTCCTGATCGAGGACGTCCCAGGAGTGGGCAAGACCATGCTGGCCAAGGCGCTGGCTCGTTCCATCGACTGTCCCGTCCGCCGGGTTCAGTTCACCCCCGACCTGCTGCCGAGCGACATCACCGGCGTGAGCGCGTACAACCAGCAGACCCGGGAGTTCGAGTTCAAGCCGGGACCCGTCTTCGCCAACATCGTCGTCGGCGACGAGATCAACCGCGCCTCCCCCAAGACCCAGTCCGCGCTGCTGGAGTGCATGGAGGAGCACCAGGTCACAGTGGACGGGGTGACGTACGAGCTCGACGCGCCGTTCATGGTGATCGCCACCCAGAACCCGATCGAGATGGAGGGCACCTATCCCCTCCCCGAGGCGCAGCGTGACCGCTTCACCGCCAGGGTCGCCATGGGCTACCCCGAGCCGACGGCCGAGCTGGAGATGCTCGACGTGCACGGCGGCACCTCGCCGCTGGACAAGCTGCAGCCGGTGGCCAAGACGTCGGAGGTGCGCGCGCTGATCGAGGCCGTCCGCGGCGTCTACGTCTCGCAGGCGGTCAAGAAATACGCCATCGACCTGGTCGTGGCCACCCGCCACTCCCCCGACCTGCGGCTGGGCGCCTCACCCCGGTCCACGCTGCAGCTGGTCAGGGCGGCCAGGGCGCACGCGGCACTGGCGGGACGCGACTACGTCATCCCGGACGATCTGCAGGACCTGGCCGTTCCGGTGCTGGCGCACCGGCTGCTGCCCAGCGTCGAGGCCCAGGGCCAGCGCCGCCTGCCCGAGCAGGTGGTGACCGATCTGATCAGGCGCGTGCCGGTGCCGGAGACCCGGGCGTCGTGAGGGCGGGACTGCGGGCGCTGACCAGCAGGGGCAGGTCGTTCCTCGCCTCCGGGATCGCGGCGCTGCTCATGGCGCTCTTCCTGGGTGAGAACGACCTGTTCAGGATCGGGGTGTTGGTGACGGCGCTGCCGCTGCTGGCCGCGCTGGTGGTGGCGCGGACCCGCTACCGGCTCAGCTGCGCCAGGCGCCTCGACCCGCCCAGGGCCGAGGTGGGTGGCGAGGCCACCGTGACCCTGCGGCTGGAGAACGTCACCAGGCTGCCGACCGGCCTGCTGCTCATCGAGGACACCGTCCCGTACGCGCTGGGCGTCCGCCCCAGGTTCGTGCTCGACCGGGTCGAGCCGCGCGGCGTGCGGGAGATCGACTACCGGGTGCGCTCCGACCTGCGGGGCCGTTACACGATCGGGCCGCTGTCCATCCGCATCGCCGACCCGTTCGGGCTGGTGGAGCTGACCCGCGCGTTCACGATCAGCGACACGCTCGTGGTGACGCCGCACGTGGCGGCGCTGCCGCACGTACGGCTGTCGGGCGAGTGGACGGGCGGCGGCGACAGCCGTACCAGGAGCGTGGCGGCCGCGGGCGACGACGACGTGGCGCCGCGCGAGTACCGGCAGGGCGACGACCTGCGGCGGGTGCACTGGCGCTCGACGGCCCGCCACGGCGAGCTGATGGTGCGCCGCGAGGAGCAGCAGTGGCAGAGCCGCGGCGCGCTCCTGCTCGACACCCGCAGGCACGCGCATCGCGGCGAGGGGCCGCGCTCGTCGTTCGAGGTGGCGGTCTCGGCCGCGGCCTCCATCGGCGTGCATCTCGCCCGCGAGGGCCTCGGCCTGCGGCTGGTGACCGACCAGGGCGCCGAGCACCTGACGGACACCGGCCTGAGCCATTCGCTGCTCGACACCCTCGCCGTGGTACGGCACAGCCCGGCCCGCTCCCTGGAGATGGGCGTGTCCGCCCTGCGCCAGGGCGGCGGCGACGGGCTGATCGTGGCCGTGCTCGGCGCGCTGGACGCGGAGGAGGCAAGGGAACTGGCCAGGTTGCGGCACAGCGGCATCACCGGGGTGGCGGTCCTGCTCGACGTGGGCACGTGGGACGGCGGCGACGCGGAGACGGCGGACGATCATCAGGCCGCGCAGACCGTGCTGGCCGGGTACGGCTGGCGCATCGTCCGGCTGCCCGCGGGCACCTCGATCGCATCGGTCTGGCAGGACGCCGCCAACCGCGGCAGGTACGCGGTCAACCCCGCGGGAGGTGCGGCATGAGGCTGACGATCGCCTCGGGCGTGGCCGCGTTCGCCGCGGCCATGCTGCTCTATCCGCTCTTCGAGGGCGGGACGTGGTTCTGGGCCTCGCTGGGCGCCGTGCTCGCCGTGGTGGCGGCGGGACTGGTGAGCAGCCGGCTGTCGCTGCCGGCGTGGGCGGCGACGCTCCTGGGCGTGGCCGCGACGTGGATCTACCTGACCGCGTCGTTCGCCGCCGAGGAGGCCTGGGCGGTGTTCGTGCCGACCAGGGGGTCGGTGGTGGAACTGGGTCGGCTGCTCGGCGTCGGGTGGGCCGACATCCAGCGGTTCGCCGCGCCCGTGCCCCCGACGGAAGGCATCACGCTGCTGACCGCCGGCGGGGTGGCGCTCATCGCGATCATCGTGGACCTGTTCGCCGCGCGGCTGCGGCGGGCGGCACTGGCCGGGCTGCCGCTGCTGGCGCTGGCGACGGTCCCGGCGACGATCCTGCCCGATCCGATCAGCTGGCCGGCGTTCATCATCGCCGCGCTCGGCTTCGTCGGCCTGCTGATCGCCGACGGGCGTGAGCGGGTGGGCCATTGGGGCCGGGCGGTGCTGGTGCGCCGCACGCGCCTGGCGGCGCGGCCGGCCACGGGTCCGTCCGCGAGAGGCCCGCAGGCCTCCGCCGACACCAGTGGCTTGCGGGTGTCGGGCAAGCGCATCGGATTCGCCGCGATCGCGCTGGCCGTGCTGGTGCCGGCCCTGCTGCCGACGATGGAGCCGGTGTCGTTCTTCCAGTTCGGCGTGGGCGGCAGCGGCACGGGCGGCCGGGGCAACTCGATCAGTATCCCCAACCCGATCGCCAACCTGAAGGGGCAGCTGGACCTGCCGGAGCGGCGGACGGTCCTCACCTACGCCAACAACGACGACAAGCCGCGCTACCTGCGGATCTACGCGCTGGACACGTTCGACGGCCAGCAGTTCGGCATGACACAGCCGAAGGGGTCTCCCGACAACAGGACGGAGAACGGCCCGCTGCCGCCGCCGCCCGGGCTCACCGGAAATCCGAAGATCAACAGCGTGCTGACGAACATTCAGATCAGCGACGAGATCGCGGCGTTGAAGTTCCTGCCACTGCCGTACCCGCCCAGGCAGGTCCAGGTGGACGGCGACTGGCGCGCCGACGTCAGCTCGCTGATGGTCTTCTCCACCCGCGACGAGGCCGCCGGACTGGAGTACGACGTGGCCACCAGCGAGCCGGAGCCGACCGCCGACCTGCTGGAGTCGCTGAACGGCAGCCGGGACGCGGTGGACCAGCGCTACCTGAGGCTGCCCGACGACCTGCCTCCCGATATCAGAGAGCTGGCCGACAGGGAGACCGCGAATGCCACGTCGGATTACGACGCGGCGGTGAAGCTCCAGCAGTTCTTCACCAAGACCGGCGGTTTCACCTACACGCTGCGCACGCAGGGGCACAGCACCTCGGCGCTGCGGGACTTCCTGCTCCAGACCCGGGCGGGTTACTGCGAGCAGTTCGCGGTGTCGATGGCGGTGCTGTCCAGGCTGGTCGGCATCCCGTCCCGGGTGGCGATCGGCTACACGGGCGGCACGAAGATCGGCAATCGGTGGGAGGTCAGCACGACCGACTCCCACTCCTGGCCCGAGCTGTACTTCGAGGGCGTGGGCTGGTTGCCGTTCGAGCCGACTCCGGCCGGGGCGCTCGGCCAGGGCAGCGCGCGGGTGCCCGCGTACACGCAGCCCGCGCCCCGCCCCACGGACTCCTCCGCGGCGCCGACGCCGGGGGCCACCGGTTCCTCGGCCGCCGACGAGCCGGTCGACCCGCAGGCGCGGGACAACATCCGCGCGCTCGACCGGGAGAGCCAGCTCATCCCCGGCGCCCTGCCGACGGAAGAGTCGATGCCGCTGATCGCCCAGATCGGCATCGCAGCCCTGGCGCTGCTCCTCATCCTGCTGATCCCCGCGGGCATGCGGCTGATCACCAGGAACCGGCGCGTGCGCACACTGGGCTGGAAGGTGTCGCAACCGTCGGACGAGCTGACGGCCAGGATCGTGTCGGGTGAGGGGGCCGCGGGCCGGCATCCGTCCGTGGCCGCGGCCTGGGCCGAGCTGGACGACATCCTGTACGACTACGGCATGGGCCGCCAGGCCAGCGAGACCCCGCGGGCGCTCGCGCGGCGGCTGACCCAGCAGTACGAGTTCGACGCCGCCTCTGCGGCGGCCGTGTCCGCCATCGCCTCGGCGGTCGAGCGGGTGTTGTTCGCCAGGGACCCCGGCCGGATCGGGCCCATGAAGAAGGACCTGCGTACGGTGCGGCAGGCTCTGGCGGCCACGGTGTCACGCGGGCGGCGGGTGCGGGCGGTGCTGATGCCTCCGTCGACGTTGCGGCGGCTGCGGGGCTTCGGCGAGCGCCTGCTGGACGGGTTCGACCTGCTGGAGACCATCAGGCTGCGGCGTACGGCGGCCCAGAAGGGCTCCTGAGGGACGCAAAAGACGGAGCGTGCGCCCTCCCCATGAGGGGACGGACCGCACGCTCCGTCGTTTTGGGACCGTCGCTTGCGGGGAGATCGTCTCAGGGATGGGAACGCGACGCCTGGGCCTTTCCATGGACGGCCAGCTTCGGCGTCGCGGGGCGTTGCTAGACCCAGGCACGCCGGCCTGGGTCGTCTCCGGATCGGGGCAAGGCCCGGAGTAGTCCTCTGGAGGACCCGGCCTGGTGTCCCGCCGGGTGGGCGGGATGCCGTCGTGGCCGGGCCGACCGCGGGAACGGCTCGCTCAGCGCTCGTCGTGACGACGGCGCCAGCGCTCTTCCATGCGCTCCATGAAGCTGCCCCGGTTGCCCCGGCGCGCCTGCTTGCCCGGTGGCACGGCCGGGCCGGAGGACGGGGCCGAGTCACCGAACCCGTTCATGCGTTTCCAACTGGACAGGCCCCACAGACACGCGGCGAGCATGACCACGAAACCGCCGACGCCGAGCGGGATCAGAGCGCTGCCGCTCGACACCACGCCGACCATCATGATGACGACGCCGAGAGCAAAGCCGATGGAGGCCCTGATCAGGCGACGCTTGTAATGGCTGCGCGGGTCACTGATCCTTACGGTGTTGGCCCACTTCGGGTCCTCGGCGTAGAGGGCCTGCTCGATCTGGTCGAGCAAGCGCTGCTCGTGCTCAGAGAGCGGCACGGCGCCTCCCAAGGACAGCCCCAGGACGGGGAAGACGGCAACGGACGACACGGGGTGTCCGAACCTCGCGGTCGGTTATCCCCAGAATACGAGGCTGTAGACGTAGGCGAAAGCAAACGTCCAACGCAGACCAAACCGGAGGTGACGTCATGGCTCCATTGTGGCCCATCTCGCCCCCCTTCCCCCAAAATCGTGACACCGACGCGCCACAGAGTCCGGACATCAGCGTTATGTCTCTATTTCATCAAGCTTGCCACGTACGAGCGATGCTGGGACCACCGCATCGGGACCGAATCTTCGAATCGCCTTGTCCATGGCCTGCTCGGCCTCACGCCAGCCGGTCTCCCGCTCGCCCAGACCCAGCTGCCGGGTGGCCTCCTCGGCGGGTCGCAGGTTTTCCATCCTGACCCCCACCAGGCGCAGCCGCACCCGCTCCAGGCCCGCGGCCCGGTAGAGCTCGCAGGCCGTGGCGTAAATCACCTGGGCCACGTCGGTGGCCTCGCGCAGCGTGCGCGAGCGGGTGATCGTGGTGAAATCGGCTCGGCGAAGCTTCACACTTACAGTTCTTCCCACGTGTCCGGCCTTACGCATCCTGGCGGCCACTCGCTCGGACAGGCGCAGCAGCTCCCGTCTGATCACCTCGGGGTCGTCGACGTCGGTGGCGAACGTCTCCTCGTTGCCGATGCTCTTGTCGGGCACGTGGGCGCTCACCGGCCGCTCGTCGCGTCCCCAGGCCAGCGCCGCCAGATGGCCGCCCGCAGCCTGCCCCAGCTCGCGCTGGAGCGTCGTGGGAGGCACTCTGGCCAGATCGCCCACCGTGCGGATGCCGAGGCGCACGAGGGACTGCTCGGTGCGCTCGCCGACGCCCCACAGGGCCGACACGGGCAGCGGATGGAGGAAGTCCACGACCTGATCGGCGGGCACCACCAGCAACCCGTCCGGCTTGCACTGCTTGGAGGCGAGCTTGGCGACGAATTTGCTGCTGGCCACGCCCACGGAGCACGTGATGCCGTAGCGGTCGAGGACCTGCTCCCTGATCATGGCGGCGACGGCCGCGGGCGAGCCGAGCCGCCGCCTGGCGCCGCCGACGTCGAGGAACGCCTCGTCGGAGGCGATGGGCTCGACCAGCGGGGTGATCGAGTGGAAGATCTCCATGACGCCCTTGGAGACCTCGGAGTATTTGCCGTGGCTGGGCGGGATGATCGTGGCCTGGGGGCACAGCCGGCGCGCCCTGCTCATCGGCATCGCGGAGTGCACCCCGAAGGCCCTGGCCTCGTAGGTGGCGCTGAGCACGACGCCGCGCCCCGCGGGCGAGCCCACGATCATCGGATGGCCGCGCAGCTCCGGGCGCTCGAGCAGCTCGACGCTGGCGAAGAAGGCGTCCATGTCGACGTGCAGGATCGGGCAGCCGCTGTCATCGACCCCGGTCCGCGGAGCGGGGCCGATGCCGGTGATCTGCTTGCGAGACACGCCGCCGATTCTATCCGAACATGGATTCGATAACGAGGGCTCAGGCCCGGTGTCCGAGAACGTGCAGTTGTGTGGCGATGTCCCTGAGCACGGGATGGGTCGCGGCGGCCTGCTCCAGCGCCACGAGGGCCTCGGCGGCGCCGGGCTCACCGTCCACGAGCCTGCTCGGCACCAGGTCGGCGAAGACCCGCACCCCGTGGATGGCGCCGACGGCGAACCCGGTCGCGGTCATCAGCTCCACGAGCGTCTCCGCGCTGAAGCGCCGGGGCGTCGGGTCGCGGTCGCCCCAGCTCCCGACGGGGTCGTCCAGCACCGCCCGAGCCTCGTCGAAGTGGCCGACGAGCGCCCGGTGGATGGCGCTGGCGACCGGGTTGGCGGCCAGCACGCTCACCGCACCGCCCCTGCGCAGCACGCCCGCGACGGCGGTCAGCGCGCTGATCGGGTCCTCGACGTATTCCAGCACGCTATGGCACAGCACCAGGTCGGCGCTGTCGCGGTGGAGCAGCTTGCCCAGGTCGTCGGCGTCGCCCTGCAGGGCGCTGACGCCCACGCCCCTCTCCTTGGCCCGGCGCTCCAGCGCGGCCAGCGAGTCAGGGCTCGGGTCGACGACGGTGACGGTGTGGCCCAATGCGGCCAGCGGCACGGCGAACCCGCCGGTGCCTCCGCCGGCGTCGACGATGTCGAGCCCTTCGCGGCCCGTGGCCGCCGTCCGCTCGGCCAGCACCGACCGCAGCGCGTCCCAGACGACGGCGGTCCGCACCGCCGGAGTCCTCGTGACGCCTTCAGCACGCAACGTCGGCTCGCCTCCCTCTCCCCCGCGAACTGCTTCTTCGCGCACGGCTGCTTCGTGTCCTCAGCGGACGGGCCCAGCCTACGCCGTGCACGTGATCGCCCGCTCCCCACAGGAGGCAACCGAGACGCACGGGGAACGAGGGTGCCGCGGGGAGGACGCCTTCTTCCGGCATTCTGGCGAACCGCTGGCGCGCACGTAGAAGGCGGAGCACCAACAGAAAAGAGGCGCGTCGCGGCTGGTGACGCGCCACTTCTCCGCACGGGCGCGGGCGCCCGCATCACACGGCCAGGCTCCGCCGTGACGGCGCCGGACGCCTGACCGCGTGACGGTACACGTCCCTCGCCTGCGCAAGCCGTGTGCGGCCGGCGTGGTTGGAACGTACCCCGAACACGCGGCCCTGGCCCGCGGAAAAAGCTGTCTAAAGGGTGAGGCTTGGCTTGAGTTGCTTGAAGCGCGCCAGCAGACCGTTGACGAACTGCGGGGACTCGTCGGTCGAGAGCTCCCCTGCCAGGTGCACCCACTCGCTGATGACCACGCCCTCGGGCACGTCCGGCATCCACAGCAGCTCATAGGTGCCGCCGCGCAGCAGGTTGCGGTCGACCGCGGGCATGCGGTCGAGCGTCCAGCCCTCGGCATAGGTGGTGATCAGCTCGTCGATGCGCGCGTGGTGCCTGGCAACGCCCTCGACGATGGTCGAGGTGTATTCGTTCACCGGGGGTTCCTGGCGCTCCACGCGCTCGGCGAGGATCTTCAGCGGATCCTCGCTGCGCAGCTCGGCCTCGAACAGGATGTCGAGCGCCCGTCTGCGTGCTTTGCCGCGTGCCGACACCTCAAGCCCGGCCGAGGTATTCGCCGCTGCGGGTGTCGACCTTGACCTTCTCGCCGGTGGTGATGAACAGCGGCACCTTGATCTCGGCGCCGGTCTCCAGCGTGGCGGGCTTGGTGCCGCCGGTGGAGCGGTCGCCCTGCAGGCCGGGCTCGGTGGTGGCGATGGTCAGCTCGACGGCCGCGGGCAGGTCCACGTAGAGCGCGGAGCCCTCGTTGAAGGCCACGGTGGCCAGCGTGTTCTCCAGCATGTAGTTGGCGGCGGTGCCGACGGTGCCGCTGGGCACGTTGACCATGTCGTAGGTCTCGGTGTCCATGAACACGAAGTCGTCGCCGTCCTTGTAGGAATATTGCATCTCGCGCTTGTCGACGTTGGCCACGTCGACCTTGACGCCGGCGTTGAAGGTCTTGTCGACGACCTTGCCGGAGAGCACGTTCTTGAGCTTGGTGCGCACGAACGCGCCGCCCTTGCCCGGCTTGACGTGCTGGAACTCCACAACGGCCCAGAGCTCACCGCCGTCGAGCTTCAGCACCATGCCGTTCTTGAGGTCGTTGGTCGTCGCCACTCGTTCTTCTCCCGCGTGTGGCCGCTCTAAAGGACGAGCAGCTCCTTGGTCGTCTTCGTGAAAAGTTCCGGTCCGCCCTCACGTGTCACGAGGGTGTCCTCGATGCGAACCCCTCCCCGGCCCGGAAGATAGACCCCAGGCTCGACGGTGATCGGAACTCGATCCTCTAGTCTACCGGTCCGCGAGGGGCCCAGGAACGGCTCCTCGTGGATCTCCAGGCCGACGCCGTGGCCCAGGCCGTGCCTGAAGCGGCTGCCGTAGCCCGCGTCCTGGATGACGGTGCGGGCGGCCGCGTCCACGTCCCTGGACTCGGCGCCGGGGACGAGCGCCTCCCGGCCGGCGCGCTGCGCCTGGGCGACCAGGTCGTAGATCTCGCGTTGCCAGGCGGCGGGCGGTCCGAGGCTGACGGTTCTGGTCATGTCGGCGTGGTAGCCGTGGTATCTGGCGCCGAAGTCCATGGTCACCAGGTCACCGGCGCACAACGGCCGGTCCGTGGGGGCGTGGTGCGGGACCGCGCCGTTCTCGCCCGCGGCGACGATCGTGTCGAACGCGGGCTTGTCGGCGCCCAGCTCGGTCATGCGGTTGTCGAGGAGCCGGGCGAGGTCGCGTTCGGTGATGCCCGGGGCGATTGTCCCTGCTATATCGGCGAATGCCTGGTCAGTGATCTCGCAGGCCGTACGGAGCAGCTTCAGCTCGCCGTCGTCCTTGACGGCACGCAGCACCTCCACCACCGGGCCCAGCGGCACCAGCCCCTCGCCCAGCCCCCGGTACGTGGCCACGCTCATGCTCGCCGCCTCGATCCCGGCGCCCGGCTCGGCGAGCCTGGCCGCCACGTCCGGCGCCTCGACCGCCGGCACCTCCAGCGTGCGGGCCTTGTCGATGTAGCGGTTGTCGGTCGCCAGCAGCGCCGACCCGTCGGCCCTGACGAGCACGGCCGCGTTCGAGCTGGCCAGGCCCGTGAGGTAGTGGACGTTGACCGGGGAGGTGACGAGCAGGGCGGGGACCTGATGGCCGGTCAGCAGACCGGCGAGCCGCGCCCGGCGCGCCGGGTAGTCGAAGGTCATTGCGTCAATGTACGCGCAAGAGGCAATGATGCTCACCTGTCCGAGATGCGCCATTCGTTCATGAACTCCGCCAATGGTCCCGACGACTCCATGTCGCCCTGCTGCTGCGCCCGCCGCAGGTCCCGGTACAGGCCGGCGATCTGGTCGAGCGTCGCGCCCTGGCGCCCCTCGTCGAACTTCCTGGCCGCGTTCTGGATCTTCTCCCGAACCTTGGCGGCCACCTCGGGGTTGATCCCGCCGGAGTTCTCCTGCAACGACACCGCCTCGTCGAACCTCTCCAGCCACGTGCCCCACCCGCCCGGTGGTACCTGGGGTCCCAGGGTGGCCTTGGGAGGCGCCGACTCGCCGGACTGGTCGAGGTCCGGCAGGATCGTGGCCACCACTCCGGGGGACGGATCGCCGGTCGGCGACTCGGTGACCGGCTCCGGCGACTGCGTGGGCGTCTGGCTGGGCGCGAACGTGGTGGGCGTGGCGCTCGGCGTGGTCACCGCCACGGGTTCCCGGCGTGCCCCGGCCCACATCACCATGCCCACGGTCACCGCCACGATGGCCGCCACGGCGACGCCGAGCTGCACGAAGAGCTTGCGGTTGGACTGGGGCGCCGCCTCCAGGTCGCCCTGCTGGTAGACGGCGGTATCACCGGCCCGCGCCCCGACGCCGGGTCCGGCCAGCTCATAGATCTCGGTGGCGCCGTGCCCCGCGGCGGCCCCTGGGTCTGCCCCGGCAGGCCCGTCACGTCGCACAGAACCCGCCGGCCCAGGTCCGCCCGCGGACCGCGCGGGCGCGGTCACCACGCCGTCGCGGAAGGCGGCGCCGGCGACGGGTGTGGCGCCGGCGACCGGCGTCGCGCCGGGGTTGGCGCGCGGCCGGGCGATGGCGGCCAGCGACCGGCGGATCGCCTCGCCGCTGGACGGCCGTGCCGCCGGATCCTCGGCGATCATGGCCAGCACCAGCCGGTCCAGCTCGGCGGGCACCTCGGCCCGGTGCGCGCTGGGCGGCACGGGCTCAGCACGTGCCTGAGCCTGAGCCTCAGCTTCGGCTTCGGCTTCGACCTCGGAAGAAGCGTCATCGGCATCTCCGGCGCGCTCGTGGGAGGCGGCGGTCCCGGCAGCGCGTCCCGGCCCCTCGAAGGGCGGGCGGCCGCAGAGCAGCTCATAGCAGACGCACCCGAGCGCGTACACGTCCCCGGAGGCCTGCGCCTTGCTCCCGGCGGCCCGCTCGGGCGCCGCGTACCGGCCGTCGATCGCCGACGGCTCCTGATCATCGAGCCCGAACCCGACGACCTTGAGGACCCCGCTCCCGGCCCGCCGGAAACTGTCAGGATCGATCTCCCCGTGCACCACCCCGGCCCGATGCGCGGCGTCGAGCCCCGCCGCCGCCTGCCCGATGAGATCGCACACGTCGACGATCTTCATGGGCCCGCCGGCGGCCAGTTCCTCGCCCAGGCTGAGCCCGGTGAGATACTCCATCACCAGGAACGGGGTCCCGTCGCGCTCGCCGACGTCCAGCACCATGGCCACGTTCGGATGGATCACCTTGGCCACGGCCTGGGCGTGCCGTCTGAGCCGCTCCCGCGTGGCGGCCTCCGCCGCCTTGGCACCGAGCAGCTTCACGGCCACGACCCAGTCGGCCCGCGTGTCGTACCCCCGCCACACCTCGCCCATGGGCCCGCTGCCGATGAGCTCGTCCAGCCGGTACCGGCCGGCGACCGGCGTCGCGTCGGACATATCCCCGCCAATAACTCGAACATCAGGATTTCCGACCCACGATAGGGCCACCCAGCCCCCTTCGCCTCCTCATGGGCTCGTTCGCCCCTACCCGGCGATCTCCTTGATCGTCTCGATCAGCCGCACCCGGTCCTCGTGCGTCCGGCCGAGCGGCGTCACGTTGAGCGTGGTCACCCCCGACTCCTTCAGCGCCTGCACCCGGTCGCGCACGAAGGCCTCGCTGCCGATCAGTGACATCTTCTCCAGCAGCTCGCCCGGCACCAGCGCGGCCGCCTCGTCCTTCTTGCCCTGGAGGTAGAGGTCCTGGATCTGCTCGGCCTCCTTCTCGTAGCCGTAGCGCCTGGCCAGGTCGTTGTAGAAGTTCTTGCCCTTGGCGCCCATGCCGCCGATGTAGAGGGCCGCCATCGGCCGCCCGAACTCCAGCAGTCCCGCCGCGTCGTCGCCGATCGCCAGCGACGCCTGCGCGATCACGTCCAGCTCGCCCAGCTCGGGATCCCGCTTGGCCTGGCCCGCGGCCAGCGACGGCCCCCACACCTCGCCGGCCTTCTCCGGCACGTAGAAGATCGGCTCCCAGCCCTCGGCCAGTTCGGCGGCCAGCTCGACGTTCTTGGGCCCGATGGCGGCGACCACGATGGGGATACGGGGGCGTACCGGATGGTTGATGATCTTGAGGGCCTTGCCGAGGCCCGTGCCCTGGCCCGGCGGGAGCGGCACCGTGTAGTGCTTGCCCTCGTGCTCCAGCCGCTCGCGCCGCCACACCTTGCGGCAGATCTCGATGACCTCCCGGGTACGCCCGAGCGGCGCGGTGTACGGCACCCCGTGGAACCCCTCGATCACCTGCGGCCCCGACGCGCCGAGGCCGAGGGTGAAGCGGCCGTCGGAGACGTAGTCCATGCCCGCGGCCGTCATGGCCAGCAGCGTCGGCGTGCGCGAGTAGACCGGCAGGATGCCCGAGGCGATCTCCAGCCGCTCGGTCTTGGCCGCGATGTAGCCCATCTGGCTGACGGCGTCGAAGGAGTAGGCCTCGGCCACGAAGACGATGTCCAGTCCGGCCTTTTCGTAGTCGGCCAGCTCGGCGACCGACTCCTTGAAGCCGCCCGAGTAGTTGAGTGCCATACCGATCCGCATGCCGGGCTCCCGATGAAACCGAATGTTGTTCCGTTCAGACCGCAACAGGCTACCGCGTCGGCGTGTCGGGCAGGGAGCCGCTAGCCTGTTTCGAGTGCTGAGACGGGTTGTGGTGGTGGTGTCGGTCGTGGTGGCCGCGACCCTGGCGGGGCACCAGCTCATCCCCGCGCTCGGCGGGTTCACGCCCGTCATGGAAAGCCTGCTGCCCTGGATCGGACTGTCCGTGCCGCTGCTGCTCGTGGGTGCCGCGCTGGCACGCTCCACGCCGGCCGCCGTGGCTGCGCTGGTGCCCGGCGTGGTGTGGGCGGTGATGTTCGGCTCCACACTGCTCCGCACGTCCCCGGGCGGCCCGAGCGACCTGGCCGTGGGCACGGTCAACGTGGGGGTGCGCAACAGCGCCTCGGGCGAGGCCGTGCGGGCGATCGCCAAGGACCTCGACCTGCTGGCCGCCCAGGAGCTCACCAGCGGCGGACCCGCGGCCAAGCAGCTCAACAAGATGTTCAAATACCACTACCCGGTCAGCACGGTGGGCCTGTGGAGCCGCTACCCGATCAGCGAGACCAAGCCGCTGGACGTCGGCCTGGGCTGGCCGCGGGCCCTGCGCGCGGTGGTCGCCACGCCGAAGGGCAAGGTCACCGTCTACGTCATGCACCTGGCCTCGGCCCGGCCAGGGCACACCGCCTCCCGCGACGCCTCGCTCGCGCGGGCGCGCAAGCTCGTCGACGCCGACTCCAGCAAGCGGATCCTGCTGCTCGGCGACCTCAACACCGCAACCACCGACCGTGGCATGCGGGGGCTGACCCCGCCGCTGACCGACGCGCAGAGCGTGGCGGGCGAGGGATTCGGCTTCACGTGGCCGGCGAGGTTCCCGGTCACGCGGCCGGATCACATCCTGTTCAAGGGCATGAAGGCGACCGAGGCGGGCGTCGCCCCGGCGACCGGCAGCGACCACCGGGCGGCGATCGCCTCATTCCGCCTGTAGCAGGCTCAGATCGGCAGGCGTGTCGATGTCAGCGGGATCGCCGTGCTCGTCGCACGGCACCTCGGTGACCAACTCGGGGTGCGCCTTGAGGAACGGGCGGGCGCCGACGTCACCCACGGCCCGCTCGGCCACCTCCGCGAAGTGCTCCCGGGAGATCAGCACCGGGTTCCTGCGCTTGCCCGCGTACGTGGCGACGGCCACGCCGGCGCCCGCGCCGATCAGCGCGCGCACCGCGCCCGGACGGATCAGCGGCTGGTCGACCAGGGCGATCACAACGGCCTCCGCCTCCTCCGGCAGCGCGGCGAGGCCGACGCGCAGGGAGGAGCCCATGCCCGACGCCCAGTCCGGATTGCGTACGGTGACCGCGCCGCGCACCTGCACGGTGGCCGCGCCCAGCACGACCACGACCGGGTGGCAGCCGCCGTCCTCCAGCAGCCGCACACCGCGGTCGACCAGGCGCTCGCCCGCGTACTCGACCAGCGCCTTCGGCGTGCCGAGCCGGGCGCCCTGACCGGCGGCCAGCAGGAGCCCCGCGATCTTGCCGGCCCTCATGGGGCCTCGTGGTGGATGCGGCCCTCGGTGGTGGTCAGCGGTCGGCCCGTGCCACCCCAGCGCAGCTGGATCAGCTCGGCGGCGATCGACACGGCCGTCTCCTCGGGCGTGCGCGCGCCGAGGTCGAGTCCGATCGGGGACCTCAGCCTGGCCAGCTCCTCGTCGGTGAGTCCGGCCTCGCGCAGCCGGTCGAGCCGGTCCTCGTGGGTGCGGCGCGAGCCCATGGCCCCGACGTAACCGGCGTCGGTGCGCAGCGCCACCTCCAGCAGCGGCACGTCGAACTTGGGGTCGTGGGTGAGCACGCAGATCACCGTACGCTCGTCCACCTGCACGGACCCCAGGTAGTCGTGCGGCCATTTGACCACGACCTCGTCGGCGTCAGGAAAACGCTTGGCGGTGGCGAAGATCGGCCGGGCGTCGCAGACCGTGACGTGGTAACCGAGGAACTTGCCCACCCTGGCCACCGCGGCGGCGAAGTCGATGGCACCGAACACCAGCATGCGCGGCGGCGGCGCGAACGAGTTCACGAACACCGCCAGGTCGTCCAGGCGGCGCTCCCCCTGCCCTCCGTAGTGGCGGATGCCGGTCAGGCCCTGGGCGAGCATGCCGCGGGCGTCGTCGTCCACGGCCTCGTCCAGGCGTTCAAGGCCGAGGCTGCCCGTCGAGCGGTCCGGCCAGATGACCCTGCGGGCGCCGATCTGGCCGGGCCCCGAGACGACGGTGGCCACGGCGACGGGCTCGTGCGCCTCCACAGCCGCCACGATCTCCCCCAGTTCCGGAAATGTCTCAATCGAGATGGGTTCGACCAGGACGTCGATGATGCCGCCGCAGGTGAGCCCGACGGCGAACGCGTCGTCGTCGCTCACCCCGTACCGCTGCAGGACCGGCGCGCCGGCCACCGTGGTCACCTCTGTGGCCAGCTCGAACACCGCGCCCTCGACACACCCGCCGGACACGCTGCCGACCACCTCGTCGCCGCGCACCGCCATGGCCGCGCCCGGCGGCCGCGGCGCGCTGCTGAACGTGCTCACCACTGTCGCGAGCCCGAACGTGAGTCCCGACTTCCACCACGGCAGGATTTCCCGAAGCACGTCACGCATGGGCGAGCCTTTCGCTGAGTTCCTCGTAGGCGGCCAGGCTATGCCCGGCCACCAGGTCGTCGAGGTACGGCAGAGCGGCCCGCATGCCGCCGGTGAGCGGCTGATACTCCTCGTACCCCTTGTGCGGATTGACCCAGATCACCCGGTACGCCTGCCTGGCCAGCCTGGCCATCTGCGCGCCCAGCAGCTCCGGATCACCACGTTCCCACCCGTCCGACGCGATCACGGCAATCGCTCCTCTCGCGCTGAAACGGGTGAGGTATTCCTTGAGTTCCTCCCCCAGCCGGGTTCCGCCGCTCCAGTCCGGGACGACCTTCGACACCTCGTTGAGCGCGGTGCCCGGATCGCGGTGGCGCAACTCGGCGGTGATCGGGGTGAGCCTGGTGCCGACCGAGTAGACCTTGGTGGCCCGCGGCTCGCTCCTGACCAGCGCGTGCGCGAAGCGCAGCAGCGTCTCGGCGTACGGGGCCATGGAGCCGCTGACGTCCACGAACAACACGACCGTGCGGGGCCTGGTGGCGTGCCTCTTGTGGCGGAGCCGGGCCACCTCGCCCTTCCTGAGCGCGTCGCGGATGGTGCGGCGCTGGTCCAGGCTGCCCCGGTGCGCGCTCTCGAAACGGCGCGAACGCCGCCGCGCCCGGCCGCTGCGCAGCATGGCCAGCATCCGGTGCACCTCCGCCCGCTCGGCCTCGGTCAGCCTGGCCACGTCGCGGTGGCGCAGGATCTCGGCCCGGCTGGCGGTCGCGGGCGCGGCCGTGCCGTCGTAGGCGCCGTCCTGCGAGTCCTCCCGCGTGGCCAGATGCCTCGTGACGGTGGTCGTGCTGGTCCGCGCCATCGCCGCCCGCCGCCCGCCGAAGTAGGCGGCGAAGCATCGGTCGTACCTGGGCAGGTCATCGGGCGTGGTGCACAACGTGAGCCGCCCGGCCCAGTAGACCTCGCCCTGGTCGGTCACGTCGAGGTGGTCGAGCGCCTGCAACATGCTCTGCGTACGGTCGTGATCGGCCCCCACCCCCGCCGCGCGCAGTGTTCTGGCGAACCCCGTCACGGTGGCGACGAGATCGCCCACACGGTCACGCATGGGTGAGCATCCCGTTGCCGAGCACGTGCGCGACGTCCTCCCGGTACTTCAACGCCGCCCCCAGCGTGGCAGCGGCCAGACCGGGGTCAAGGTCCTTGGCCCCCAGCGTCAGCAGCGCCTCCGTCCAGTCCAGCGTCTCGGCCACCCCGGGCGGCTTGACCAGGTCGGCCTGCCGCAGCCGCTCGGCCGCCCGCGCCACCTGCATGGCCAGCGTCTCGGTGCAGTCCGGCAGCCGCCGCAGCAGGATGGCGACCTCACGGTCGAAGCTCGGGTGCTCCAGCCAGTGGTAGAGGCAGCGCCGCTTGAGCGCGTCGTGCACCTCTCGCGTCCGGTTGGAGGTCACCACGACCACCGGCGGCGTCGCCGCCCGGACCGTGCCCAGCTCCGGGATCGAGATCGTGAAGTCGGACAGCACCTCGAGCAGGAACGCCTCGAACTCGTCGTCGGCCCGGTCGATCTCGTCCACGAGCAGCACGCTCGGCTGGGTCTCGATGGCCTTGAGCAGCGGCCGCGCGATCAGGAACCGCCGGTCGTAGATCTCCCCCTCGAGCCTGCTCACGTCCGTGATCCCCGCGGCCTCCGCGGCCTTGAGGTGGAGCAGCTGCCGGGCGAAGTCCCAGTCGTACAGCGCCTGGGCGGCGTCCAGCCCCTCGTAGCACTGGAGTCTGATGAGCGGCGCCTTGAGCAGCGTCGCCAGCGTCTTGGCCAGCTCGGTCTTCCCGACCCCCGCCTCCCCTTCGAGGAACAGCGGCCGCCCCATCTTCAGCGCCAGGAAGGCGGCCGTGGCCAGCCCTTCGTCGGCCAGGTAGGCGTGCCGGTCGAGAAGCTCGATGAGCTTGTCGGGCGACTCGATGTCCATTGCCTTGATTGTCCGCCGCAGCACGCCTTCAGGCTACGTCGTCACCGGCTTTGACGATATTCCCCGCCGCAATCGATCGCTCACAGTAAGCCAAGACGCCGGTCACCATGGCTAGGTCTCGCGCGCCTCCCCGCGCTCCCGGATCAAGGCCTCCAGCTCGGCCGTGGCCCGGCGGGCGCGGGGTTTCTCCGAGCCCTGGATGCCCATGGCGCCGACGGTCCGCCCGTCCGAGAAGTCGATCCTCGGCCACGGGTCCCCGACCAGCAGCGTGACCTCCAGGATCTCCGGCCACGTATACCGATGCGTACGGACGGCGTTCACGATCGTGATGCCCTCCTCGTCGGCCTCCACCCGCACCCGCCCCAGCAAATGCAGCACAAAGGCCACCGCGCACCCGAACGCCACGAGCGCCACCCGGTCGGGCAGTTTGAACGGCTCCGCGATGAAGACGGCCATGACCACCGCCCCCAGCACGATCAGCACGGCGAAGCCGTACGCCACGATCCTCGGCCGGCGTGGACGCCAGGTGACGGGCAGGGGCGGAGACTGGACGGGCTCTGACACGAACGGAAACCTACCGCAGCTCAGTGGAGGTTCCGCAGGAGGAGGGCGGTCTCGAGCGCAGCGACGACCGACTCATACCCCTTGTCCTCCTTGCTCCCCGGCAGACCCGACCGGTCCAGGGCCTGGTCGAGCGTGTCGCAGGTGAGCACGCCGTTGCCGACCGGGGTCTCCTCGTCCAGCGAGATCCGGGTCAGACCCGAGGTCACCGAGTCGCAGACGTACTCGAAATGGGCGGTCTCGCCCCGGATGACCGCGCCCAGCGCCACCACCGCGTCGCAGCGGCGGGCCAGCGCCTGGGCGACCACCGGGATCTCCAGTGAGCCCGGCACCCGTACGACGGTGGCCCTGGCGCCGCTGTCGTCGCAGGCCTGCACGGCCCGCGCCACCAGCTGGTCGGTGATCTTGGCGTGCCAGCTGGCCGCCACCACCCCCACCGTCAGCCCCGAGGCGTCCGGCACCGTGACGCCCGGCCGTCCTTCGCCGCTCATGTGGCCTCCTCCGTCGGCCACATGAGCGGCCGCCAGCTGTGTCTAATTGATCGCTCGCTACGCTCGCTCATGACGCCTCCGAGATGTCGTGGCCGAGGCGGTCGCGCTTGGCCATCAGGTAACGCTCGTTGTAAGGGTTCATGGCAACGGGCATGGGCTCGCGGCCGAGCACCTTGATGCCGTAGCCGTCCATGCCCTTGAGCTTGGCCGGGTTGTTGGTGAGCAGCCGCACCGACTTCACCCCGAGGTCGGCGAGGATCTGCCCGGCGTTGGAGAACTCCCGCGCGTCCACCGGCAGCCCCAGCTCCACGTTCGCGTCCACGGTGTCGCTGCCGTTGTCCTGCAGGCTGTACGCCCTGAGCTTGGCCAGCAGCCCGATCCCCCGGCCTTCGTGGCCGCGCAGGTAGACGATCACGCCGCGGCCCTCCTGCGCGATGGCCGACATGGCGTTGTCGAGCTGCACGCCGCAGTCGCAGCGCAGCGAGCCGAACACGTCGCCGGTCAGGCACTCGGAGTGGGCCCGGACCAGGACGTTCTCGCCGTCGCTCAGGTCGCCGTAGACGAGCGCGACGTGTTCGCCGCCGTCCAGAGCGCTGGAGTAACCGAAGGCCCGCCACATTCCGTACACGTTCGGCAGCCGCGTCTCGGCGACCCTGCTGACCATGCTCTCGGCCCGCCGCCGGTAGTCGACGAGCTGCTCGATGGAGACCAGGGCGAGACCGTGCTCGTCGGCGAAGCGGCGCAGCTGGGGCAGCCTGGCCATGGTGCCGTCGTCGTTGACGATCTCGGCCAGCGCGCCCGCCCCCGACAGCCCCGCCAGCCTGGCCAGGTCCACGGCCGCCTCGGTGTGCCCGCGCCTGGCCAGCACCCCGCCCTCTTGGTAACGCAGCGGGAAGATGTGCCCGGGGCGGACGAGCTCGTTGGGCTCGGTGGCGGAGTCGGCGAGCGTGCGGATGGTCTTGGCCCGGTCGGCGGCGGAGATGCCGGTGGTGACGCCGTCCCGGGCGTCCACGGTGATCGTGTACGCCGTGCGCATGCGCTCCTTGTTCTGGAACACCATGAGCGGCAACCCGAGCCGGTCCAGCTCCTTGCCCTCCATGGCCACGCAGATCATCCCGCTGGTGTGCCTGATCGTGAACGTGCACAACTCCGGCGTGGCCTTGACGGCGGCGAAGATGAGGTCGCCCTCGTTCTCCCTGTTCTCGTCGTCGACCACCACGACGGGCTTGCCGTTGCGGATGTCCTCGATCGCCCGCTCGATCGGGTCGAGCTTGATCTCGCTCATGGCGCCACCGCCTCCGCCACGGCCAGCGGGGAGGACCGGTATTCGCGCAGCCACTTCACGAAACCGATGAGGACCAGGACGAAGAACACGCCGTAGACGGCTCCGGAGACCACCAGGCCCGAGCTGAACGCCAGCGGCACCCCGACCAGGTCAACGGCCACCCACACGATCCAGAAGTCCACCAGCGCGCGGCCCTGGGCCCAGGTGGCCAGGGCGCTGCCGACGAAGATGTAGGCGTCGGCGGCCACCAGGAAGGCGCCCTTCGGCAGGGGCTCGTGGGCGCCCCACGACAGGCCGGTGGCGAAGAACAGCAACCCGACCACCACCGTGCCCAGCAGCATGAGGCCGATCAGCAGCAACCGCTCCCTCGGCTCGGCGGGCCTGATGGGCAGTTGCCTGCCGTTCTGCGTGCCGCGCCGCCACGCCCACCAGCCGTAGATCGCCAGGCCCGCGAACATGGCCTGCTTGAGCGCGTTCCCGGTGATGTGCGCGTTGATCGAGGCGATGAACAGCAGCACCGAGCCGGTGAACTGCACCGGCCACGTCCATATCGATTTCCGCATGGCGAGCAGGACCGTGGACAGCGCGGCGATGTTGCCGATCAGGTCCGTCCAGAGCACGTGTGTGCCGAATACGGTGAATCCGGCGTTCGCCCAGTTCACTGTCTGGCCACCAGCCTTTCCACATACTTCGCGATCACGTCGACCTCGATGTTCACCATGTCGCCCACCTGGCGTTCGCCCATGGTGGTGAGCTTCAGCGTCGTCGGGATGAGGCTTACGCCGAAGCTGTCGTCGTCAACCGTCGTGACCGTCAGGCTGATTCCGTCGATCGCGATCGAGCCCTTCTCCGCGACGTAGCGGCTCAGCGGCTCCGGCAGGGAGAAACGCAGGTCGTCCCAGCTGTCGCCGGGCTCTCGGGACAGCAGCACGGCGGTGCCGTCCACATGGCCCTGCACGATGTGGCCGCCGAGGCGCTGGTCGGCGCGTACGGCCCGCTCCAGGTTCACCGGCGAACCCTCGGTGAGGCCACCTAGGGAGCTGCGGTCCAGCGACTCCTTGATCACGTCGACCGTGAAGACGTCGCCCTCGGTCTTCACGACGGTGAGGCACACGCCGTTGACCGCGATCGAGTCGCCGTGCCGCGCGTCGGAGGTGACGATCGGGCCGCGCACCGCCAGCAGGGCGCCGCCGCCGGCCCGGTCGATGGCGACGACCTCGCCCTTTTCCTCAATGATTCCGGTGAACATCACTGCTCCCTGCCTGGTTGTGCGATGGGCCGGGCTATTAGCCGTACATCCGGCCCAATGGGGGAAATTTCGTCAAATGTCAGGCGGTGCATGTGGCCGATCGTCCCCACCCCGGCCGCGCCGAGCGCGGCCCGCCCGGAGCCGAGCAGCGCGGGCGCGAGGTAGGCGACCACGCGGTCGGCCAGCCCCTGCTGCAGAAACGCTCCGGCGAGCGTCGGCCCGCCTTCCAGAAACACGCTGACGACCTCGCGCGCGGCCAGCTCACGGAGGAGAGCCTGCAGGTCCAGGCCGTCGCCGTGACGGGGCAGGCGCAAGAGGCCGGCTTTGAGATCGGTCGTGATGTCGTCGGCGACCGCGATCAGCGTCGGCGCCGCGTCGTCGAGGACCTTGGCGTCCGGCGGCGTCCTGCCCTCCGTGTCGACGACGACCCGCAGCGGAGCCCGGACACCCGCTCCATCGCCGGCGTGCGCGCCACCCCAGGAATCGGCATGTGCGCCAGAGCCGACGTCCAAGCCGGAGCCGGCACCGGCCGCACGGCCGGCGTTCGGACTCGCCGCACGGCCGGCGTTCGGAGCGGAGCCGGCGTTCGCGGCTAGACGGGGGTCGGCGGCGGGGCGGGCGGTGAGGCGGGGGTCGTCGGACAGGACCGTGCCGATGCCCGCCACGATCGCGTCCGCGGCCGACCGCCACCGGTGCACGTCGGCCCGCGCCTCCGGCGAGGTGATCCACTGGCTGGTCCCGTCCTCGGCGGCCGACCTGCCGTCGAGGGTGGCGGCGAACTTCCAGGTCACGTGAGAGCGCCCGAGCCGCGCGTAGGTGAGCCACTCCTCGTTGACCCGCTCGGCCGCGCCCTCCAGAACACCCGTCGTCACGGCGACCCCGCCGGCCCGCAGCCGCGCGGCGCCGCCCGCCGCCTTCGGACTGGGGTCGGCGACCGCGACCACCACCCGCGCGATCCCCGCGTCGAGCAGCGCGCGACTGCACGGACCCGTCCGGCCGGTGTGGTCGCAGGGCTCCAGCGTCACGTACGCGGTGCCGCCCCTGGCCCGCTCTCCCGCCTGCGCCAGCGCCACGACCTCGGCGTGCGGCCCGCCTGCGTACACGTGGAACCCCTCGCCGGCCACCGCGCCGCCGGCGTCCACCACGACGCAGCCCACGACGGGGTTGGGGCTGGTGGTGCCGTGTCCGTACCCGGCCAGCGCGACGGCGCGCGCCATGTGCGCGGCGTCCTGCTCGGGTATCTCCACCCGGGTCTCCTACTCGCCAGTAGCTCCAAGCCACGGCGGGCCCCGGGGGACTCGAGTGGTGCACGAATGCACCACAGAAGGCATCCGGCAGATATGCCGGACACCTCGCGCGCTACCTCCCATCCGGACTTTAACCGTCGGTCCCGGAATTTCACCGGGTCAACCGGCCGATGGCATCGGCCGGGTCGCGGACTATCACCGCCGGTTCGGAGTTTCACCGACCCCGGAGCACGCTAGCTTTCTTCCGCTATCAGTGTGCCATGCCCGAAACAACGGACGCGACCACCCCCACCGTTTTACCAAGCGTCCGCTTCAGGCCGCCGTCAGCCGGTGCGCGCGGCGGGCCGCCGGGGAGTAGCGGACCTGGGCGGGGACCAGTCCGAGCCCGGTGTGCAGGGTACGCAGCGTCGCGGTCGCCCACAGGTCGCCGACAGGCGTGGCGGGCAGCCCGTACAGTCTCCTCGCCCAGCGCGGCAGCGTGGCGAAGGCGAGGATCATCAGCACGGGCACGGCGGGCTTGAGCGGCAGCAGCAGGCGCGGGAGCGGCGCGTTGAGCGACAGGCGCAGCGGATGGGCGGCCTCGGGTACGAAACGCAGCCCGGGACGCGCGGCCTCGATGTAGTCATGCAGCTCGGCCACCGAGCCGGGCACGTCCGCGCCGTCCAGCCCGACGACCTCGGCGGCCCGCCGCCACTCGTGGACGAACGCGTCCGCCTCGTCGTCCGTCAGCCGCACGCCCGCCCGCCGGGCGACGGACAGGTAGGAGTCGACCTCGCCGACGTGCACCCAGCGCAGCGCCTCCGGCTCGTCCAGACGGAACGTGGTGCCGGTGTCCGGATCGTAGGCGGTCAGCCTGGCGTGGATCTTGCGGACCCGGCGGCCCGCCTTTTCGACCTCGGCGCGGGTCCCGTACGTGCGGACGCGGACGAACTCGGTGGTGCGCACGAAGCGCGACCACGCCTCGTTCGGATCCATGAGCGCGGAGTTCTGCAGCACTCCGCGCATCGCCCGCGGATGGAGCCCCTGCATGAGCAGAGCCCGGATGCCGCCCACCAGAAGGATGGGCTCCCCCATCACCCGCCACGTCACCGAACCAGGGCCGAAGATCCCATGGTCGCCCATAAGTGGATAGTTACCCAGTTAGGGGATGACGTTAACGAACTGCTACGTTTTCACGCGATGGCGCGGGCGGCGGCGGCACGCAGCGCATCGATGGCGGCCACCGGGTCGGAGGCGCCGTAGACGGCGCTGCCCGCCACGAACACGTCGGCGCCCGCCTCGGCGCACCGCCCAATGGTCTCGGCGTCCACTCCCCCGTCGACCTGCAGCCAGATGGCGCCGCCGTGTCGCTGGACGAGCGCCCGCGCGCGGCGGATCTTCGGCAGCACCACGTCGAGGAACTTCTGCCCGCCGAACCCGGGCTCGACGGTCATCAGCAGCAGCATGTCGATCTCGCCGAACAGATCCTCGTAGGGCTCTACGGCGGTGGCCGGGTTGAGCGCGAGCCCGGCCCGCGCGCCGAGCGCGCGGATCTCGCGCAGGGTGCGGATCGGGGCCCTGGCCGCCTCCGCGTGGATGGTCACGCTGCCCGCCCCGGCCTCCGCGTATTGCGGCGCCCAGCGGTCGGGATCAGCGATCATGAGATGGCAGTCGAGCGGCGTCGCGGTCGCCTTGCGCAGCGCCTCGACCACGGGCAGCCCGAGGGTGAGGTTGGGCACGAAGTGGTAGTCCATGACGTCGACGTGCAGCCAGTCGGCGTTGGGCACGGCGGCGGCTTCGTCGGCGAGCCTGGCGAAGTCGGCGGCGAGGATGCTGGGCGAGATCTGTACGGCCATGATTTGCCTCAGTCTAGTGAACGGCCTGAGCCTGCCTCGCCCGGGACATCAGCCCGAGCCTGATGAACACCAGCGGCGCCCCCAGCTGCACCCAGAGCCCCAGCACCGCGTATCCGGCGTACGTCACCACGCCGCTCTGGGGCAGCAGCCGGCTCTGGATGTACCAGATGAGCACGGCCACGGCCGTGCCAAGCAGCCAGCGGGCGGCGCGCAGGCCGAGCGGCCCGCCTGCGTCGAACCAGCCCATCCTGTGCATGATCGACGCCCCGGCCAGCGTGCCGAACAGCACACCCGCCATGGTGACGATCGTGGTCGGGCTCTCGGGCGCGATCTGGCCCGCCGAGCGCCAGGCCGCAGGCAGGGACCAACCGGCGTACGGGGCGTTGGCCAGCGCGGCGGCGCCGATCAGCGCCCCGGAGAGCACGGCTGAGGCCGCCATCTGCGCCCAGAGCTCCAGCCCGCGCCACCACGTCGTCAGCGGGCGTTCCAGCTTCAGCACGAGCAGCAGCACGGCCGCGCCGAGCAGCACCCCGGTCACCACATCCGAGATGAAGTGCACTCCCAGGTAGACGCGGCTCAGGCAGACCAGCCCCGTGAGCCCACCCGCCGTCCACCACGCCCACGGCCTTGCCGCGGTCGCGGCCAGCCGGCCGAGGCCGGCGGTGCCGTTCTGGGCGTGTCCCGACGGCAGCCCGAAGGCCCCTTCGAGGGAGAGCGGGCGCACCCGGCCGTCGATCCAGTACGGCCGGGGCTGGTGGAGGGCCAGCTTGGCGATCGCGTTGGCCGCCGCGGAGACCATGACCGTGAGGGCGAGCCGCAGCGCCAGCTTGGGATCGACGCACCAGTAGAGGACGGGCAGGCACAGCAGGAAGAACGTGTCCGTGCCGAACACGGACACCAGTTCCAGCACCGGCCGCGCCCAGTCCGGCGACTGCTGGAGCCAGATGATCGGCCCCAGCTCCGCTCGATGAAGGTCGTCCAGGAAGTCCACGGCATCGATCCGACCACATCTGCCCAGGGGAACGGCACATCAACCGGCTGCCGCGCCCCAGCGGTCGTCAGGGCCGCTTGCGGAGCAGGGCCAGGAACATGGCGTCAGTGCCGTGCCGGTGCGGCCAGAACTGGGCGTGCGGGCCGTCTCCCAGTCCGTCCACCTCAGGCAGGTAGTCCCGGGCGTCGAGCTGCTCGGCGTCGTCCCTGCGCCCGATCACGTCCCCCACCACGACCCGGGTCTCGGCCAGGTGCGGCGAGCAGGTGACGTACGCCACGACTCCACCGGGGCGTGCCGCGTCCAGCGCCGCGCCGAGCAGCCGCCGCTGCAGCCTGCCGAGCTCGGCGATGCCGGACGGGTCGCGCCGCCACCGCGCCTCGGGCCGCCGCCGCAGCGCTCCCAGCCCGGTGCACGGCGCGTCGAGCATGACCCGGTCGAACACGCCCGGCCGCCACGCGGGCTCCGTCCCGTCCGCCGTCACCACCGACGCGTGCCGGGTGGTCTGCCAGACCAGCCGGGCCCGGTGGTATTGCACGTCGGCGGCGAGCAGCCGGGCACCGCCCTGGAACCCGGAGGGATCGCCGTGGGTGGCGATGGCGTCGAGCAGGCCTGCCTTGCCGCCGGGCCCGGCGCACATGTCGAGCCACAGCTCCTCGCCCTCCCGCTCGACCGGCGCCCGGGTCAGGGCGAGCGCCACCAGCTGGCTGGCCTCGTCCTGCACGGCGGCACGCGTCCCGGCCACGGCCTCGATCCGCCCGGGATCGCCTTCGGGCAGGTAGGCGGCGTAGGGGGAGTAGCGCCCCGGAGTGGCGCCCGCGTCTTGGAGCTCCTTGACCGAGCTGCGCCCGGGGCGTGCGACCAGCGTCACCAGCGGCCGGGCGTTGTCGGCGTCGAGCAGGTCGGCCAGCTCGCCGTCCCCGCCGAGCGCGTCGCGGAAGGCCGTGACGATCCACCGTGGATGGCCGTAGGAGACGGCGAGGTGGCCGACGGGGTCGTCGGCCGGGTCCGGCGCGACGATGGGCAGCCAGTCCTCGAGCGCCCTGGACGCGATCTTGCGCAGGACGGCGTTGGCGAACTTGGCCGCGCCGGGGCCGACGCGCAGGCGTACGAGGTCGACGGTGGTGCCGACGGCCGCGTGCGGTGGCACGCGCATGCGCAGGAGCTGGTGTGCGCCGAGCCGCAGGGCGTCGCGTACGTCGGGGTCGGGCGTGCGGTCGCTGCACAGCTCGATGATCGCGTCGTAGGTGCCGAGGCCGCGCAGCGTCCCGTAGGCGAGCTCGGTGGCCAGCGCGGCATCACGGCCCTTGATGCCGCGGTCGCGCAGGAGGCGAGGGAGCAGCAGGTTGGCGTAGGCGTCGCGTTCGTCGACGGCGCGCACAACGTCGAAGGCGGCGTTGCGGGCGGGGTCGCGCGGCGGTCTGCTCGGCCCACGCGAGCGTCCTCCGCCACCGCCACCGCCCGCGCCACCGCCCGCGCCTCGGCCCGCACCGCCGCCCGCGCCTCGGCCGCCGGCCGCATTCCGGCCCGCACCGCCGGCCGCGCCTCTGGTCCTCATAGCGTCAGACTTCCCCGATCGGGTCACTCAAAGGTCTCTTTGCCCTCCGGGCGGACTCCCCGAGCCCACTCCACGGCCCCCATCAGCCGCTTGCCCTGCGGCTGCACCTCACCCAGCCGCACGGCTTCGGTGGCGGTCCCGACCAGCACGGTCGTCTTGGTGACGGCGACCTCACCGGGCGCCAGCCGCTCACCGGGAACCGGCACGACCGGCCCCAGCTTGATCCGATGGCCCCTGAACTCGCTCCACGCGCCGGGGTTGGGCGCGCAGGCCCGGATCAGCCGGTCCACGTGCATGGCGGGCTTGGCCCAGTCCACCCGGGCATCGTCCACGTTGATCTTGGGAGCGATGGTCACACCGTCCGCCGGCTGCGGCCGTGCCTCCAGGGCGCCGTCCTCGACGCCGTCGAGGGTGGCCGCGAGCAGCCCCGCCCCCGAGACGGACAGCCGCTCGAGCAAGGTCCCGCTGGTGTCGGTGGTGCGGATCTCCTCGGTGACGACACCGTAGACGGGCCCGGCGTCCAGCTCCTTGACGATCTGGAACGTGGTCGCGCCGGTGATCTCGTCACCGTGCAGGATCGCGTGCTGGACGGGCGCGGCGCCGCGCCAGGCGGGCAGGATCGAGAAGTGCAGGTTGATCCACCCGTGGCGGGGCACGTCGAGCGCGGACTGCGGCAGCAGCGCCCCGTACGCCACCACCGGGCAGCAGTCGGGCTCCAGCGCGCGCAGCCGGTCGAGGAAGACCGGGTCACCGGCCTTCAGCGGGCGCAGCACCTCGATGCCCGCCTCCTCGGCGAGCGCGGCCACCGGCGACGGGTGGACCTTGCGTCCCCGCCCTGACTGTGCGTCGGGGCGGGTGACGACGGCCACCACCTCATGCCGCGGCGAGTCGATCAAGGTGCGCAGCGACGGCAGGGCCGTCTCCGGTGTGCCCGCGAAGACCAGACGCATGCTCTCAGAGCGCCTTTCCGCCGGTCGCGTGCGGCGAGTATTTGACCACGGGGGCGGACACGCCGCTCCACTCGGCCTCGCGGACCGCCTTCATGGCCAGCTTGCGTTGCTTGGGGTCCATACGGTCGATGAACAGGATGCCGTCGAGGTGGTCGGTCTCGTGCTGGAAGCAGCGGGCCATGAGGTCGGTGCCCTCCAGCACGACGGGCTCCCCGTGCATGTCGAAGCCCTTGGCGACGGCGCGGATCGCGCGCGGCGTCGGGAACGACAGGCCGGGGAAGGACAGGCAGCCTTCCTCGCCCTCCTCGTCCAGCTCGGACGACAGGTCGAGGTCGGGGTTGATCAGGTGGCCGAGCTGCTCGTCCACGTAGTAAGTGAACACCCGCAGGCCGACGCCGATCTGCGGGGCCGCGAGGCCCGCGCCGGGCGCGTCCATCATCGTGTCGGTGAGGTCTTTGACCAGCTTGCGAAGCTCCTTGTCGAAGTCGACGACCGGGGCCGCCGGGGTGCGCAGCACCGGGTCTCCGAACAGCCGGATCGACTGGATCGCCAAGGGGTCACTCCGTTTCTCGCACGTGGATCAGCCCAGTTTAGTGTGCTCGAGCGACCGGGCCTTCATCGCGGCTTTGCGGGCCGCCTTGACCACCGCCTGATCGTCATGGGCGGCGGCCAGCATGTCGAGCACGGCGACCGTGTCGGGGTGACCGACCCCGGGCATCGCGGCGACGAGCTTGATCAGGTCCTCCCCCGGCTCGGGCGGGTCGAGCCGGCCCGCGACGGGACCGGACAGGTGCATGAGGGCGGACAGGGAGTCGACCGCGATCCACGTGTGATCCTCAGGGCTGAGCGGCGGCGCCTCCAGGTCGCGGATGTGCAGCCAGGAAGCGGCGTAGCGGCGCGTCATCGGATGGTCGAGCGCCTGCCTGACCGGCGCCTGGGCCTCCGGGCCCAGCTCCTCCAGGATCGCGCCGACCGCGCCGCGCTGGCCGGCCGTGCCGGACGCGGCGATCTCGATCAGGTCGCGGGCGGCGGACTCCGGCGGGCGGCGCTCCAGCCAGCCGGCGACGGCGCTCTGCGTGGCCGAGCCCTTGACGAGCGCCTCGACCAGCTCGGCCGCCGACAGGTCGGCGAACACCTCCACTTCCTCCGTGGTCGGCGCGTCGTGCCCTTCGCGCAGCAGATCGCGGCGGATGGCCCAGACCCCGAGCGGGGTGAGCGCGGTGCGGCCCGCGGCGGTCTGCTCGACCATGCCGCAGTAGGTCAGCAGCGACAGCGCCTCCAGCAGCTCGGCGGGCAGCTCGGCGGCGATCCTGCGCATCTCTACGGGCCCGGGCGCGCAGGCGACCTCGTGGGACTGCAGGATGCCCCTGGCGAGGTTGGCGGTGGCCACGCCGGAGCGCACGGAGTAGATCGTGGCGAGCATCTCGGCCAGGTGGCCGTCGACCACGGCCGAGCCGGTCAGGCCCTCGTCGGCGCGGTCGAGCACGTCCATGACGACGCCGTCCCAGAACTCCAGCATCGCCTCGGCCGTGAGATGCGTCGACAGCGGCCCGCGGGAGGCCCGGCCGCCGGCGATCCGCAACAGCCCGGTGTTGACGGCGACGATCCAGACGAGCCTGAGCCGGGCGGCGGGCAGAGCGAGCTCATCGGCGGCGGCCGCCGCGTCGGCCTCGCGGAGATGCCCGTCGGCGCTCACCTCGCGGGCGCCCGTCCATGTGGTGAGCCTGATGGCGTCGGCCACGAGCGGCACCGTGGGCACTGTCGCGGCCAGCTCGGCGTCGGGGGCCAGCAGGACCGGCGGAAAGGTCAGCGCCTCGTGCTCCCCCGCGGTAGGCTCCTCAGCCGGCTGTGGCGGCACAGCGGCCTGCTCATCGATCAGCTTGCGCAGCTCGGAGAGGTCGAAGACGTTGTTGGCCACTCACGAAACTTACTGCACAGGAGTCACAGGGGCGTACTCAACGGATGGCACGGGAGCGGGCTTTGAACGCGGCCTTGCGTGCCGCCTTGGCGACCGTGCCGTCGGGGATGGAGCGTCCGAGCAGCTCCAGGACCTCGACGATGTCGGGGTGGTCGACCCGCCACATCTCCTCGATCATATGGGCGGGCGGGCCGGAGGCGGCCATGTTCTCGGCGAAGATCTCGGGGTCCTCTTCGGCCGCCGGCATGGCCAGGGCGAGCATGTCGACGCTGACCCAGAGCAGCTCCTCCTGGGTGAGCTGCGGGGCGGACAGGCCGCGGGCGGCCAGCCAGTGGATGACGTGCGGCCGCAGCTCCTGGTCGTCCAGGTAGTCGCGGACCTGGGGCTCGGCTTCCGCGCCGAGCCGGTCGACGATGGTGACCGCGATGCCGCGGGCCACGGCGGGCGCGCCGGAGGCGGCGGCCAGCAGCTCGCCGGCGGCCTCGCCGGCCGTCCTGCCGGTCAGCCAGCGGCTGATGTCGCCCTCGGCGAGCTCGGCGGGCACGCCTTCGAGCAGACTCTCGATGAGGGCGAGCGCGTCGGCGGCGGCGAGGTCCGGGGCTTCGGGGGCGTCCAGGCCGAGCGACAGGTAGTGCTCGCGCAGTGCCCAGACGGCGAGCGGGGTGAGCTCGGTCTCGTCGCCCGCGACCTTGATCATGCCGCACCAGGCCAGCCGGTCGAGCACAGCGGCCAGGTCGAGCTCGCCTTCGCCGGCGATCTCGTCGAGGTAGTCGCCGATCACGGTGACGGGCACGCGCACCTGGAGCCGGTAGAGCATGTCGAACAGGTCGTAGAGACCCTCGTCGACCTCGGTGCTGCCGGTGATCGCGCCGCGCGTGTCGCGGTCGAGGATGCGGGCGACGGCCTCGGCCCATTCGCGCAGCGGCTCGCCGGTGCGCGGCAGGGGCCGCTCCCGCAGCATTGGCACGGTCCTGAGGGCGGCGAGGAGCTCCTCCGGCGAGGCCAGCCTGGCAGGCGGCAGCGGCGCGCAGCCCGGGCAGTCGCAGGGCGCGTCCAGATCGCCGCCGAGGTCGGGCAGCTCGCCGGACGGGATGGCGATCGACTGCTCGAGCGACTCCGGGCCGATGGAGCTGAACAGGCTCTTGGCCATGCCGAAGTTGGCGGGATCGGCGAGCGCCTCGGACATGCGCGGCTCGATGTCGTCGAGCCGCCCGCGCATCCGTGCCGCGAGCTCCTCGGGCACCGCGCCTGCCTCGCTGAGGTAGCCGACGAGGGTATGGGCGGCCGCGATGGTCTCCGACGCGCTCTCCGGAGGCGTGATGACCTTGCGCGGGTAAATGGATAGCAGCAGCTCGTCGAAGGTTTCCGGAGTGAAATCGCCGAGTTCGTTGACGTTGAGGTAGTCGCTGGCGTAGTCGCAGAGGAGGCGGACCTCGTCCGCATCGACCTCGACATCCCGCGCGCGGCCCCAGGCACGCAGATCGTCGATGGCCTGGTTCACCCATTCGATCGACACATGGGCACGCTAACGGCTGGTCTCCAGATGAGCGAATCGGGGAAATGGTTTAAATCAGGTCGAGGGGGTCGACACTCACCCTCACGACATCTGGTGTTTTGCGCGCCGCGCGTACTCCGCTGGCCCCTTTCAGCGCGGCGGCCAGCGCGGCGCCGCCGTTCCTGCGCACGCGGATCATGGCGCGTTCCTGGCCGGCGTCGTCGACGGCGACGGGGCCGAGCACCTGGGCGTCGGCCGGGAGGCGTACCTCGTCGAGCATCTGCCTGACCGCGCTCGCCGCGCCGGTGAGCGTCGCCATCCTGACCGCGGGCGGGAAGCCCAGCTCGGCGCGGTCGGCCAGCTCGCGCTCGGCGTGGGTGACGGGGTCCCACCGCAGCAGGGCCTGTACGGCGGGCAGTGCGGCGTCCGCCAGCACCACCAGTTCGGCGGCGGGGCGCAGGAGCGCGGCGGCGTTCATCCAGCGGCGCACGGCCTCCTCGCCGGCCCGCAGGTCGGCCCGGCCCAGCAGGGCCCACCCATCGAGCAGCACGGCGGCCGCGTAGCCGCCTTCTGCCACGGGTTCGGCGCCGGGCGTGGCGACGACCAGGGCTCTGGTGGCGGGCACGGAGGCCAGCACGCCGTCGCGGCCGGACGTGCGCACCTGGACCGAGGGGAAGGCCCTGCCCAGCTCCTCGGCCGTGCGCCGGGCGCCGACGACCACGGCGCGCAGGCGCGGGCTGCCGCAGGAGGGGCACCGCCAGTCGGCGTCCACGCGCCCGCACCAACGGCAGTAGGGGGCTGCGTGGCCGCCTCTCAGCGCGAGCGGCCCGTGACAGAACGCCGCCGGGTCGGCATGCCCTCCCATGGACGCCACGCCCTCGCCCAACGGCCCCATGGACGCCGAGCCGCCACCCAGCGGCCTCGCCGCGCCCGACCCGCCTAGGGACTCCGGCGCGCCCGCCTCTCCCAGGGACGCCGCCCCACCGGCCCCGCCCAGGTGCATCGGGCCACCCGCCTCTTCCCGGGACACCGGACCTCCCGGAGCCGCCGATCCATCCGCCCCTCGCCGGGACGCCGGACCTCCCGGAGCCGCCGGTCCACCCGCCCCTCGCCGGGACGCCGGACCTTCCGGAGCCGCCGGTCCACCCGCCCCTTCTCGGAACGCCGGACCTCCCGGCCCTCCCGGAGCCGCCGGTGCATCGCGGCCGCCCTGGGACGCCGGGCCGTCCAGCCCTCGGGGGGCCGCCGGCTCGTCCGGCCTTCCCGGGGTCCCTGAGCCGCCCAGCCGTCCTCGGGACTCCGGACCGCCCGGCCCTGCCGGGGGCCGGGCGCCCGGCCCGCCTTGAGGCGCCTGCGCGGGTGGAAGGCGCGACGGCTCCTGGCCGCCCCGGCCTCCTGCGGGAGCGGGATTCACCTGCAGCGCCAGGGGAACGTCCAGCGTAAGACCGCCCGAGGGCCCGACCAGCGGGAGCGCCGTCGGGAAGCCCGCGCCGGCGCTGCCGCCGAGCGGGACGGCCGCCGCCAAGAGCCCCGGGGCCATGCGGGTGGGCGGAAGGGTGCAGCGAGCGGGGGCGCGGCAGTGGCGGCAGGCGAGGGCGGGCAGATAGCCGCGCCTCGGGACCTGGACCAGGACGGGCCCGCTCTCCAGCCCCTGGCGCAGGGCCCGCCACGCGAGGCTGGGCAGCCTGGCCAGGCGGGCGGCCTGGTCCTTGGCGAGCTCGGCGTCCTCTCCCGCGGGCCGCACTCGTGGGGCGAGGCTCCTGATCGTCGCGCGGGCCGCCACGATGGGCCTGGCCCAGCGACTGGCGATGAGCTGCGTGGCCTCGGCCGTGCGGGCGTATCCGCCGATCAGCATCGCCGCGCCGGTCCTGTGCGCTCTGAGGCCGAGGACCTCCCGGGCGTGCGGGTAGGGGGCCAGGCGCTCGGCGTGCAGGTCGTCGCCGTCGTCCCAGATGGCCACCAGGCCGAGCTCGGCGACGGGGGCGAACATGGCGGCGCGGGTGCCGACGACGGCGCGTACCTCGCCCCTCAGCACCTTCAGCCACCGCCTGTAGCGCTCGGCGGGACCCAGGTCGGCGGTGAGCGCCACATGGCTGCCGGGGCTGAGCGCCCGCGCGAACTCGCCGTCGGCCAGCGCCACGTCCTTGCCGTCGGGGACGACGACGACGGCTCCCCTGCCGCCGTCCAGCGTCGCCCGCACCGCCTCGGCCATCGCGCCGGCCCACCCCGTGGCGCCGGGCAGGGCGGACCACACGGCCCGGGGCGCGCGCCCCTTGTGGAGAGCGTCCAGGAACGAAGGGCCGCTCGGGTACGCATCCCAGGCGCTCCCGCCCTGCGCCGGCACGGCCGACCGGGGGGCGGCGTCCTCCGAGGCGGCCCGCGCGTCCGGCTTGGGCGTCTCGCCCTCGGCCCTGGCGTGGCGCGGCGGGACGGCGAGCCGCAGCACGTCGATGAGGGTGCCTGCGTACCGGTCGGCGACCGCTCTGGCCAGCCCGGCGATCTCCGGCGTCAGCACCCGCTCCGGGGAGACCACGCGTTCGAGCGGCGTCAGCCGGCCCTCATGCTCGCTTTCCTCGATCCGCTCCAGCAGGAACCCGTCGGCCAGCTTGCCCGCGAACCGCACCCGCACCCGCACGCCCGGCTGTGCCGTCTCGTGCATGGAGGCGGGGATCAGATAGTCGAAGGGGCGGTCGAGGTGCGGCAGGGGGTTGTCCACGGCCACCCTGGCCACCGGCCGCTCGGGAGCGGGGACGACGGCGCCCTTCGTGTCCTTCGGCGACGCTGGGGGCCGCACGGCGTCGAGCGGCAGTAGGGCGTCGTCGGAGTCGGTCACGACTAACGTCTACCAGACGCCACCACCCGCAACGCCCGGACTTCGCGCCCGGGCACCCCACATCGCTCCGCCCACCTGCCCCTCGCCGACCATCTGGCCGCCAGGAACCGGCCACTCGCCGACCACCCGGCCGTCAGGAACGGCCACCCTCGCCGACCACCCGGCCGTCAGGAACGGCCACCCTCGCCGACCACCTGCCCGTCGCCGGACGTTCGCCCCGAGCCGCACAGCACGAAGCCGCGCCGCACCGATGTCGGGAGGTCCCCGGAAAAGACCCGGCCAACCGGCTGCCATAGCGGCATATCCCAAACACCCACAAGCCCCAGGACACCATCGAACGGGCCGGCCGACCCGCGGTCAGACCGAAAAAGCCCAGAGGCGTCCCATCATGCGAAGGCGACGCCTCTGGGCGACAAGACAGAGCGGGGTGTCAGAGGCCGGCGGCGGTCCGCAGGGCCTCGGCACGATCGGTGGACTCCCAGGAGAAGCCCTCACGGCCGAAGTGCCCGTAGGCGGCGGTCTCGGAGTAGATCGGCCGCAGCAGGTCCAGATCCCGGATGATCGCGGCCGGCCGCAGGTCGAACACCTGCAGCACGGCGGCCTGGATCTTCTCCACCGCCAGCTTCTCGGTGCCGAAGCACTCCACGAACAGGCCGACCGGCTGAGCCTTGCCGATCGCGTACGCCACCTGCACCTCGCACCGGTCGGCCAGACCGGCGGCCACGACGTTCTTGGCGACCCAGCGCATCGCATATGCCGCCGAACGGTCCACCTTGGACGGGTCCTTGCCGGAGAAGGCACCGCCACCATGCCGGGCCATGCCGCCATAGGTATCGATGATGATCTTGCGGCCGGTCAGCCCCGCGTCACCCATCGGCCCGCCGATCTCGAAGCGACCGGTCGGGTTGACCAGCAACCGATAGCCATCGGTGTCGAGGTCGAGGTCCGCGAGCACCGGATCGACCACGTGCTCCTTGATGTCCGGCGTCAGCATCTCCTTCAGGTCGATCTCCGCCGCGTGCTGCGTCGAGACGACCACGGTGTCCAGGCGCACCGGCAGGTCACCGTCGTATTCGATCGTGACCTGCGTCTTGCCGTCCGGACGCAGATAGGGCACCGTGCCGGACTTGCGCACCTGCGACAGCCGCTGCGCCAGCCGGTGGGCCAGCGTGATCGGCAGCGGCATCAGCTCGGGGGTCTCGCGGCAGGCGTAGCCGAACATCAGGCCCTGGTCGCCCGCGCCCTGCCGGTCGAGCTCGTCGATATCGCCGTCCACGCGGTGCTCGTAGGCGTCGTCGACGCCCTGGGCGATGTCCGGCGACTGGGCGCCGATGGACACCGACACGCCGCACGAGGCGCCGTCGAAGCCCTTGTAGGAGGCGTCGTAGCCGATCTCCAGGATCTTCTCCCGGATGACGCCGGGGATGTCGACGTAGGTCTCGGTCGTGACCTCGCCTGCGACGTGAACCTGGCCGGTAGTGATCATCGTCTCGACGGCGACCCGGCTCTTGGGGTCATCCTTGAGCATGGCGTCGAGAATCGCGTCACTGATCTGGTCGGCGATCTTGTCCGGGTGGCCCTCAGTGACCGACTCGGAGGTGAACAGGCGACGTGACAACTCAGTGGCTCCTCATGCAGCGGCTGCTGACGAATTCAAGGCCCCGGACACAGAGACACATGCCAGGGCTTCGCCGAAGTCTAGCCCTACCCGGTGCCGGGTCGTGAAACCGACACTACTTCTCTCCCCGATCACAGGTCGGGGAGAGGATCGGGAGGCAGGGTCTCCGGGGCGAAGACCTCCGCGTCGGCGGCCGAGACCACCGCCGCGTACTCCTCGTCGAACTCGAACGCCACCGAGCCCAGCTCGATGATCGGCCCAGGCAGGATGGGACCAAGCCTGGTGTGCCGGGGGTACTCCGCGAACACCGACACCGGCCGGTCGCTCTTGAGCGTTCTGGTGGCCAGCACCGCTATGGACGCGTCCGTGACCACAATCAGGAAATGCCCCGTTCCCGCCGCACTTGAGGCTAAAGCCGGGAAGACGTACTGGATCTCCCCTTGGTCCCCGAGCAATGTCCTACAACGATCCCTGACAGCGGAACCCACCGGCATTCTGTCCCCCTTCTAGCCAAGTATCCGCAGGCGTCCGGGGGTGTTGCAATATCTGATCGGGTAATCGGTCTTGCACTATTTGTACGATCTACGTCATATGCGTCGTACGCCGTCCGCGCTCAGCCGAGGCGTGCGGCGACCAGATCCCAGACGGCGTCGGCGACGTCCTCCTTGGGCCCGAGCGGCACCTCGACCGGCTCTGCGCCCGCGACGAGCACGGTGGCCGCGTTGTCGGGGGTGCCGAAGGCCAGCCCTTCCCCCACGCGGTTGACGACCAGCAGGTCACAGCCTTTGCGCGCCAGCTTGGCCTGCCCGTTGGCGAGCACGTCGTGCGTCTCGGCCGCAAACCCGACGATCACCAGCGGGTATGCCCCGGACCCCGGCCCGAGCTCGGTACGGACGCTGCCGTCCGAGTGCGGGCGGCCACCACCGAGCGCCGCACCGTCCGCCTCCCCCACCCGGAGGGCGGCGTCCCGCGCCTGGCGACGCCGGCCCAGCTCGGCCAGGATGTCGGGGTTCTTGACCAGGCGGATGGGCTCCGGCTCCGCGTCCGTCTTCTTGATCTTCGCCTCGTGCCGCGCCGCCGGCCGGAAGTCGGCCACGGCCGCGGCCATCACCACCACATCGGCGTCGTCGGAGGCGGCCAGCACCGCCTCACGCATCTGGGCCGCCGACTCCACCCGCACCACGGTGGCCCCGGCCGGATCGGGCAGCGCCACGTTCGCGGCCACGAGCGTCACCTCGGCGCCTCGCGCGAGCGCCGTGCGGGCCAGCGCGTATCCCTGCAGGCCGGAGGAACGGTTGCCGAGGTAGCGGACGGGGTCGATCGCCTCACGGGTGCCGCCGGCGGACACCACGATCTTGCGCCCGGCCAGGTCACGCGGCCGGCCGCGCAGCACGCGCAGGCAGACCTGGAAAATCTCGGCCGGGTCGGGCAGGCGGCCGGGTCCCGTGTCTGCGCCGGTGAGCCGCCCGACGGCCGGATCGATCACGAGGGCGCCGCGCTCGCGCAGCGTCGCGACGTTGGCGCGGGTGGCGGGGTGCTGCCACATCTCGGTGTGCATCGCGGGCGCGAACACGACCGGGCACGTCGCGGTCAGCAACGTGTTGGTCAGCAGGTCGCCGGCCAGCCCATGCGCGGCCCTGGCCAGCACGTCGGCGGTCGCGGGCGCCACCACGACGAGGTCGGCCTGCTTGCCGATCCGCACGTGGGGCACCTCGTGAACGTCGTCCCACACCTCCGCCGACACGGGGTTGCCCGACAGGGCGGCCCAGGTGGGCGCGCCCACGAACTTGAGGGCCTCGCGGGTCGGGACGACCCGCACCTCGTGCCCGGACTCGGTGAACAGGCGCAGCAGCTCACATGCCTTGTAAGCGGCGATGCCGCCGCTGACGCCCAGGACGACCTTCATCGAAGGGGTCAGACCGCGCCTTCGATGGGCTCGGCGTTGAGCAGGCCCTCGGAGACCTCGCGCAGGGCGATGGACAGCGGCTTCTCCTGGGCGTGCGTCTCGACCAGCGGGCCGACGTATTCCAGCAGACCCTCGCCGAGTTGGGAGTAGTAGGCGTTGATCTGACGAGCGCGCTTGGCGCCCATGATCACCAGGGAGTATTTGCTGTCGACGATGTCGAGCAGCGCGTCGATCGGCGGGTTGGTGATGCCCTCCGGCGCCGCGGTGGTGCCTGCCACGATGGTCAGACCTCTCGTTTGGTGGTTGTCGTGACCCCCTGAGGGTCAGTCATCAAGGCTATCAGCCGGCGGCACACATCCTGGACGCTCGTGTTGACCAGCGTCAGGTCGAACTCCGATTCGGCCGCCATCTCGATCCGCCCTGCCTCCAGGCGGCGCTCGATGACGTCCTCGGGCTCGGTGCCGCGCCCGCGCAGCCGCTTCTCCAGCTCCTCCCAGGAGGGCGGAGCCAGGAACACCAGCAGCGCGTCCGGCATCGTCCTGCGCACCTGCCTGGCGCCCTCGAGGTCGATCTCGAGGACGGTGGGCACGCCCTCGGCGAGCTTCTTCAGCACGGCCTCGCGCGGTGTGCCATAGCGGTTGCCCGCGAACTCCGCCCACTCGAGCAGCTCGCCGGCCTCCACCAGCCGGTCGAACTCCTCGCCGTCGACGAAGAAGTAGTGGACCCCGTTGACCTCGCCGGGCCGGGGCCTCCTGGTGGTCACCGAGACCGACAGCCACACCTCAGGGTGTGCCCGCCGGAGCTCGGCGACGACCGTGGACTTGCCGACGCCGGACGGTCCTGAAAGGACCGTCAGCCGCCGTTCGCTCATGGGCAGGAATCCGACCTCCATCCCCGGTCCGATCGCCTCGTGGGCACTGACCTCGCCGGACCAGGACCTGTCGGTCACTTCCTACCCCCAATGAACCTGCGCTTTCGTGTGGAACAGAGATTAGCTCTCGTTGCCACCGAACTCGCGCTCGAGGGAGGCCCTCTGGTTCGCACCGAGCCCCCGCACGCGGCGGGACTCGGCAATGGCAAGCCGCTCCATGAGCTGCTTGGCGCGGACCTTGCCCACGCCGGGGAGCGATTCCAACAAAGCCGACACCTTCATCTTGCCGATGACGTCGTCGGTCTGCCCATCCTTGAGCACCTCAGCCAGAGAAACCGCGCCATGCTTGAGCCGGTTCTTGACCTCGGCACGCTCTTTACGGGCCTTGGCAGCCTTCTCCAGGGCTGCGGCGCGCTGCTCAGGGGTCAGGGGAGGAAGAGCCACGCCGGGTCACCTCGAATTTCTGTCGATGTACTCGGACGGGAAGGGAAACTAGCTGGTCATCGCCCCCTAAGCAACGTCAAGCGCGGTTTCTCTGCCCACAAAATCCACTTCATCACTCTGCGCGATCGCAAAATCACACAGTGCCGATCAAATCGCCCTCACTTCCGGGTTCGCGCGTCGGCGCGCGACGATGTCGCGAAACGCAACGATGATCGCATTCCAGCCATCGCCCGATGTCCGAAACCCACCCCGGACCAGGCCCGAAATATCGATCAAGGCTTGCGTACGATGCATGTGGATCTTGCCTTCGAGACCCGCTATGATCTTGCACGCGGGGCTCGTGGCGACCCCGCGACGCCTTGTCGCCTCACCACGGCGTCGGTCAAGGACGCGTTCGTCACGGCGAGCACCGCGTGAGCCTTCACGACCGGCCATGACGGACGGCAACGGGGTACGGCGCGTGCGGGCAAGGTGGCTTGCCGTAAAAGATCTTCTGCCGAGTACGGCCGGCACCCCGCCGACGAACCCCGGCAAGCGACGACCGCGCCTCCAAGGCGCGGAACACCGCTTGCCGCGGGAAGGATCGGCGCGCCCGGCGAGGCCCGGTCGCGCACGGCCCCCAGAGGCACGCAGAACGCCCGGGCCGCGTCCGGCTGATGCGGACGAAGCCGGCGCCGCGTCGGGCGCCGGGTCAGGTGCCGGGTCAGGTGCCGGGTCAGGTGTCGCGTCGGGTGCCGGGTCAGGACGCGCGGCGGAGGGAGGCGGCGATGGCGGCGGCCGTGGCGCCCGGGTCCGGGGAGCCCGTGATGGGGCGGCCGATGACGAGCAGGTCGGCGCCGTCCGCCAGTGCCCGCTCAGGCGTGGCCACCCGCATCTGGTCCTGCGTGGCCGCCCCCGCGGGCCGCACGCCGGGCGTGATGAGCGTGATGCCGCCCCCCACCTCGGCCCGCACCGCCGACACCTCGTTGGGCGAGCACACGAGCGCCGTAGCGCCCGCCTCCACCGACAGGGTGGCCAGGCGGCGCACCGCGTCGTCGGCGGGGCCGAGGAGCCCGATGCGGCCCAGGTCGGCCTCGGTGAGCGAGGTCAGGATCGTCACCGCGGCGATCTTGGTGTTGGGCGCGGATTCCACGGCGGCCCGGATCATGGCGGGTCCGCCGGCCGCGTGGACCGTGAGGATCGACGGCCGCAGCCGGGCGACGGCGCGGGCGGCGCCGGCGACGGTGTTCGGGATGTCGTGCAGCTTGAGGTCGAGGAATACCTGCACGCCGCTGGCGCCCCGCACGGAGGCGATCACGTCGGGGCCGTAGCGCAGGTAGAGCTCCAGGCCCACCTTCACCGTGCTGACATGGGGTGTCACGAGGGCCGCCCAGTGGGCGGCGGTCTCCAGGTCAGGAGCGTCGAGGGCGACGGCGATGGGTGCGGGAGTCAAGAGGTGCTCTCCTCGGTGTCGACGAGCAGGTGCCGGGGAGCGCTCCCCGGCGGCCGGTGGGCCAGCCCCACGGCGTCGGCGAGCCGCTGGAGCCCGCGAGCCCTCAGCAGGTCCTCCAGCTCGCGTTCGATGCGCAGGCACGCGTACGGGTCGTGGAACAACGCGGTGCCCACACCGACCACACAGGCGCCCGCCAGCACGAGCTGGAAGGCGTCCCTGCCGCTCATCACCCCGCCGATGCCGATCAGCGGCACCCCGGGCAGCGCGGCGTGGACCTGCCACACGCACCGGACGGCCAGCGGCAGGACGGCGGGCCCGGACAGCCCGCCGGTGACGGCGGCGAGCGAGGGCCGCAGCGTCTCGGTGTCGATGGCCATGCCCAGCGGATTGTTGATCATGGAGAGCGCGTCCGCGCCGGCGTCCACGCAGGCCCGCGCCACCGCGACGATGTCGGCCACGTCGGGCGCGAGCTTGGCCACGACCGGCACGTCGTAGCGCATGATGGAGCGCACGGAGGCGATCACCTCGGCCGCCGAGCTGCCCTCGCGGGCGAAGACCCGGCCGCGGTCCTCCATGTTCGGGCAGGAGAGATTGACCTCCAGCGCGGTCACCCCGGGCGCGTCGGCGAGCCTGCGGGCCAGCTCGGAGTATTCGGCGACGGTGCCGCCGCCGATGGACACGATGGTCTTGATCCCCCGCTGGGCCAGCCAGGGCAGCTCCCGCTCCAGGAACACCTCGATGCCCGGTCCCTGCAGCCCCACGGCGTTGAGCATGCCCGACGGCGTCTCGGCCATGCGCGGCGTGGGCCGGCCGGCGCGCGGCGCCATGGTGATCGAGCGGGTGGTGAGCGCCCCGAGCCGGTGCAGGTCGAAGAACTGGGCGAGTTCCCGCCCGGAGGAGGCGCACCCGGCGGCCGTGGTGATCGGGTTCGCCAGCTCCACATGCGCCAGAAATGTCCGCATATCAACTGACATGTCGTGCACCGCCTCCGGGGGCGCCGAGCGCGTCGAACGGGATCGTTCCCACGTCCTCGAACCGCACCCGCTCCCCCCGGAACACCGGCCCCTCAGCGCATGCCCGGACCATCCTGGTGGCCCCGTCGTCCCCGATGACCGGGATCACGCACGTCATGCACACCCCGATGCCACAGGCCATCTGCTCCTCGACCGCCACCTGCACCGGAATGTCGAACTCCATCCCCACCGCCGTCACGGCCCGCAGCGTCTCCATGGGCGCGCAGGCATAGACGGCGTCCGCCCGCGTGTCGGCGATCACCGACGGCAGCGCGTCGGTGACCTTGCCGCGCAGCCCGAGCGAGCCGTCCTCGGTCGTCAGCGTGGTGGTCTCGGCGATCCTGCGGGCCCGCATGGCGCCGAAGACCCGCTCGGCCCCGGCCCCGCCCAGCACGAAGTCCACCCGGCAGCCCCGCGCCAGCAGCGCGTCGGCCAGCGGGAAGAGCACGGCGGAGCCGTACTCGGAGCCGACCAGGACGCAGTGCACGGGGTCTCGCGGCAGCGGAAAGGGCCGGCCGAGCGGCCCGACCAGGTCGAGCGTGTCGCGGGCGCGCCGCTCGGCCAGCCAGCCCGTGCCACGCCCGCCGGCGGTGAAGACGAGCTCGACCGTGCCGCCGTAGTCGGACTTGACGTCGTGGATGGAGAACGCGCGGCGCGTCACCATCGACGTGTGGGCACCGCCGACGGCCACGGAGACGAAGTGACCGGGGCGGAAGCGCTCGGCTATGCCGGGCGCCACCACCGTCAGCGCATGGTAGGCGTCGACCCGGCGCGTCGTCAGCACCGTGCCCGTCACCTGCACCGGAGTGCCGGCCAGTCGTCTTCACCTCCCGTGCGGTGTCAGCCCCGCAGCGCCTGCGCGTGCTCCTGGAGAGACCGTACGCCGACGTCGCCGCGCACGATGGCCTGGATGCCCGCCGCCGCCGCGGCGAGTCCCGCCACCGTGGTGATGCACGGAACGCCGCGCAGCACGGCCGCGGTGCGGATGTCGTAGCCGTCGAGGCGCGGCCCCGACTGCCCCGGGCTGCCGAAGGGCGTATTGATGATCAGGTCGACCTCGCCATCGAGGATGGCTTGCACGCTCGTACGCTCACCTCCGGGCCCGGGCCCCTCGCTCTGCTTTCGCACGATCTTGGCATGGACGCCGTTGCGGCGCAGCACCTCGGCCGTGCCCTCCGTGGCGAGGATCTCGAAGCCCAGATCCGCGAGCGCCTTCACCGGGAAGATCATCGCACGCTTGTCGCGGTTGGCCACGGATACGAACGCGCGTCCCTTCGTGGGAAGTTCGCCGTAGGCTCCGGCCTGCGACTTGGCGTAGGCGATCCCGAAGAACTCGTCGATGCCCATGACCTCGCCCGTGGAGCGCATCTCCGGCCCCAGGACGATGTCCACGCCGTGGAACCGGTTGAACGGCAGCACCGCCTCCTTGACCGCGATGGACGCGTCCATGGGCAGTGTGCCGCCGTCGCCGGTGGCCGGCAGCATGCCCTCCTCGCGCAGCTCGGCGATCGTGGTGCCGAGCATCACCCGGGCCGCCGCCTTGGCCAGCGGCACCGCCGTGGCCTTGGACACGAACGGCACCGTACGGGATGCCCGCGGGTTGGCCTCCAGGACGTAGAGGACGCCGGCGGACATGGCGTACTGGACGTTGAGCAGCCCGCGTACGCCCACCCCGCGGGCGATGGCCTCGGTGGCGGCGCGGATGCGCTTGATGTCATGGCTGCCGAGCGTGATGGGCGGCAGCGCGCACGCCGAGTCGCCGGAGTGGATCCCGGCCTCCTCGATGTGCTCCATGACGCCGCCCAGGTAGAGCTCCTGGCCGTCGTAGAGGGCGTCGACGTCGATCTCGATGGCCTCGTCGAGGAACTTGTCGACCAGCACCGGGTGGCCGCCCTCCTGGGCCGCCATGTAGGTGGTGAGCGTCTCGTCGTCGTACACGATGGCCATGCCGGCCCCGCCCAGCACGTAGGACGGGCGTACGAGCACGGGGAAGCCGATCTCGTCGGCGATCTCGCGCGCCTCGGCCACGGTCAGCGCGGTGCCGTGCTTGGGCGCGGGCAGGCCCGCCTCGGCCAGCACCCGCCCGAACGCGCCGCGTTCCTCGGCCAGATGGATGGACTCCGGCGAGGTGCCCACCACGGGCACGCCGGCGTCCTTGAGCGCCTGCGCCAGGCCCAGCGGCGTCTGGCCGCCGAGCTGCACGATCACGCCCGCGACCGGGCCGGTCTGCTGCTCGGCGTGCACCACCTCCAGGACGTCCTCCAGGGTGAGCGGCTCGAAGTAGAGCCGGTCGGAGGTGTCGTAGTCGGTGGAGACCGTCTCGGGGTTGCAGTTGACCATGACGGTCTCGAACCCGGCCCTGGCCAGCTCGAACGAGGCGTGCACGCACGCGTAGTCGAACTCGATGCCCTGCCCGATGCGGTTGGGCCCGGAGCCGAGGATGATGACCTTCTGCCGCTCCCCGTAGGGAACCTCGCTCTCCTCGTCGTAGGTCGAGTAGAGGTAGGGGGTCTTGGCGGCGAACTCGGCGGCGCAGGTGTCCACGGTGTTGTAGACCGGCCGCAGGCCCAGCGCGTGCCGCAGGTCACGCACCCGCGCCTCGTCGATGCCGCGGATCTCACCGATCTGCGCGTCGCTGAAGCCGTGGTGTTTGGCCCGCTGGAGCACCTCGGCGGTGAGCTCGGCCGCCTCCGCGACCTCTCGCGCCTCCTCGTCGATCAGGAAGAGCTGGTCGATGAACCACGGGTCGACGTTCGTCGCCTCGAAGAGCTCCTCGAGCGTGGCGCCGGCGCGGATGGCCTGCTGCATGGTGCGCAGCCGCCCGTCGTGCGGGGTGCGGCACGCCTCCAGCAGCTCGTCCTTGGCGCCGGGGTCACCCGCCCAGGTGAAGGACGAGTCCTTCTTCTCCAGCGACCGCAGCGCCTTCTGCAGCGCCTCGGGGAAGGACCGGCCGATGGCCATGGCCTCACCGACCGACTTCATGTGCGTGGTGAGCGTCTGGTCGGCCCCGCGAAACTTCTCGAACGCGAAGCGCGGCACCTTGACCACGATGTAGTCGAGCGTCGGCTCGAAGGAGGCCGGGGTCTCCTTGGTGATGTCGTTGGGGATCTCGTCGAGCGTGTAGCCGATGGCCAGCTTGGCCGCGATCTTCGCGATCGGGAAGCCCGTGGCCTTGGAGGCCAGCGCCGAAGACCGGGACACGCGCGGGTTCATCTCGATGACGATCATGCGGCCGGTGCTCGGGTCCACCGCGAACTGGATGTTGCAGCCGCCGGTGTCCACGCCGACCTCGCGGATGACCGCGATGGCGACGTCGCGCATGTTCTGGTATTCGCGGTCGGTCAGGGTCAGCGCGGGCGCGACGGTGACGCTGTCGCCGGTGTGCACGCCCATCGGGTCGATGTTCTCGATAGAGCACACGATGACCACGTTGTCGTGCTTGTCGCGCATGACCTCGAGCTCGTACTCCTTCCACCCGAGGATCGACTCCTCCAGGAGCACCTCGGTGGTCGGCGAGGCGTCGAGCCCGGACCCGGCGATGCGCCGCAGGTCCGTCTCGTCGTAGGCGAATCCCGAGCCGGCGCCGCCCATCGTGAACGACGGCCGGACGACCAGCGGGTAGCCCAGCTCGCCCGCGGCGGCCAGGACCTCGTCCATCGAGTGGCAGATCAGCGACCTGGCCGACTCGGCGTTGAGCCCGTGCTCGCGGGCGACCTTGGCGACGATCTCCTTGAACCGCTCGCGGTTCTCGCCCGCCTGGATCGCGTCGAAGTCGGCGCCGATCAGCTCGACCTCGTACTTCTCCAGCACCCCGGACTCGTGCAGCGCGACCGCCGTGTTGAGCGCGGTCTGGCCGCCCAGCGTCGGCAGCAGCGCGTCGGGCCGCTCCTTGGCGATGATCTTCTCGACGAACTCGGGGGTGATCGGCTCGACGTAGGTGGCGTCGGCGAACTCGGGGTCCGTCATGATCGTCGCCGGGTTGCTGTTGACCAGGATGACGCGGAAGCCCTCGTCCCGCAGCACCCGGCACGCCTGGGTGCCCGAGTAGTCGAACTCGCACGCCTGGCCGATCACGATCGGCCCCGACCCGATCACCAGGACCGACCTGATGTCCTCACGCTTGGGCACGGCTCATGACCTCACAGAACTCATCGAAAAGGTAGGCGGCGTCGTGTGGGCCTGCCGCGGCCTCCGGGTGGTATTGGACGCTGAAGGCCCGCCCGTCGAGCAGGCGCAGCCCCTCCACGCAGCGGTCGTTGAGGTTGACGTGGCTCACCTCGGCCGGCCCGTACGGGGTGTCGAACGGCCCGTCGAGCGGGGCGTCCACCGCGAACCCGTGGTTGTGGGCCGAGATCTCCACCTTCCCGGTCCGCACGTCCTGCACCGGCTGGTTGACCCCGCGGTGCCCGTAGCGCAGCTTGTAGGTCGACAGTCCCAGGGCCCTGCCGAAGATCTGGTTGCCGAAGCAGATCCCGAAGAACGGCACCCTGGCCTCCAGCACCTTCCGCAGGGCGGAGACGTCCACGGTGGCCGGGTCGCCGGGCCCGTTGGACAGGAACACCCCGTCCGGCTCGACCGCCATGATCTGCTCGAACGTGGCGTCCGCCGGCAGCACGTGCACCTCGCAGCCGCGCTCGGCCATCCGGTGCGGCGTCATGCCCTTGATGCCGAGGTCCACGGCGGCGACGGTGAACTTCTTCTCCCCGATCGCCGGGACGACGTAGGGCTCGGTGGTGGACACCTCAGGGGCCAGCGCGGCTCCCTCCATGCGGGGCGACTGCCGCACCCGCTCCACGAGCTCCTTGACCGGCTCGCTGGGCGCCGTGAAGATGCCGGCGCGCATGGCACCGCGCTCGCGCAGGTGGCGGGTGAGCGCGCGGGTGCCGGAGATGGCGATGCCGACGACGCCCTGCTCCTTGAGGTAGTCGTCCAGCGAGCGGTTGGCCCGCCAGTTGGAGACGATCCTGGACGGCTCGCGCACGACGTAACCGGCCACCCAGACCTGCCGGGACTCGGGGTCCTCGTCGTTGACGCCCGTGTTGCCGATGTGCGGCGCCGTCATCGCGACGATCTGCCGGTGGTAGGAGGGGTCGGTAAGGGTCTCCTGATAGCCGGTCATGCCGGTGTTGAAGACCATCTCGCCGAACGTCTCGCCGTCGGCGCCGTATGGAGATCCGTGGAAGACGCGGCCGTCTTCCAGGACGAGCACCGCTGTGTTCAAACCAGCTTCCCTTCGAGTACGGTCGGCCTGCCGCGCAGGAACGTGGCCACCACCCGACCGGGCAACGTCATCCCCTCGTACGGGGTGTTCCTGCTCTTCGACGCGAAGGCGGACGGGTCCACCTCGGTGCGCACGGACGGGTCGTAGAGCGTGATGTTGGCCGGGGCCCCGGCCTCCAGCGGCTGCCCCTGCCCGGCCAGGCGGCCGATGCGCGCGGGCGTGACGGACATGCGCTGCGCGAGGCCCGCCCAGTCCAGCAGCCCGGTCTCGACCATGGCCTCCTGGACCACGCTCAGCGCGGTCTCCAGGCCTACCATGCCCATGGCCGCGGCCGACCACTCGGTCTCCTTGTCCTCGACCGGGTGGGGCGCGTGGTCGGTGGCGACGATGTCGATCGTGCCGTCGGCCAGCGCCGCCCGCAGCGCCTCGACGTCGGCTCGGGTGCGCAGCGGCGGGTTGACCTTGTAGATCGGGTTGTACGCGCCCACCGGCGACTCCTCGACGAGGTCGTCGGTGAGCAGCAGGTGGTGCGGGGTGACCTCGGCCGTGACGTTCCAGCCCTTGGACTTGGCCCAGCGGATGATCTCGACCGAGCCGGCGGTCGACAGGTGGCAGACGTGCAGCCGGGAGCCGACGTGGGCGGCCAGCAGGCAGTCGCGGGCGATGATCGCCTCCTCGGCGACCGCGGGCCAGCCGGTCAGGCCGAGCCTGCCGGAGACGTCGCCCTCGTTCATCTGGGCGCCCTCGGTCAGCCGGGGCTCCTGGGCGTGCTGGGCGACGACGCCGTCGAACGCCTTGACGTACTCCAGGGCGCGGCGCATCAGCACCGCGTCGTCCACGCACTTGCCGTCGTCGGAGAAGACCCGCACGCGGGCGGCCGAGTCGGCCATCGCGCCCAGCTCGGCCAGGTTCCTGCCCTGCAGGCCGACGGTGACGGCGCCGACCGGATGCACGTCGCAGTGCCCGAACTCGCGCCCGAGCCGCCACACCTGCTCCACGACGCCGGCGGTGTCGGCGACGGGCGAGGTGTTGGCCATGGCGTGCACGGCGGTGTAGCCGCCGCGGGCCGCCGACTGCGTGCCGGTCTGCACGGTCTCGGCGTCCTCCCGCCCCGGCTCCCGCAGGTGCGTGTGCAGGTCGACCAGCCCGGGCAGCGCGATGGCACCCCGGCCGTCGATCACGAGATCGTCTCCGGCACCATCCACGGCGCCCGCGCCACCGTCCCTAGGACGGTCACCACTGACCGCGTCCGCCTGGGGGCCGGCGGGGATGATCGCGGCGATCACCCCATGAGCGACCCGGATGTCAACGAGCTCCCCGCCCAGAATCCGGACATTCTTAATGATCATGCGCTCTCTCCCCCGAGCAGCAGGTACAGGACGGCCATGCGGATGGTCACGCCGTTGGCGACCTGCTCCACGATCGTCGAGCGCGCCGAGTCGGCCACCTCGGCGGCGATCTCCATCCCCCGGTTCATCGGCCCGGGGTGCATGACGATCGCCTCGTCCGGCATCTTGGCGAACCGCTCCCGGTCCAGCCCGTAGCGCCGTGAGTATTCACGCTCAGAAGGGAAGTACGCGGCGTTCATCCGCTCCTTCTGCACCCGCAGCATCATCACCGCGTCCGACTTGGGCAGCACCGCGTCGAGGTCGTAGGACACCTCGCACGGCCAGCTCCCCACGGAGACGGGCAGCAGCGTCGGCGGGGCCACCAGTGTGACCTCGGCGCCGAGCGTGTTGAGCAGCAGCACGTTGGAGCGCGCGACCCGGCTGTGCAGGACGTCGCCGACGATCGTGACCTTGCGCCCTTCGAGCCCGCCCAGGCGGCGGCGCATCGAGAAGGCGTCGAGCAGCGCCTGCGTAGGGTGCTCGTGGGTGCCGTCGCCGGCGTTGACGACGCTGCCGCGCACCCAGGTGGCCAGGCGGTGCGGCGCGCCGGAGGCGCTGTGGCGGATGACGACCGCGTCGGCGCCCATGGCCTCGAGGGTGAGCGCGGTGTCCTTGAGCGACTCGCCCTTGGACACGCTCGACCCCTTGGCCGAGAAGTTGATCACATCGGCGGACAGCCTCTTGGCCGCCGCCTCGAACGAGATGCGCGTCCGCGTGGAGTCCTCGAAGAACAGGTTGACCACGGTGCGGCCGCGCAGCGTCGGCAGCTTCTTGATGGACCGTTCCGTCACCCTCGCCAGCTCCTCGGCGGTGTCGAGGATGAGCAGCGCGTCGTCCTTGGTGAGGTCGCCCGCGGAGATCAGATGCCGTTTCACCTGGCGTCCCCCTTCATGAGCAGCACGGCGTCGCGCCCGTCGATCTCCTGCAGGTAGACCTTGACCTTCTCGCTCTTGGCCGTGGGGAGGTTTTTACCGACGTAGTCGGCGCGGATGGGCAGCTCGCGATGGCCGCGGTCGACCAGGGTGGCGAGCTGGACGGCGGTGGGGCGGCCGAGGTCGTTGAGCGCGTCCAGGGCGGCCCGCACGGTGCGGCCGGAGTAGAGGACGTCGTCGACGAGGACGACGACCTTGTCGTCGATGCCGTCCGGCGGCAGCTCGGTGCGGCCGAGCGGCCGGGCCGGCTTGAGCCGCAGGTCGTCGCGGTACATCGTGATGTCGATCGAGCCGACGGGGATCTTGACGCCTTCGAACTGCTCGATGCGGTCGCCGAGCCGGCGGGCCAGCGTGGCGCCGCGGGTCGGGATGCCGAGGAGGACGACGTCGCCTGCGCCCTTGGTGCGCTCGAGGATCTCGTGCGCGATGCGGGTCAGCGCCCGGTGGACGTCCGGGGCTTCCAGGACGGCCCTGGAATCGGACATGGGAGTGGACACGGCGAAGCTCACCACCTTTCCCGCCTCACGGGACGGGTCTTAAAAGGGTGTTGGTCGGGACACACAGTACCAGGGGCTACCAGCCACAATGCGAGAGCCCTCCCGTGGCGCCCTGCGGTCGCCCGGGTAGATGAGGCCTTCCGGAGGGGATACCGCAAGGATGACATTCCACGTCGATTCGGAGGTCGGGCGGCTGCGGCAGGTCCTCCTCCACAAGCCCGATCTGGCGCTCAAGCGGCTGACGCCGGCGAACAAGGACGCGTTCCTGTTCGACGACGTCCTGTGGGTGCAGCGCGCCATGGAGGAGCACGAGGAGTTCCAGCAGGTGCTGCGCGCGCGGGGCATCACGGTCCACCTGCTGGACGTCCTGCTGCGGGAGACGGTCGACATTCCCGAGGCCCGCAAGCACATCCTCGACGCGGTCGTCGACGAGCGATGGCTGGGCCCGGTGGGGATCGACGACGTCCGCAACACGCTCGACGCCATGGACGCGGCGACGCTGCAGCTCTACCTGACCGGCGGCATCACCAAGAGGGAGCTGGCCGAGCGGGGCTGCGACCCCCAGTCTGTGACATTCCACACCATGGGGGACGACGACTTCATCCTGCCGCCGCTGCCCAACCACCTGTTCACCCGCGACACCTCCTGCTGGGTGTACGACGGCGTGTCGATCAATCCGATGCGGAAGAAGGCCCGCATGCGGGAGACGGTCAACATGGAGGCCGTCTACATGTATCACCCGACGTTCGCCGCCGGGTTCAACCGGCCGGAGCACGGCGGCTTCCACTGCTGGATGCCCGGGCACGCGGTCGCGCCGGCGACCATGGAGGGCGGCGACGTGCTCGTCATCGGGCGCGGCGCGGTGCTGATCGGGATCAGCGAGCGCACCCAGCCGCAGGCGGTCGAGATGTTCGCGCAGCGGTTGTTCAGTGCCGGCTCGGCACGCAAGATCGTGGCGCTGGACATGCCGAAGGCGCGGGCGTTCATGCATCTCGACACGGTGATGACGATGCTCGACGTGGGCGTGTTCACCAAGTACGCCGGCCTCGGCATGCTGCCGGCGTACACCATCGAGCCCGGCGGCACCCACAAGGAGCTCAAGTTCACCGACCATCCGCCGCGGGACATGCACAAAGCCATCGCCCACGCCCTGGACATGGCCGACATCACGGTGCTCACCGCGACGCAGGACGTGCGGGCCGCGGCGCGCGAGCAGTGGGACGACGGCTGCAACGGGCTGGCGCTGGAGCCCGGCGTGGTCGTCGCCTACGAGCGCAACACCACCACGAACAACTACCTGCGCGACAACGGCATCGAGGTCATCACCATCAGGGGCAGCGAGCTCGGCCGGGGGCGGGGCGGGCCGCGCTGCATGAGCTGCCCGCTCGAACGGGACGGGATCTGACGATGCGGGTCATCGTCGCGCTGGGCGGCAACGCGGTCCTCAAGCGCGGCCAGCAGCCGGACGCCGACGTGCAGATCGCCAACGTGCGCACGGCCGTCAAGACGCTCGCCCGGCTGGCGGGCGAGCACGAGCTGGTCATCACCCACGGCAACGGCCCTCAGGTGGGCCTGCTGGCGCTGCAGAGCGCCGCCGACCCGAACCTGACCAGGCCCTACCCGTTCGACACGCTCGGCGCGCAGACGCAGGGCATGATCGGCTACTGGATGCAGCAGGCGCTGCAGAACGCGCTGCCGGGCCGGCAGGTCCTCGCCGTGGTCACGCAGACGCTGGTGACGGCCGTGGACCCGGCCTTCGAGGACCCGGCCAAGTTCGTCGGCCCCGTCTACGACCGGGAGGAGGCGGAGAAGCTGGCCGCCGAGCGCGGCTGGACGGTCAAGCAGGACGGCCCGCACTGGCGGCGGGTGGTGCCCTCCCCCGCGCCGCGCCGGATCGTCGAGACCCGGCTGATCCACAAGCTCATCCGCGAGGGCGTGATCGTGATCTGCGCGGGCGGCGGCGGCATCCCCGTCGTCCGGGACGAGCGCGGCCGGCTGAGCGGCGTCGAGGCGGTCGTGGACAAGGATCTGACCGCGTCGGTGCTGGCCGAGGCGCTGGAGTGCGACGCGTTCCTCAGCCTGACCGACGTGCCGCGGGTGCTGCGGGGCTTCGGGACGCCGCACGAGAGCGAGATCGCCCACACCACGCCGCACGAGCTGCGGGCGCTGGAGTTCCCGGCCGGGTCGATGGGGCCGAAGGTGGAGGCGGCGTGCCGGTTCGTGGAGACGACCGGCGACATGGCCGCGATCGGGCGGCTGGACGAGGCCGAGCGCATACTCGGCGGCTCAGCGGGCACGATCGTGACACCCAACGGCAGGTGGCCGCTGACGAGCACGTTGTAGGGGGGTGCCGGGTGACACTGGCCCAGCGGCTCCTGCGCACCAAACCCACCGAGCGCCTCGTGGCCGAGGGCGGCCACGGCGAGGGCGGCGAGCTGCGGCGCACGATGTCGCTGTGGCAGCTCACGCTGTTCAGCGTCGGCGCCACGCTCGGCACCGGGATCTTCGTGATCCTGGGGCAGGCGGTGCCGAAGGCGGGGCCCGCGGTGGTGCTGTCGTTCGTGCTGGCGGCGATCACGGCGCTGTTCTCCGCCCTGTCGTACGCCGAGCTGGCCGGGACGATCCCGGTGTCCGGCTCGTCCTACTCCTACGCGTACGCGACGCTGGGCGAGCTGGTGGCGTGGATCTGCGGCTGGTGCCTCATGCTGGAGTACGCCGTGTCGGTGGCGGCCGTGTCCGTGGGCTGGGGCGAATACCTCAACTCGTTCCTGCGGTCACTGTTCGGCTTCACGCTGCCGGCGGCGATCACCCGCTCCCCCGGCCAGGACGGCGGCGTGGTCAACGTCACGGCGATCCTCATCGTGCTCCTGGCCACCTGGCTGCTGCTGTACGGCGCCTCCGAGAGCGCCACGGCCAACGCGATCTTCGTGTTGATCAAGGTCGTGGTGCTGCTGTTCTTCTGCATGGTGGCGTTCACGGCCTTCCGCGCGGGCAACTTCGCGCCGTTCGCGCCCATGGGGGTGGCCGGGATCACGGCGGCGGCCTCGCAGGTGTTCTTCTCCTACATCGGCTTCGACGCGGCCTCCACGGCCGGCGAGGAGGCGAAGAACCCCAGGCGGGACCTCCCCCTGGCGATCATCTTCTCGCTGGCCATCGTGACCGCCATCTACGTGCTCGTCGCCGTGACCGCGCTCGGCGCCATGCCGTGGACGGACTTCGACCCGGCGACCACCGAGGCGAGCCTGTCCTACATCGCGGACCTGGCCACCGGCGCCACCTGGCCGGGCCTGATCGTCTCGTTCGGCGCGGTCATCGCCATCGCCAGTGTCGTGCTCACCGTCATCTTCGGGCAGACGCGCATCCTGTTCGCGATGTCCCGCGACGGGCTCATCCCGCGCGTGTTCCAGCGGGTCAACCCGCGCCACCAGGTCCCGGTGGCCAACACGCTCATCGTCGCGGCGTTCATCTCGGTGCTGGCCGGGCTGGTCCCCCTGGGACAACTGGCCGAGGCGACGAGCATCGGCACCTTGTTCGCCTTCGCCATCGTGAACATCGGCGTGCTCGTCCTGCGATACCGCCGCCCCGAGCTGCCCCGCGGCTTCCGCGTCCCGTTCTTCCCGGTCACGCCGGTGCTGGGCGCGATCTTCTGCGTGCTCGTGATGGCGGGGCTGGCGGGGGTCACGTGGCTGGCATTCGGCTTGTGGATGCTCGGGGGCCTGATCTGCTACTTCCTGTACGGCTATGGCCACTCGCGACTGGGTGCCGAGGTGCCCGGATGAAGCTCGACAACGTGCTGGCCGGCTACACCCCCGGGCTGCGGGGCCAGGACGGGCTCGCGCTTGCCATGCTGCTCACGGGGCAGGCCCACGCGCACCTCACGGTGGCGATCATTCAGCCGCCCGCCCGGGCCGTGCCAGGACCCGCCCGTGCCGAGCAGAGCGCCTGGCGGGCCTACCTCAAGGAGCAGGCCGAGGCGACGCTGACGCAGGCCCGGGAGCTGGCGGGCCCGGAAGCCGACTACTGGATCCACACCCACCGGGGCAGCGGGCGCGGACTGGTGGAGCTGGCGCGCAAGCGCGACGCCGATGTCGTGGTGATCGGCTCCGCCGGCGGCGGCGGCCGCAGCCGCATCTCCGTCGGCAGCACCGCCGACCAGCTCCTGCACTCCTCCTCCGTCCCGGTCCTGCTCGCCCCGCGCGGTTACGGCGACAAGCCGCCCGCCGCAGTCGACCGCATCACCGTCGCCTACCGGCGCAGCCCCGGCTGCGACGCGGCGCTCAGGGACGCCGCCGTCGTCGCCGTGCGGCTCGGCGTCCCGCTGCGGCTGGTCACGCTGGTCATCAGGAAGACCAGGCGCGCCAGGATCGAAGAAGAGATGCTCGCCGGCCTGCGCGAGCAGGCCACAGCGGACCTGGGCGCGGCGGCACAAGGCCAGCCGGAGCAGCTGAGCGTGGAGGTCGAGCTGCTCGAGGGCCGCAACGTCACCCAGGCGCTCGCCGCGACCTCGTGGCTCCCCGGCGAGATGATCATATGCGCTTCCAGTGACACCGGGCCACTCAGGCGGGTGTTCCTCGGAGACACCTCGCTCAAGATCGTACGGGCCTCGACCTGCCCTGTCATGATGCTCCCCCGCCGGCCCTGACTCGGCGGTCCCGCTCGGCAAACTATGACGAAGTAGTGTTACCACCGGGACATGAGGGGCTTATGTGGCGTTCTCTACCGGACCGGATTCGGCATCTTTTTTCCAATCAGCTTGACCTTAGGCGTCCACCCCTTTACCGTCACTGTGCGTAACCACCCTTCGCGGCGATCCGGGGTAAACCCCGAGCCATGGCTACCGATGGTGCCGAACCTCGCACCGTACCCCCGGTGGCCGGGGCATACGCCGCGAGGGAGCACAATCTACTGAGAGCAACACATACGAGAGCCGGGGGGCCACACAATGCCGTCTGAGTACGCAAAGTCGCTGGGTGCACGACTGCGCGCCATCCGCACCCAGCAGGGCCTGTCCCTGCATGGAGTCGAGGAGAAGTCGCGCGGCAGGTGGAAAGCCGTGGTCGTGGGCTCCTATGAGCGTGGCGACCGAGCGGTCACGGTGCAGAAGCTTGCCGAGCTTGCCGACTTCTACGGGGTGCCCGTATCCGAGCTGCTACCGGGCGGCGCCGCCCCGAGCCCGCTCGGGCCGACCCCCAAGCTTGTGATCGACCTGGAGCGGCTCGCGGCGCTGCCGAAGGAGAAGGCCGGGGCCTTGGCCAGGTATGCCGCCACGATCCAGAGCCAGCGTGGCGACTACAACGGCAAGGTCCTGTCGATCCGCCAGGAGGACCTGCGCTCCCTGGCCGTGATCTATGACAAGTCGCCCAGCGAGCTGACCGAGGAGCTCATCAGCTGGGGCGTCCTGGACGCCGAGGCCCGCCGGGCCGTCGAGTCGTTCTGAGGCCGCCGCCTGACCAGGCCGGCTCTCCGGCCTCGGGTCACCGCCTGACCCGAGGCCGGTCAGTCAGCACGAAGGAGCTCGCCACGCGCCGGCGGGCTCCTTCGTCATGTCCGGCACGCCAACGGGCTCAACCCGTGCCGGTTGGCCATGCCTCGTCGCCGGAGTCAGGCGAGTCGGTCAGTCAACCGGCGAGGGGGACGTCGATCGGGAGTTGTGGCTGGACGGGGACGCCGAGCAGGTCTTCGACCGTGGAGACGAAGGTGTCCGCCTCGGCCATGATCTCCTCGGCGTCGGCCGCACTGATCCTGCTGACCATGCCCGCCTCCGCGGCCGCACGTTTGGCGGCGCTCACCGAGAAGTAGGCGGCCCACTCGGACAGGTGCGGCTCGGCCTCGGGCAACAGCTCCCATGCGCTGCGCAGCCTGCGCCTGCGGCCCTCCATGGGACGGGGGCGGGCGGCCAGGATCGCCGCCGCCGCTCGTAGGGCCGCCAGGTGGGCGGCCACATATCGGGATGCCGGGGTGCGAGCGCTGGTCGCCTCCGCCAGGCAGGAACGTGCGTCGGTCAGGTGTGCCCGAACCGCAGGCGACAGCCGGGGCCCGGGTGTGTCTCTAGGCCTTGGTGCCATCTTGCGCGCCTCCTTTGGAGTCGTGGGCGGCGGCCGGCGTCCCCGCCGGTGGAGCCAACACTTGCAGACGCCACCGACATTTCCGCCAGGCTGGCCGGACGAGGAGCTTCCCCTCTCCCCGTCCGGCCAGGACACGCCCGCTCGTCTCCGCCGACGACGAGGACGTGCCCTTCGCCCGTGGAGCCTGGCCGCGGGGCTCGCTTGGGGAAGCGAACGGCCCGCGACCAGGTCCGGGTGACGCTGAGCCGCGAGCCTCACCGCCACTAGGTCGAACATAATTTCGATCACCCTCGGTGTCAACTATCCCACGAACATAGGTTCGATGAGCATGAGGGAACCATCGACACGCCGTCCGAGCGCGAGCAAGCCGTCGCCGCAGGATCGGGTTGCGGCGACGGCGAGCGGTTCAGGGGGTCTTCAGGGTGCGGGCGTCCGGGTCAGGAGGCGGAGATGGCGCCCGACGGGCACAAGGTGACGGCACGCCGGACGGCGTCCTCAAGCTCCGGCGGCACCGGACTCCGCAACACCACCACCGTGCCGTCGTCCTCACTCTGGTCGAACACGTCCGGCACCGTCAGCGCACACATGCCCGCGCCGATGCACACCGTCGTATCTGCCTTGACTTCCATAGTGACCTACCAAGTGACAGGGAGGCGGTGCACTCCATAGATGCTCATGTGCGAACGCATCGGCACCTCCTCAGGTGTTACGGCCAAGCGTAGGCCAGGAAAGCGACGCAGCAGCGCAGGGTAGGCGATGCGCATCTCGGCGCGGGCGAGCTGCTGGCCCAGGCACTGGTGAATGCCGTGGCCGAAGGTCATGTGCCCGCCGGCGGGCCGGGTGACGTCGAGCGTCTCGCCTCCGGGGAAGCGGGACGGGTCGCGGTTGGCGGCGGGCAGGCTGACGGCGACCATCTCGCCCGCCTTGATGAGATTGCCCTCGATCTCCAGGTCCTCGAGCGCGAGCCGGAACGGGCCGAGGTGGATGATCGTGAGGTAGCGCAGCAGCTCTTCGACGCCGTTGTCCACCACCGCCGGATCGTCCCGCATGGCGGCCAGCTGGCCGGGGTTGGTGAGCAGCGCGTACGTCCCGAGCCCCAGCATGTTGGCGGTCGTCTCGTGCCCCGCCACCAGCAGCAGGAAGGCGACCCCGGTGAGTTCCTCGTCGTTGAGGTCCCCGCCCTCGATGAGCCCGCTGAGCAGGTCGTCGCCGGGCTCCTTGCGCTTGCGCTGGATCAGCCCGTGCAGGTAGCCCATCGTGCTGGCGAGCGCCGCGAGCGCGTCCTCGGCCTTGGTCTCGAGATTGACCAGCACTTTGGCGTCCTCGTGGAAGCGCGCGCGGTCCTCGTACGGAACCCCGAGCAGCTCGCAGATCACCAGCGACGGGATCGGCAGCGCGAACGCCTGCACCAGGTCCACGGGCCCGCCGGCGGCCTCCATGTCGTCCAGGCAGGCGTTGGTGATCTCCTCGATCCTGGGTTCGAGCATCTTCATCCTGCGCACCGTGAACTGCCCGGTGAGCAGCTTGCGATAGCGGGTGTGCTCGGGCGGGTCGGTACGCAGGAACATGCCGGGCGGCAGCCGGAACCCGCCTTTCTGGGCGAGCTCCGCCCTGGCGGGGATCGCCGGGTGCATCTTCTCGGGCCGGTTGGAGAAGCGCGGGTCCGCCAGCACCGCACGGGCTGCCGCGTAGCCGGTGACCAGCCAGCCGAGGTGGCCGTCGGTGTATCTGAGGCGGTGCATCGGCGCTTGCCGGCTCAGCTCGGCGATCTCGTCGGGCGGGTCCAGCGGACGCTGGCGGTCGATGGGAAGGGTCAGATCGGACATGCCGTGGCTCCTTTCCAGCTTCGTCCCTCAAGAAAACCTCAATCAGTGCAAATTTTCAATGGATGAAGAAGATAACGTCATGCAGTAAAGTTCGCCCATGGCAGGACTGCGGGAGCGCAAGAAACAGCGCACGCGCCGGGCGCTGATCGATGCGGCGCTCCGGCTGTTCGAGGAGAAGGGCTATGCCGAGACCACGCTCGCGGAGATCGCAACGGAGGCCGAGGTGTCGACGCGGACGTTCTTCAGCTACTTCTCCGGCAAAGAGGATCTGATCTTCCACGACAGCGCTGAGCGGCTCGAGCTGATGCTGGCGCTGGTGGCGAGCAGGAGGCCGGAGGAGGCGCCCACCTCGTTGCTGCTCCGGCTCATCGACCAGAGCCTCGTCTGGGCGGCCCAGAGCGGGGAGCTCACGTTCGAGGAGGCGGAGCTGCGCACGCGGCTGGTCATGACCGAGCCGGCGTTGCAGGCCCGGGGGCTGCTGCTGTTGTTCGACAGCCAGCTCAAGCTGGCCGAGGCGCTGCGCGACGCCTTCCCGGGCGAGGTGGACCTCGTCGAGGCGGCGGCTGCGGTGGGCGCGCTGATCGGCGCGGTGAAGCTGGCCGTGATGGCGAACCTGGGCAACGACCGTTCGATCGACCAGATCATGCGGACCGCCCGCCGCGCGGCCGAGCTCGCGCTGGACGGGCTGCGCGCCCTGGACGAGAGGGCGGCTTCCCGCGTGCGCGCCGATCGGCACGGGATGGCAAGCTGAAGCCCCGGAGCGGAGAGGAGCACGCATGGCGCGAACCGGGCTCACCCTGCTGGCGCTGGGTCCGGTCCTGGCGGCGGCGTACGCGGCCGTCAATCATGCTGCCATCCGCACAGCCGCGAAGGCCCAGGTCAACGGGCCGGAGTGGGAGGGCGGCAGGGTCGGCGCCGATGGGCTGACGTCGCTCGGCGTGGAAGCCTGGCGGGTGGTCTGGTGGACCGCCCTGCTAGCGGGCGTGGTCGCGGTCGCCTACGCGGTCATCGGGGTGCTCCTGCGGCGGCCCCGGCGAGGACGGGCGCTGCTGCTCGTGTTGTCGGGCTTGTTCATCGTGCCGTACGTGCTGGGGTTCGCGGTGGCGTTCCTCAATCCCGTACGGCTCCTCGCCGGTCTCTACGACGCGGCTGATTTCGCGGCGGGCGTGCCGTCCTGGCAGCCCGCCACGGCGTTCCTCATCGCGGCTGCCGGGGTGGCACAGGCGGCCGGGCTGGTGCTGGCGGCCCGGGAGGGCAGGCGCGCGGCCGGAGCGACGATTTCACCGTCGCCGCGATCACGTCCAGCGCCGGCCGCGGCTCCAGAAACGCGGGCAGGTCGCTGCGCCGAGCCTCCAGCAGATCGGCATTGATGTTGGAGAACATCGAGATCGTGTGCCCCGCCTGATACGCCTCCAGCCCGGCCAGCAGCGGCCGCACCTCGCCCAGGGGCACGGTCCGATACTCGACGGGCCTGCCGAGCGCCTCACTCAGCACCTCGGCCAGATCGTGCCCGCCGACCGCGCTCACCCCCTCCAGCTCATACGTCCTGCCCGCGTGCCGCCCCGGCGCGCCCGCCGCCAGGTCGGCCCAGGTCTCGGCGGCCACGCGCACGGCAACGGCGGCCAGGTCCTCGCGCGCCACGACCGGCAGTCCACCGTCGCCGAACGGCGCCGCGAACACCCCGGTCTCCGCCGCGGACACGGCGCCGGTCAGCGCCATCCCGGCTGCCAGCTCGGCGTACAGGCCGTTTCGCAGGACGGTCACGTCGAACGGGGCCTCGGCCAGCCGTGCCTCCGTCCACCGGTGCGCGAGCGCGATGGTGAGCAGATCACCGGATCCGGCCAGGCTGGTGTAGATCACGTGCTTGACGCCCGCGGCGGCGGCCGCCCGCACCACAGCGCCGTGGCGGGCCAGGACGACGTCGTCCTCGGCGTAGCCGGCCGACACGAACACCAGCACGTCCACGCCGGCCAGCGCGGCCTCCAGCGTCTGCGGCCGGTCGAAGTCGGCGTGCCGCACCCCGGCGCCGTCGCCGGAGCTGCTCGCCCCAGCCACCTCAAGCCCGCCGGCCCGCAGTCCGCCGAGAATCGAACCGCCCAAAGCCCCGGACACGCCCGTTACGAGAATCATCGAACCCCCTAGTGTGTGATTCCGGCACCAGCATGGGCGGGCTCGGGCGCCCGCCGTAAGGAGGCACTCTCATGTCAGTCGCGCACACGGACGTAACCCCCCAGGTCAGCGGGCCGTGCGGGGACGACGACTGCGGCATCCGCGACGTGCTCGACCGGATCGGCGACAAGTGGACGGTGCTGGTGATGGTGGAGCTGGCCAAGGGGGTGCGGCGGTTCAGGGAGCTGCACCGGGCGATTCCCGGCATCTCCCAGCGGATGCTGACGTTGACGACGCGGCGGTTGTGCCGGGACGGGCTGGTCGAGCGCACGGCGTACCCGACGATCCCGCCGCAGGTCGAATACCGGCTGACGCCGATGGGCCGGAGCCTGGCCGAGGCGGTCGAGCGGCTGGCCGACTGGTCCAGGGATCACAAGGACGCCATCACCAAGGCCCGCGGCCGCTGGGACACCGCCCACCCCGACGACCTGTGAAGCCAGCGGGTTATGTCACGGGCGCTTGAATGAGCCCCGCACGTGGACGGGCACGCCCTTGCCGAGCATCCCTGGCACCACCTCGGCCACGTTCATCGGCATGCGCACGCACCCGTGCGAGGCCGGGTAGAGCGGCACCGACAGCGCGCCGTGGAAGGCGATCCCGCCGTTGAAGAAGATCGGGTTGTAGAGCTGGCCCAGGTACGACCTGTGCCAGCCGCTGTTGCGCCACGTCGTCCTGTAGTTGCCGGTCGGGGTCGTCGCGGAGCCGCAGAAACGTTGCTTCCTGCCCTGCCACGTGGCGCTCTCGCAGTACGGGACGCCGCTGCCCGACGAGATGTGGGTGATCAGCTTGGCCTCGCCGCCGATGTACAGGACCATGATCTGCTTGGTGAGGTTGACCTCGGCGCGGGTCGGCTCGCCGTTCTTCACCAGCACCTTGGGGGCCTTCGGGGTCTCCAGCGCCTCCCACGTCCGCTTGGCGATCGTGCTGGTCGGCCTGATGCCGTTGACCTTCTGGAACGCCCACACGGCCGCCAGCGTCGTGCCACCGTACCGGCCGTCGGCCTTGCCCGGCCGGTAGCCCAGCTCGATCAGGCGGTTCTGCAGCCAGGTGACGTCTTTGCCCTTGGCGCCCAGCTTGAGCGTCTTGCGCGGCGCGGTGACCGCGGAGGCGGCCGGGGTGGCGGCGGGGACGGACTGAGCGCCGGCCGCGACGGGGACCGCAGGCGTGACGGCGGACGACGCGAGCGGGCGTGACGCGACCGTCTGGGGCGTCGTCTGCGTCCCGCAACCCGAGAGTACGACGGCTCCAGCCGTCAGCAGCGCAGCCATCCCGGGCAGCCGTCGAGCCCCCACGCGTACCACCTCTCGCGTCATTCAAGAAGAGATCAATGGACCCTACACCAATCACCACGAACAGGTAATCAAGCGCTCATTCTGTTTAGAGTGTCTCCATGCCTGAGAAGTTGCCGGCGAATGCCGTGGTCGTGCAGTCCGCCTTGCGTGAGCTGGGGGCGGGCGGCGAGATCATCGTCCTGCCCGAGAAGGCGCCCACGGCGGCCACGGCCGCCGCCCAGGTGGGGTGCGAGGTCGGGGCGATCGCCAACAGCCTGATCTTCGACGCCGACGGCGCGCCACTGCTCGTGCTGACCAGCGGGGCGCACCGCGTGAACGTGGAGCTCATCGCCCGCACGGCAGGGGTCCAGCGCGTACGCCGCGCGACCCCTGAGTTCGTCCGCGCCGCCACCGGCCAGCCCATCGGCGGCGTCGCCCCGGTCGGGCACCCGGCGCCGGTGCGGACCCTGGTGGACAACTGGCTGAGCAAGCACGAGGTGGTGTGGGCGGCCGGGGGGCACCCGCTGACGGTGTTCCCGACCACCTTCGACGAGCTGGTACGCATCACCGGGGGCACTCCGGTGGACGTCGAGTAGTGTGCGACAGGTGATCGAGTTTCGCGGGGCGGGCCCGGCCGGATTCACCGAGCGGCTGGAGACGGTGATCGGCATTTACACGGCCGCGATGAACCCGCCGCAGGACCAGATCACCGGCCGCAAGACCATCATGCGAAATCACGCGACATATCCCCATTTTCAGTGTTATTTCGCCGAATTGCGTGATTCATCCCCTTCGGGGGATGTCCCCGAAACCCGGATCCTCGGCTTCGCGTACGGCTTCCGCGGCGCACCCGGGCAGTGGTGGCACGACGTGGTGCTCAGAGCGCTCACGGAACAGGCGGGCCGGGAGGTGGCCAACGCCTGGCTGGGGCACGCGTTCGAGCTGGCCGAAATCCATGTCCACCCGGACTACCAGGGCAAAGGCATTGGCCGGGCCATGATCAGGACGCTGTGCGCGGGCCGCCACGAGCGCACGGCCGTCCTGTCCACCCACGACCAGCCCACCGCCGCCCGCCACCTCTACGCCAGCCTCGGCTTCACGGACCTGCTGACGAGATTCGTCTTCCCGGGCGGCTACGAGGAGTACGCGATCGCCGGCCGCCCTCTGCCCCTCTCCTGACGGTGCCCCTGATGAAGCCGTGACTCATGGGTTTACCACAGCATGCCCAAGGGCACGATCCATGACAGAAAGTGACGGGGCATTTACATTTCGTCGACCATCGGCCCCACGCCCGTCACCCGCCCGGTTCCCCTGCGGGCGGGTGACGGGCTCACCACTTTCAAGGCACCCGGCAGCCCGTGCGGGCAACCGACGACTGGTCGAACCCCTTTCAAGGCCCACATCACGCCGTATCGGCGGCCGGCCCCGTGCGGGGTCAGACAGCGTCTCCCTGGAGGCCCCCAGCCCTGGTCGGCGGGTGGGTGACGCTGGGCGACCGTAACAAAGAAGGGGTTGGATCAAGCGGACAGGGAGATCGGCGCGATGCGCTGGAAGACTTCGCGCGTGGCGCTGGAGCGGTTGAACGTGATGAAGTGAATCCCCGGCGCGCCCTCGTCCAGCAGCCGCTGGCACAGCTCGGCCCCGTGATCGATGCCCAGCCGCCGCACCGCCGCCGGATCGTCCGCGACCTCCTCGAAGCGCGCCGCCACGTCCGGCGGGAACGGCGCCCCCGACAGCTGCTCGGAGCGCGCGATCGTGCTCATCTGCGTCACCGGCATGATGCACGGGATGATCGGCGTGTCGCAGCCCTTGGCCGCCACCCGGTCCCGCAGCCGCAGGTAGTCCTCCGCCTGGAAGAACATCTGCGTGATCGCGTAGTCGGCCCCGGCGCGGCACTTGCGCACGAAGTATTCGGTGTCGGCCTCGATGGACGGCGAACGCGGGTGCTTGTAGGGGAAGGCCGCCACGCCGACGCAGAAATCACCCGCCTGCCTGATCAGCCGCACCAGCTCCTCGGCGTAGAGCACGCCCTCCGGGTGCCGCACCCACTCGGCGGTGGGGTCGCCAGGGGGGTCGCCGCGGACCGCCAGGATGTTGCGCACGCCGGCGTCGGCGAAGCGCCCGACCAGGTGGCGCAGCTCGCGGATCGAGTGGTTGACCGCGGTGAAGTGCGCCACGGGCGTGAGCGTGGTGCCGTGGGCGATCCGCTCCACGATGTCGACCGTGCGGTCGCGGGTGGAGCCGCCGGCGCCGTAGGTCACCGACACGAACGTCGGCCGCAGCGACTCCAGCTCCCTGATCGCCCGCCACAATTGCCGCTCGCCCTCGTCGGTCTTCGGCGGGAAGAACTCGAAGGAGAACGTGCGGCCACCGGAAGCGAGCATGTCGCGGACGGTGGGGACACGATCGGGCCGGATAGAGGGTCGACCAAGCGCCATGGCCCAAGGTTACAGGTAGCCGCCCGGAAGCACCGATCGCCGAGCGCTGAACCTGATCCGGGATCGGCGCGCGTACGCCCGGCCATTAGTCTCAAGGCATGACCACTGACGCCGCGCGCATGCCCATCCTGCGCACGCACGTGGAACGCGCCCTGGGCGAGTTCGTCGAACGGCAGCTGCCCGCTCCCGGCGACCCCGATCTGGAGCCGCTGCGCACGGCCGCCGACGAGCTGCTGGCCGGGGGCAAGCGGCTGCGTCCCGCGTTCTGCTACTGGGGCTGGCGCGGCGCGGGCGGCACGGACGTGCCCGAGATCTTCACTGCGGCGGCCTCGCTGGAGTTGCTGCAGGCCAGCGCGCTGGTGCACGACGACGTGATGGACAAGAGCGACCTGCGCAGGGGCATGCCGGCCGCGCATCGCCGGTTCCAGGCGCTGCACGAGAAGGCCGGCTGGCACGGCTCGGCGGAGCAGTTCGGCGAGGGCGCGGCGATCCTGCTGGGCAACCTGCTGCTGCTCTGGTCGGGCGAGATGTGGCGCACCAGCGGCCTGCCGCGCGCGTCGCTGGAGGCGGCCCAGCCCGTGCACGACCACATGCGTACCGAGCTGATGTGCGGGCAATATCTGGACCTGCTGGAGCAGGCGCACGGGGAGAACACGTTCGACTCGGCCCTGCGTGTGGCGCTGTTCAAGAGCGGCAAGTATTCGGTGGAGCAGCCGCTCAGGCTCGGCCTGGTGCTCGCCACGCAGAAGCTCGAGCCGTGGATGGACGACCTGTGCACCGGGTACGGCACGCGGGTGGGGATCGCGTTCCAGCTGCGCGACGACATCCTGGGGGTGTTCGGCGACCCGGCGCAGACCGGCAAGCCGGCGGGGGACGACTTGCGTGAGGGCAAGCGGACGATGCTCGTGGCCCGCACGCTGGCGGCCGCCTCCCCCGGCGACGCGGCCACGGTCCGGCGCCTGCTCGGGGATCCGGGGCTGGATGCGGGCGGGGTGGCCACGCTGCGGCGGATCATCGAGGACACCGGGGCGCTGCAGGAGTGCGAGGACCTGATCGGCGACTACCTGGGCCAGGCTCTGACCGCGCTCGACCAGGCCCCGATCACCGCCGAGGCCCGCGCGGCGCTGACGGGGCTCGCCATCGCCGCCACCTCCCGCAAAACCTGACCGTCCGCAACCGCACACCGCTCCGCAACCGCAACCGCAACCGCACACCGCGCAGTCGCCGACAGCGGCGTTCCCCCACCGTGCCGAGCCGCCGCGCGGCGGCTCGGTGTGCAGCCGTCAGGCAGCGCCCGCCGCCGACAGGCGCTAGCCGTCAGGAGGCGGCTGCCGCCGACAGGCGCTTGGCGAATTCCGCCGCCGCCGCGCCCGGATCGTCCGCGTCGGTGATCGCCCGTACCACCACCACCCGGCGAACCCCGAACGACATGACCTCGTCCAGGTTGGCGAGGTCGATGCCGCCGATTCCGAACCACGGCCGCGCCGTCCCCAGCGACGCCGCGTGCCGCAGCAGCGGCGGCCCCGGAGCCGGGCGGCCGGGCTTGGTCGGCGTCGGCCAGATGGGGCCGCAGCAGAAGTAGTCGACGCCCTCCTCCACCGCCGCGGCGGAAGCCTCGGCGGCGGAGTGGGTGGACCGTCCGATGACGATGTCGTCGCCGAGTATCTCTCGCGCGACCGTCACGGGAAGATCGTCCTGCCCCAGGTGGAGCACGTCGGACCGGGCGGCGTAGGCGATGTCCGCCCGGTCGTTGACGGCCAGCAGTTTGCCGTGCCGGTCGCAGGCGTCGCGGAAGACTTCGAGGAGGGCGAGTTCGTCGCGTGCCTCCAGGCCCTTCTCCCGCAGCTGGATGATGTCCACGCCGCCGGCCAGCACCGAGTCGAGGAACTCTGCGAGGTCGCCGCGGTCGCGGCGGCCGTCGGTGCAGAGATAGAGGCGGGCCTCAGAAAGCGAGGGCTTGGGCACGCCGCTTGACCTCGGTGTGACGGCCGGCCTTGATCGCCTCGATGGGCGACCCCGGCAGCGACTCGTCTGGGGTGAAGAGCCAGCGCAGCGACTCGACATCGTCGTAGCCGGCGTCCTGCAACACGGTCAGTGTGCCGGGCAGCCCCTTCATCACGTCCTTGCCGTCGAGGAACACCGCGGGCACCTGCGGCCCGCCGCTCCCTCGGCGCACGCCTAGGAGCTTGTGGTCCTTGAGGAGTTGCTTGGCCCGCCCGATGGGAAGCTCAAGGCGCTGGGCCACTTCAGGGAGTGTCAGCCACTCGTTCACGAGCTGGTCGGTCTCCCGGTCGATCTGTGCAACAGAAAGCGTCACGAAACCACAACTACCACATGCCGTGCTTGCTCAAACAACACAATCTCGTAGAGGCACTTCTGGATCTACCAGGCGTTCCGCGTCGAGACGGTGTCCCGCGCCGATGATTCTGCGTCCCTGGACGAGATCTCGCGGCCGATCCACGGCGAGCACCGCGGCCAGAGCGCCGTCGCCGTCGAGCCAGACGGCCGACCATTTGCCCTCCGGGTCGCCGCGGTAGATGAGCCGCTCCCCCGCCGGGTGGTGCCCGGCGTACTGGACCATGTGCCCGAACTGCTCCGACCAGAAGTACGGCACCGGGTCGTACACCTCGTCCTCGCCCAGCAGCGTCGCGGCGGCGACCTCGGGGGCGTTGAGCGCGGTGTCCCAGTGCTCGATCCTGAGTCTGGTGTGGAAGCGGCGCGACCACCAGGCGGCGCAGTCCCCGACGGCGACCGTGTTCGGCAGGGAGGCCCGCAGGTGCTCGTCGACGACGACGCCGTTGTGCAGGTCGATGTCGGCGTCGGCCAGCCATTCGACGGCGGGCCGCACGCCGATGCCGGTCACGACCACGTGGGCCTCGACGAACTCGCCGTCCACCAGCCGCACGCCGCCCTCGTCCACGGACCGGACCATGGTGTTCAGGCGCAGGTCGATGCCCTCGTACCAGCGCTGGGTGCGGGCCCCGATCTCCGTGCCGACGGCGGTGGCGAGCGGGGTGGCCGCCGCCTCGATCACCGTGACCGCGCAGCCGGCGCGGCGGGCGGCGGTGGCCACCTCGGCGCCGATCCAGCCGGCGCCGATGATCGCGACCCTGGCCCCGGGCACCAGCATGGCCCTGAGCTCGTGGGCGTCGTCGAGAGTGCGCAGCACGTGCTGAGGGCCGTCGCCGGGCAGCATGATCGGCTCGGATCCGGTGGCGATGACCAGGCCGTCGTAGCCGATCTCGCCCTCGGTCGTCTCCACGACGCCCGCGCGCAGCGCCTTGGCGCCCACACCCGGGCGGAAGGCGACGTCGAGTGCGGCCAGGTCGGTGTCGACGAAGCTGGACTCGGCCTCGCCGAGCAGCACGCTCTTGGACAACGGCGGTCGGTCGTAGGGGCGATGGCGCTCCTGCCCGATCAGGGTGATCCTGCCACCGAACCCGCGCCCGCGCAGCGTCTCCACCGTGCGGACGCCTGCCAGGCCCGCTCCTACCACCACGACATGGTCCACGGTCAAGACCCTAACGGGGGCGTGCTTCGGCGTCGCACCGAGGCCGTAGGCTGGGGACGTAAGACGCGCGGGAGTCCGGCCGTTACCGGGCTGAGAGGAAGGCTGCACCGGGCCTTCGACCGCAAGACACCTGATCCGGATCATGCCGGCGAAGGGAGCGCATGTGGACGTGATCGTAGGCGGCGGGATCGTCGGACTGTCCATCGCGTGGCGGCTGGCCCGCTCCGGGCGGCCGGTCACGGTGGTGGATCCGGCCCCGGCCTCGGGGGCCTCCCACGCGGCGGCGGGGATGCTGGCCCCGGTCAGCGAGGTGACCTACACAGAGACGCCGCTGCTGCGACTGGGGATGGCGTCGCTGCGCCGCTGGCCCTCCTTCGCCGCCGAACTGGCCGAGGACGCGGGCTGGGCCGACCGCGCGGCGGCATCCGACGGCGCAACGCCGGTTGCGGATGCGGGAGGCCGGGGTGCCCGCGCAGGCGCTTCCGGCGGGCCCGGGGCCGGGCCGCCGTCCGGCGGGCCCGGGGTCGGGCCGTTCGGCGGGCTGGAGATCGGCGAAGGGCCGCGGCGCGGGCTGGACCTGCGGGCGGACGGGACGCTCGATGTGGCGTTCGGGGCCGACGATCTGGCGGCGCTGGACGAGCTGGCGGCCTACATGGACAAGCTCGGGCTGCCGGTCGAGCGGCTGACCGGTCGCGAATGCCGGCGCCTGGAGCCCATGCTGGCCCCGTCGGTGCGCGGCGGGCTGCTCGCTCCCGAGGACGCCTGGGTGGACCCGCGGCGGGTGACGGCGGCACTCCTCGTGGCTCTGGACCGGCTGCAGGTGCCGCTGGTGCGGGCACGCGCCGCGGGTCTCCTGCGGGACGCGGACGGCAAGGTCGTCGGGGTACGCCTGGAGCCGTCACGAGAGCCGTCCGAGATCAGGGCGGAGCGAGTCGTCCTGGCGGCCGGGGCCTGGAGCGCCGAGCTGGCGGACGTGCCGGTGCGGCCGATCAAGGGGCAGATCATGCGGTTGCGTTCCCCGCAGCCGCTGCTCAGTCGGTGCGTACGCGGCACCGTGCACGGCTCCTACGTCTACCTGGTCCCCCGTGGCGATGGCGAGCTGGTGGTCGGCGCCACCCAGGAAGAGCTGGGGTTCGACACCAGGGTGACCGCGGGCGGGCTCTACGAGCTGCTGCGGGACGCCAGGGAGCTGGTGCCGGGCGTGAGCGAGCTGGAGGTCGCCGACGTGGTGGCCGGGCTACGGCCGGGCACGCCGGACAACCTGCCGATCATCGGCCCGAGCGGGACGCCGGGGCTCACCCTGGCCACCGGGCATTACCGGGGCGGCGTGCTGCTCGCGCCGCTCACGGCTGCCCTCGTGCTGGCCGACTCGGGCGGCTCAGGAGGCTCGGGCGACTCGGGAGACGTGGGCGGCTTGGGCGACTCGGGCAGCTCACGCCGCTCGGGCGGCTCGGGAGACGTGGGCGGCTTGGGCGGCTTGGGCGGCTTGGGCGGCGAAGAGGGTGAGCTGGCGGCGTTGTGCTCGCCGGGGAGGTTTCGGGAAATCTCATGATTGTGATGATCAACGGGGCCACGCACGAGGTCGCCGACGGCATGACCGTGGCGCAGGCCGTACGAACGTTGACCACGGCCACCACCGGGGTGGCCGTGGCCGTGAACGACGAGGTGGTCACGCGGAGCGCTTGGGAGACGACGGCGCTCAGCGACCGGGACCGCATGGAGGTTCTGACGGCGGTGCAAGGTGGATGATTTGATCATCGCCGGGGAGAAGTTCTCCTCCCGGCTCATCATGGGGACCGGCGGCGCGCCCTCCCTCGAGGTGCTGGACCAGGCGCTGGCCGCGTCCGGCACCGAGCTGACCACGGTCGCCATGCGGCGCCTCGACCCGGCCGCCCGCGGCTCTGTGCTGGACGTGCTGCGCAAACGGGACATCAAGGTGCTCCCGAACACGGCCGGCTGCTTCACGGCGGGCGAGGCCGTGCTGACGGCGCGGCTGGCCAGAGAGGCGCTCGGCACGAACTGGGTCAAGCTCGAGGTCATCGCCGACGAGCGGACGCTGCTGCCCGACCCGATCGAGACGTTCGACGCCGCCGAGCGGCTGGTGGCGGACGGATTCGTGGTCCTGCCGTACATCGGTGACGACCCGGCGCTGGCGCGGCGGCTGGAGCAGGCCGGCTGCGCGGCCGTGATGCCCCTGGGGGCGCCGATCGGCTCGGGACTGGGCATCCGCAACCCGCACAACATCGAGCTGATCGTGGAGGCCGCCTCGGTGCCGGTGATCCTCGACGCCGGCATCGGCACCGCCAGCGACTCCGCGCTGGCGATGGAGCTGGGCTGCGACGCCGTCCTGCTCGCCACGGCGGTCACCCGGGCGCAGCGGCCCGATCTCATGGCCGCGGCCATGAAGTCGGCGGTGGTGGCGGGGCGGCTGGCGCGGCAGGCGGGCCGCATCCCGCGCCGCCGCTACGCCGAGGCATCCTCCCCCATGGCCCCCTGACACGCCCAACGCCCAAGCCAGGCGACACCGCCCACACCGGGCTCGGCCGACGACCCGCTTCCGCCGTCCCTCCCCGGGGCGTGAACGGCGGCGGGGTGGTGGCGCGGGTGAGCCTGTGTCCGGTTCGGGAAGCTTGGGCACGTTCCATCGGGCACGGCTCCGCATCGGTTTCGGGCGGTCGGGCCCTGCGAGTGGCAAAACGCCCGTAAACTCAGCGGGGTGGACACGACGACTGCGGACCCCCTGGTCGGGCGGCTCCTCGATGGGCGTTATCGCATCGAAAGCCGGATCGCCCGGGGCGGTATGGCGACCGTCTACCTCGCGCTGGACGTCCGGCTCGACCGGACGGTGGCGTTGAAGGTCATGCACAGCTCGCTCGCCGAGGACCCTGCGTTCGTCAGGAGGTTCATCGGCGAGGCGAAGTCTGTGGCGAGTCTTTCTCACCCCAACGTGGTGCACGTCTTCGACCAGGGCACCGACAACGACGTCGTCTATCTGTCGATGGAATACGTGCCCGGCCGGACGCTGCGTGACATCCTGCGCGAGCGCGGCCGGCTGCCGGCCCGCGAGGCGCTGGAGATCATGATCCCGGTGCTCGCCGCCCTCGGGGCGGCCCACCAGGCCGGGTTGGTGCACCGTGACGTGAAGCCGGAAAACGTCCTGCTGACCGACGACGGCCGGGTCAAGGTCGTCGACTTCGGCCTGGCCAGGGCCATCGAGGCGACCAACCAGACCCGTACCGGTGTGATGATCGGCACGATCGGCTACATGGCGCCCGAGCAGGTCACGACCGGCGCCGCCGACGTGCGCAGCGACGTCTACGCCGCGGGCATCATGCTGTTCGAGCTGGTGACGGGGCAGCAGCCGTACGACGGCGAGACGCCGATGTCCGTGGCCTACCGGCACGTCCACGACACCGTGCCGGCGCCGTCGTCGGTGGTCCCCGAGGTGCCGCCGCTGCTCGACACGCTCGTGGCGCACGCGACGGCGCGCGAGCCGGGGGACCGCCCCGCCGATGCGACGGCCATGCTCGTCGCGGCCGTGGACGCGCACCGGATGTTGCCCAGGACGACCACTCCGCCGCTGTCGCATTCCCAGCCTCATGGGTCGTTCCGCCAGCCCGCGCCGTCCCAGCCGCACGCCAGGACGAGTGTGCATGGCGCCCCGTCGGCGCCGCAGGCGGCGCCCGCGCATACGCTGATCCAGCCACGGGCCGAGATACCGCAGCGGCGCGGGTTCCGGCCCAACTGGTTCCTGGTGACGCTGGCGGGCGTGATGGTCGTCGCCGTCGCGCTGACCGGGTGGTTCTTCGCCCAGCCCGATTACGTCCCCGTACCCGATCTGGTGGGCAAGAGCGTGGACGTGGCCGAGAGGACCGCCGCCAGGGACGGCTTCAAGATCAAGATGGTGGACGGCATATACGACGAGAACGTGGCCGAAGGGCTCGTCCTCAGGACCGACCCGGTGGCCAAGACCGAGGTGGAGCAGGGCGCCACGATCACCTTGGTGCCCTCGCTCGGGCCCAAGCGCGTGATCGTGCCCGACGTCGAGGGCATGACCGACAACGAAGCCCGCGCCGCGATCGCCAGTGCCGGGCTGACCGTGGGCTCGGTCACGCGCGTGGCCAACACTGAGGTCGAGCGCGACAAGGTCATCCGCAGCTCTCCGCAGAACGGCGAGAAGGTGAAGGAAGGCGCGAAGATCGCCATCTTCGTGAGCGCCGGGCTGGTCATGCCGGACGTCTCGGGCATGCCGAAGGACGAAGCCGCCGCCTACCTCGGCCAGCAGGGCTTCCAGGTGCAGGTCCAGGAGGTCGACGACGACGCCGAGCCGTGCACGGTGATCGCCCAGACGCCCAAGGCCAAGTCCGAGGTCGATCCTGGCGCGCAGGTCACGGTCACGGTGGCGCGCTGCCAGGACTTCTTCGACTGGTTCGGGCGCGGAGGCGACGACGAGGCGCGTGACGATCAGGAGTTCCGCCTGGTGCCTGGCGTGATCGGCAAGAACGTCAAGGACGCGAAGTCGGAGTTGGAGACGCTCGGGTTCAAGGTCCGGGTGCAGCGGCTCGGGAACAGGGGCGTGGTGCAGTTCCAGCGCCCCCTCCCCAACAGTGAACGCCCGCCCGGCACCACGGTGCTCCTCTGGCACTGACGCCCCCGCCAGCCGGATGCGCGGCGGACGCGACGGCGGCCCCGAGCCGGCGCGGCGTCAGGTCAGGTGGCCGTGGAGGCGGATGCGGGCCAGGCCGCCGTCGGGGTAGATGTCGACGCGTACATGGGTGATCGGGTCCGTGTGGTCGAGTCTGAAGCGGTGGGCGGTGTCGGGCTGGAGGCGGGTCCGGGGCAGGAGGTCCACCTGGCGCGCGGCCGGGCCTTCGCCGTCGAGGCCCGTCAGGGAGGCCCAGCCGGGGGCGTTGAAGAGCAGGTTCGTGGTGTCGATCTCGGCGAGCCGGATCAGGCCGCGGCCGGCCAGGCGGATCACCAGCCAGTCGTTGCCCTCGTCCCTGCGCCGCGCGGTCTCCCAGCCCTCCGCCTGGTGGCGGGCCAGCCCGGGGAAGATGACGTTGTTGGGCGCCGAGTAGAACTCGTTGGAGCAGGCGGTGACCAGCGCGCCGTTCTGGAGGGCGGCCAGGTCGAGGCTGAGGCCCTCGTACACGGACAGGTCGGGGCGGGGCTCGCCGTGGACGCGAAGGCGGGCGACGCCCCCGTCGGGGAAGATGTTCAGCCGTACGTGGGTGTAACGAGCCTCGTCGGCGACGTCGAAGTGGTGCTCGGCGTCACCCTTGAGGTCGACTCTCGGGACGATCTCCACCCAGTCGGCGGCCGCCAGCTCGGCGGGTGAGGGGTAGCCGTCGACGGAGGCGGCCTCGACGGAGGCGTGCGGCGGGTAGTTGCCCTTGAACCAGGCCGTGTCGATCACCACTCCACGGATCACGCCGGGGATCCCGAGACGCACCAGCGCCCAGTCATGGCCGGGCTCGCGGCGGCGCCGGGTCTCCCACCCGTCGTAGACCTGGCCCTTGTTACCGAACGTCTCCGCCTGGAAGCCGGGCCGGCCCGGCCTGACCAGGCTCTCCTTCTCGGCGAACGACTCGTCGCTGGCGGCCACGACCGAGCCGCCCAGCGTGCGCAGGGCGAGGTCCGGCAGGGTGGTGAAGCGGGGCATCTACTTTTCTCCCAAGATCAGGTGCTGCTCAGCCGGCTCTCCCGCCATCGTGCGCTGCCCAGCCGGCAGGAATCGTCCGTGCGGCTCGCCGTCCACCGGACGACCTCGCAGCCAGGTGGTCAGGACGGCGCCCTTCAGTACGCGGCCGTGGTAGGGCGTGACCGCGTTCTTGTGGTGGAGGCGGGCGGCGTCCACAGGGTTGTCGGCGGCGGGGTCGAAGGCGACCAGGTCGGCATCATTGCCCGGTTTTATGCCACCCTTTCCAGAAATATCGGCCAGTGCTGCCGGGTTGGCGGACATCCAGCGCACCACATCCCCCAGGCCGTGCCCCCGGCGGGACGCCTCCGTCCACACGGCGGGCAGCCCGAGCTGCAGCGAGGCGATCCCGCCCCAGGCCGCGGCGAAGTCGGGGACCTTCAGATCGGCGGGCGACGGCGAGTGGTCGGACACGACGCAGCTCAGCACCCCCCTCGCCAGCCCCTCCCACAGCCGGTCCCGGTTGGCCTCGGAGCGGATGGGCGGGCAGCACTTGTAAGCCGTGGCCCCCTCCGGCACCTGCTCGGCCGTCAGTGTCAGGTAGTGGGGGCACGTCTCGGCCGTCACCGCCACGCCGTCGGCCTGGGCGGCCTCCAGCACGTCGAGGCAGTCGGCGCTGGAGACGTGGAGGATGTGGACGCGGGCGCCGGTCTCCCTGGCCAGCTCGACGACTCGCTGGACGGCGCTGCGCTCCGACGTTCCCGGCCGCGATTCCAGGAATTCCGGGTATGTGGGGCCTGCGGGATCCCGTAGCAGGGCCGGGTCCTCGGCGTGCACCACCATCAGCCCGCCGGAGCCCGCCGGAGCTCGGAATCCGGCAATCTCCTCCAGCGCCCGTCGCAGGTCAGCGTCCTGCAGGGGCGGGAACTCGTCGACGCCCGACGGTGACATGAAGCACTTGAACCCGTACACGCCGCGCTCGTGCAGCGGCGCGAGCTCCTTGACGTTGCCCGGCACGGCCCCGCCCCAGAACCCCACGTCCACGTGGCACTGCCCGCGCGCGGCCGCCAGCTTGGCCTCCAGAGCCGCCACGCTGATCGTGGGCGGGAGGGAGTTGAGCGGCATGTCGACGATCGTGGTGACGCCGCCCGCGGCCGCCGCCCTGGTCGCCGAGTCGAACCCCTCCCAGTGCGTACGCCCGGGCTCGTTGACGTGGACGTGCGTGTCGACCAGCCCGGGAAGCAGCGCCAGGTCGCGCAGGTCGATGTCCTCGGCGGCGTCGAGCGGCGCGGCGTAGTCGTACAGGGCCGTGATCTTCTCTCCCCGTACGGCCACCGCGGCCGCCCGCTCCCCTTCCGGCGTGACGGTCCGGCGGGACCGGACCACGAGGTCCAGCTGCGTCATCTACTCCCCTTCGAGGTGGTCGGCGGCGATCCTGGCGGCGAGGCGCTCCAGCAGCGGCCCCGCCTCGGCCATGCAGCGGTCGAGGTCGGGCTCCAGGTCCGTGAGGGCGTACGCGGCCTGGATGCCCGCGGCCTTCAGCTCCTCGTCGCTGAGCGTACGCCGCCCGCAGACGGCCACCACCGGCACACCTGCCTTGGCCGCCGCCTGCGCCACGCCGATCGGCGCCTTGCCGCGCAGCGACTGCTCGTCCAGCGACCCCTCACCGGTGACGACCAGCCGCGCGCCCTCGACGTGGGTGCCGAACCCGAGCAGCCCCAGCAGGTAGTCGATGCCGGGCCGGATGTCGGCGTGCAGGAACGCCAGCGCCGCGAACCCGACCCCGCCGGCCGCCCCCGCCCCCGGCGCCCCGGCGACGCCCATGGGGCGGGGCATATCGTCGTGCTCGACCGCCCCGAGCAGCCCGTGCGTCTGTGTAGCCACGGCCGCCAGCCGGGACAGCGCCGCCTCCAGCGACTTGACGTCTTCGGGGGTGGCGCCCTTCTGGGGCCCGTACACGGCGGCCGCCCCATGCGGGCCGAGCAGCGGGTTGTCCACGTCGCTCGCCACCACGAACTCGACCCCAGAAATATCCATAAATCCGGACATGTCGATGCGGTGCAGGCTCGTCAGCGCCGCCCCGCCCCGCGGCAGCTCGTTGCCGCCGGCGTCCAGCAGCCGAGCGCCGAGCGCCTGCGCCATCCCCGCTCCCCCATCCGTGCACGCGCTGCCGCCCAGCCCCAGAACCACCCGCTTGGCCCCGCGCCGCACGGCGTCCGCGACGAGCTCGCCCGTGCCGTAGCTGGTGGCGGTCAGCGGCTCGCGCTCCCCCGGCAGGCGGCGCAGCCCCGACGCCTCGGCCAGCTCGACCACGGCCGTGTCGTCAGCGGCGTGCCAGGCGTACGAGGCGGGGACGCGCTCGCCCGTCGGCCCGGTCACCTCGATCGTGATCCGGTCGAAGCCGCAGGCCGCAGCGGCGTCGACGGTCCCGTCGCCGCCGTCGGCCACCGGCAGCTCCACCGTGGGAACGCCGAGCCCCGCCGACACCCTCCGGGCCACCTCGGCCGCCGTCAGCGACCCCTTGAACTTGTCGGGGGCCACCAGAACATGCTGAACCACTACGAACTCCCACACGATGATGAACAATGGCCGGACACGCCTTCCTGCCCGGTGCGAGCGGGCAGGAAGGCGTGACGCTCATCATCTCTCAGCCCGTCCGCTGGCCGGTGCGCAGGTGGTTGAAGACGAGGTTCAGCACGATCACCAGGAGACTGCCGGTGCTGATGCCGCTGTTGAGCACGGTCTGGGCCCAGTCGGGGAACTCGGCGTAGAACTCGGGCGCACCCACCGGGATGGCGGCCACGCCGATGGACACGGCCACGATGACGAGGTTGTGGTTGCCCTCGAAGCTCACTTTGGTCAGCGTGCGGATGCCGGAGGCGGCCACGGTGCCGAACATGGCGATCCCGGCCCCGCCGAGCACCGGTTGCGGGATGGCCGCGACGACCGCGCCGAGCACGGGGATGAGGCCGAGCACCACGAGGATGCCGCCGGCCGCCGCCACGACCCAGCGGCTGCGCACGCCGGTCAGCCCGACGAGGCCGACGTTCTGGGCGTAGGCGGTGTAGGGGAAGGTGTTGAACACGCCGCCGAGCGCGGTGGAGAACCCGTCGGCCCGCAGCCCGTCGGCCAGCCTGCGCGGCGTGAGGTCCGACCCCGTCATCTCCGCCACGGCCACGAAGTCGCCGGTGGTCTCGGTCATGGATACGAGCATGACCACGCACATCGAGATGATCGCGGTGACGTGGAAGGTCGGCAGCCCGAACGCGAACGGCGTGCTGATGCCGAACAGCCCTGCCGACCCGACGTGCGAGAAGTCGGTGAAGCCCAGCGGGATCGCGGCCACCGTGCCGGCCACGATGCCCACCAGCACAGCCACCCGGCCGAGGAAGCCCTTCGACAGCCGGTAGACGGCCAGGATGACCAGCAGCACGGCCGCGGCCATGGCGATGTTGCGCGGCTCCCCGTACGCCGGGCTGCCGACGCCTCCGGCGGCCCAGTTCGCCGCGACGGGCAGCAGCGACATCCCGATGATCGTGATGATGGTGCCGGTGACGAGCGGTGGGAAGAACCGCACGATCCTCGCGAAGTAGGGCGCGACCGCCACCACCAGCAGCCCCGAGACGATGACCGCGCCGTAGACGGCGGGCAGCCCGCCCTGCGTGGTGCCGATCAGCACCATCGGCGTGACGGCCGCGAACGTGCACCCTTGCATGATCGGCAGCCGCACGCCGAAGCGCCACACGCCCACGCACTGGATGAGCGTGGCGATGCCGCTGATGAGGAGGTCGGCGTTGATCAGGTACGCGAGCTGGTCGGGAGGCAGCTTCAGCGCGCCGCCCACGATGAGCGGCACTGCCACCGCTCCCGCGTACATCGCCAGCACGTGCTGCAGTCCCAGCGTGCCCAGCTGCGCCGCCGGCAGCCGCGCGTCGACCGGATGCACCTCGTTCGTCACCATCGGCCACTCCAGGGGGTTCGGGGGTGGTCTCCAGTGAAACAATGCGCAGACCCGCGAGCCTATGCACATGCTCATCAACCGCCGACCGCTGCACCCGTCGCCAGGTGTGTGATCCTCCAACTACGATCACACCGGAGAGAGGGGCGATTGTGCGGATTTCGGCGCGGCAGAGGCAGGCGAGGCTCGCTACGAGGCACCGGCTCGCGGTCAAGGCGGCCACTCCGGAGGAGGCCGCGGCATCCGTGGTGGCGTTGCACGGCACCGACCCGGCCACGGTGTTCCTGTCCGCGGGCGCGCGGCTGGCCGCGCCTGGTCCGGAGCCGGTCGAGCGGGCCTTGTACGCCGACCGCACGCTGGTGCGGATGCACGGGATGCGGCGGACCGTGTTCGTGGTGCCGGCCGCGCTCGTGCCGGTCGTCCACTACTCCTCCAACCTGGTCATCGCCCGCAGGGAGCGCGCCTCGACGCTGAAGGCGTTCGGCGCGGGCGGCTGGGACGAGGCATGGCTCAAGGACGTCGAGGAGTCCGTGCTGCGGATCCTGGCGGAGGTGGGCGAGGCGACGACGCAGGAGCTGAGCGCGCTGGAGCCGCGGCTGCGCGAGCAGGTCAGAGTGTCGGTCGGCAAGCCGTACGAAGGAGTGATCAGCGTCGGGTCGCGGCTGCTGGGGCTCATGGCGATGGAGGGCCTGCTGGTCCGGTGCGGCCGCGCGTCGGCCACGTGGATCAGCTCCATCCACCGCTGGGGGCTGGCGCCGGAGATGCGCGAGCTGGCGGCGGCCGAAGCGCAGGCGGAGCTGGCAGGCCGATGGCTGGCCGGGTTCGGGCCGGGCACCGAGGCGGATCTGAAGTGGTGGACCGGCTGGACGCTGACGGAGGTGCGGCGGGCCCTGACCGCGGTCGGCGCGGCCGAGGTAGAGCTGGACGAGGGCGTCGGCTACGTGCTGCCGGGCGACCTCGATGAGGTCCCCGAGCCGGAGCCGTGGGCGGCGCTGCTGCCCGCGCTCGACCCGACGCCGATGGGCTGGCAGGCCCGCGACTGGTACCTGCCGCCCGCGCACCGGGCCGAGCTGTTCGACCGCAGCGGCAACGTCGGGCCGACCGTGTGGTGGGACGGCCGGGTGGTGGGCGGCTGGGCGCAGCGGGCGGACGGCGAGGTGGTGTGGCGCCTGCTGGCCGACGTGGGTGCCGAGGCCGCGGCCGCCGTCGAGGCCGCCGTCCATGAGCAGGCGGCCGGGCTGGCCGCCTGGCTCGGCGGCGTCAAGGTGACCCCGCGCTTCCGCACCCCGCTGGAGCGCGAGCTGTCCGCGCTCTAGGACCACGCGAGGAGCGCGCTAGGACACCGCGCGGATGAACTCCTCCAGCGAGTAGCGGCCGTCCTGGTCGGAGTCGGCGGACTCGCTCATCGCCCCCAGCGCCTCGGCCGGGAGGTCGGGGAAGTGCCGCTTCAGCTCGGTCTCGCTGATGTAGCCGTCGCCGTCGGTGTCGATCGACGCGAAGGTGCTCTTGAGCTGCACCAGCCGCTCGTCGGAGAGTTCCGCCGCCACGGGACCGCCTTTCGGATGCTCGTTTTCGGACATCTCACCTTATCCGCGATGGACCTCCCTGACGGCGCGGATGCCCCGCTCCTCCGCCAGCCGCAGCAGCCTCCGGCGGGCCTCGGCGCCCGCGCGCCCGGCGGCGTCCTGGGAGACGGTCTTCAGCTCGCCGTCCTCGACCACGGTCCGCCCGCCGACCAGCACCCTGGCCAGTGGGGGCGGCGGCCCGAAGACCAGCGCGCAGACGGGGTCGGCGACCGCGGCCGTGAACGGCCCGTCGACCCGCCACAGGGCGATGTCGGCGAGCTTGCCCGGCTCCAGCGACCCGATCTCGTTCTCCCTGCCGAGGTTGCGTGCCCCACCGAGGGTGGCGAGCTCCAGTGCCTGCCTGGCGCTGAGCGCGTCCGGCCCGTACCGGGCCCGCTGGAACAGCAGGGTCTGCCGCATCTCCCCGGCCAGCGGCGTCAGCTCGGAGGAGGCGCTGCCGTCCACGCCGAGCCCGACGTTCGCGCCGCGGCGCAGCATCTCGGACACGCGGGCGATGCCCGCGCCGAGCCGCCCGTTCGAGGAGGGGCAGTGCGCGGAGCCGGTGCCGGTGGCGGCGAGCTTGCCGATGTCGGCGTCGCTCAGGTGCACGGCGTGCGCGAACCACACGTCAGGACCCAGCCAGCCGAGCTTCTCCATGTAGTCGACGGGCCGCAGCCCGAACTGCGCCAGGCAGTGCTCGTCCTCGTCGAGGGTCTCGGCCAGGTGCGTGTGCAGGCGCACGCCCTTGGCCCTGGCCAGGGCGGCGGACTCGGTCATGAGGTCGGCGCTGGCCGAGAACGGCGAGCACGGCGCGACCACGACTCGCAGCATCGAGGAGAACGACGGGTCGTGATAGGCCTCGACGGCCTCGGCCGTGGCGGCCAGGATGTCGTCGAGCTCCTCGACCACGGCGTCGGGCGGCAGCCCGCCGTGCGACTCGCCCCTATCCATGGAGCCGCGCGCGGGATGGAACCGGATGCCGATGTCGCGGGCCGCCTCGATGCCGGCCGCGAACAGGTCTCCCCTGCCCTTGGGGAAGATGTAGTGGTGGTCGCTGGAGGTGGTGCAGCCGGACAACGCCAGCCAGCCGAGCCCCGCCGTGGCGGCGCCTTGGACCACGTCGGCGTCCATGGCGGCCCACACCTGGTAGAGCACCACCAGCCACTCGAACAGCGTCGCGTCCTGTGCGAGCCCCTGCGAGGCCCACTGGTAGAGGTGGTGGTGGGTGTTGACGAGTCCTGGGGTGGCCAGGCACCCGGTGCCGTCGACGCGGACGACCTCCGGCTCCCCGGACCCGCCGGTCGCGTCTGGGGCCGGGCCGGAGCCCAGGGCGACGATCCGATCCCCCTCGATCCAGATATATCCGGACTCGATCTCCGGCCCGGCAACCGGCGCGATGGCCACGTTCTCGATCAGCAGGCGTGGACTCACGCGGCCCCCGCCTTCCGCGCCGCCGCCAGCCGTACCGCGTCGAGGATCTTCTCGTACCCCGTGCACCGGCACAGGTTGCCCGCCAGGGCCTCCCTGATCTCGGCGTCGGCGGGTCGTTCGACGCGTTCCAGCAGGTCGTGGGCCTGCACGATGAGTCCGGGAGTGCAGAAGCCGCATTGCACGGCCCCGCACTCCACGAACGCCTCCTGCACCGGGTCGAGCCTGTCCCCCTCGGCCAGGCCCTCGACGGTGCGCACGTGACGTCCCTCCGCCTGCCCGGCGGCGACCAGGCAGGAGCAGACCGGGACGCCGTCGAGGTAAACGGTGCAGGAGCCGCATTCGCCCTGCTCGCAGGCGTTCTTGGAGCCGGGCAGGCCGAGGCGCTCGCGCAGCACGTACAGGAGGCTCTCGCCCTCCCACACGCCGTCGGCGCTCTCTTCGCGGCCGTTGACGGTGAAGGTGACGCGCATCAGGCGGCCTTCCTTCCGAGGTAGTCGTTCCAGGCCCAGGTGAGCGTGCGGCGGGCCATCACGTCGATGGCGTGCACGCGGTACTCGGCGGTGCCGCGCACGTCGTCGATGGGCGCGGCGGCGCTCGCGCAGAGCCGCCCGAACCGCCTGAGCAGCGCCGGGTCGAGTGCCGGCGCGTCCCAGTCGAGCTCCCTGGCCAGCAGGTCCTCGGCCTCCAGCGCCCGGCGCGGGGTGGGCGCCGCGGAGCCGATCCCGGTGCCGACCCGCCGCTCCTCCGGGTGCAGCGCGACGGCGAACGAGCACACCGCGATCACCATGGCGTTCCGGGTGCCGACCTTGGAGAAGTAGTGGGGACCGGACGCGGGCTTGACGTGCACGGCCTTGATCAGCTCGTCCGGCTCCAGCGCGCTGCGCTTGACCCCGACGTAGAAGGCGGCCGCGGGGATCATCCTGACGCCCCGCTCGCGCGACTCCACCTCGATCACCGCGTCCGCGGCCAGCAGCGGCGGATGGCTGTCACCGGCGGGCGAGGCCGCGCCGAGGTTCCCGCCGACGGTGCCGCGGTTGCGGATCTGCGGCGAGCCGACCGTGCGCGAGGCCTGCGCCAGCCCGGGCAGCGTGCCGCCGAGCTCCTCGATGACGGCGGTGTACGGCACGCCGGCCCCGACCCGGCACACGCCGTCCAGCACGTCCCATTCCCGCAACTCGGCCACCCGGTTGAGGTCGAGCAGCGCCACCGGCCTGCGCACGTCGAAGTTGATCTCGACCATCACGTCGGTGCCGCCCTGGATCGGCACGGCCTCCGGCTGGTCCGCCTTGGCGGCCAGCGCCTCCGCCCACGTCGTGGGCCGCAAGAAGTCCATCTCTGCCTACTCCCACGCGAATCCGGCGTCGGGCGCGTCCTCGCGCAGCACGCTGCCCTCGATCAGGCCGTACGGGCGGTCGGCCGCGTAGTAGACCTCGTTGTCGTTGTCCAGGCCGAACGGGGACAGGTCAACGAGGAAGTGGTGTTTGTTCGGCATCGCGAGCCTGACCTCGCAGATCTCGCCGCAGGTGGTCAGGGCGCGCTCGCCCATGGCGTACAGGGTCTGCTGCAGCGACAGGCTGTGGGTGTCCGCGAACGCCTCCAGCAGGCAGCCGCGCACCTGCTCGTACGACTTGCCGTACGCATCGGTGTCCCCGGTGTGCCGCCACCGGGCGGCGACGGCGGTGGCCAGGACGCGGTCGGTGGTGGGCCGCAGCGTCGTGTACGGGTCGACGATGTAGCCGTGGAACTCCGACCCGGTCGTGTTGAGCAGGACCAGGTCCTTCAGCCCGGACACGACGGTGGTGCGGCCGTCCCTGTCGTGGTGGACGACGCACGTGCGCACCTCACCGCCGGCGCGGACGAACGAGTGCGGGCCGCCCCGGTTCCACGCGTACTCGTCGATCTCCACCCTGGCGTGGTGGATCGTGGGCTGCGTTTCGACGAAGTGCCTGGCCAGCAGGAGCGCGAACTCCTCGATCTGGCCGACGCCGTGCTCGGCGGCGAACGCGTACACGGTGTTCTTCTGCGAGTCGGTCGGCAGGACGGCGGCGTTGTCGCCGGTCAGGTGCACGGCCTCCATGTCGCCGGAGAGCGAGGTGCTGACGTTGAGGTCCTTTATGTGGTGGACGGGACCGTCCCTGACGACGCGGACGAGCCTGGTCTCCGCCTTGCCGTAGCGGTTGGGGCCGAGCTTGACGGACATCTAGCTCCCTCGGTAGGTGGAGTAGGCGTACGGGCTGAGCAGCAGCGGCACGTGATAGTGCTGCGCGGAGTCGGTCACGGTGAAGGTGATGACCACCTCGGGATAGAACGTCTCCGGCAGGTACGCCCCGGTGTCGAAGACGACACGGTGCACGCCTTCTCCCGGGTTCCACCCCCTGATCCGGCCATCGTCGTCGGTGTGGCCTTCGGCGACGAGCCCGCCCTCGCGCTCGAGCCGCACGCGGACCCCTGCGGCCGGGCGGCCGGTGACCGCGTCGAGCACGTGCGTGGAGAAACTCATCGCTCCCCCTCCATGAGCTTGACCAGCCGCAGCCTGGTGATCTTCGCCAGTTCCTCCCGTACGACCGCACGCTCCCTCTGCTCGTCGTTGCCCAGCCGTTCGCGCAGCCTGGCGAGCAGCTGCGCCCCGCTCAGCCCGGTGGCGCAGACCAGGTAGACGTGCCCGAACCGGGCCTCGTAGTCCCGGTTCCCCGCGGCGAGTGCCGCACGCAGGTCGTCCTCGACCCCGGACTGCTCCTGCCGCGACCACGCCGCCTCCCGTCCTGCGCCACCCGCCCGTTCGCCGATCCTCGGATGCGCGGCGAGGGCTTCCAGGACGTCCGGCCACTCCAGCCCCCTGACGGTCTCCTCGGCGGCCGTGAGCAGCGCCGCGAGGTCGCCATAGGGCCTTCGGGAGGCCACCGCGGCCGCGAAGGCGCGAGAGGCACAGCAGGCGAGCAGCTCCTCCTCGGCCCCGGCGGGCGAGCGGGCGTTGAAGGCGTCGAGCGCGGTCAGCGTGTCGGGCATGTCAGAAGTACACACATGCGCTTCGTGCCCGGTCCATCCGCGAGAACTCCGAACCGGCGGGCACCTTGACCGCCGGTTTTCGTGTCATGCTCCAAGTCGCGGCGCGGCGTGGCCGGTCGGGATGTCGGAGGGTGAGCCTAAACTTGGGCTCATCATGAGCCCAACATCCCTGATCGGCGGACACGTGTCCGTGGCGGGCGGCCTGGCGACGGGCGGCCTGAAATACATGACCGAGATCGGCGCCGAGATGATCCAGGTGTTCGTCACCAACCCCCGCGGCTGGGCGCTCACCGAGGGCAGGCCCGACGAGGACGCCAAGCTGGCCGAGTCGGGTGTCGAAACGTTCATCCACGTGCCCTATCTGGTCAACTTCGGCTCGCCGAGCCCGGAGACGCTGGCCAACTCGATCGCGATCGTCCGCCACACGCTGCGGCGCGGCGTGGACACCGGCGCCAAGGGGGTCGTGGTGCACACCGGCTCGGCGGTGACGCAGTCCCGCGACGACGCGCTGCGCCAGCTGCGCGACAACCTGCTTCCCTTGCTGGAGGAGATCCCCGACGGCGGGCCGGACCTGCTGCTGGAGCCGATGGCGGGGCAGGGCGCCATGTTGTGCGCCACCGTCCAGGATCTGGAGCCCTACCTGGCGACGCTGGACTGGCATCCGCGGGCCGGCATCTGCCTCGACACCTGCCACGCTTTCACCGCCGGCCACGACCTCAACGCTGAGGGCGGGGTGGCGGAGACGTTCGACGCGCTGCACAAGATCGCGCCCGGGCGGCTCAAGCTGATCCACGCCAACGACTCGAAGGACCCGTGCGGGTCCAAGAGAGACCGGCACGAGAACATCGGGGCCGGGCACATCGGCGCCCAGCCGTTCGCCGACCTGATGCGGCATCCGGCGGTGGCGGGCGTCCCGATCTGCATCGAGACGCCGGGCAAGGCTCCCAAGCACGCCGAGGACATCGCCCTGCTGAAGAAGCTGCGTGACGGCTGAGCCGTCCCCGAGGGCCGTCCCCGAGGACGGTGATCCGGAAACCGTGATAGGGGCGCCCGCTCTCGCGATCCGGCCGCCCCCGAAGGCCGGATCGCGGGCCGGTGTGACGGCCCAGGCGGACGCCCCTTCACGAACCGGCTTGGCGGGCCCTACCCCCCGGTCAAGGGCCCGACAGCCGCGGCGACCTGCGCGGTCACCGGTGAGTCCGGCGCATCAGAAACTGCGGTGAGCCTCTCGGCCCGTCCCCCCGATGCGCCGAGGTGGCTTTCCGATGCCGAAACACTACGGTCGCGATCTTGTGGGCGAAACCCCGTTTATAGGCAGCTCGTTGAACGGTGCGTAGCCAGCGATATACGGAGAGTACTGGTGCGATGAACGGTCAGCGCCGGTCGACGAACGGTCGATTCGGGGGCTCGCAACGCGCTCCGGCGGATTCAACCCGGCCCCCGTCCACTCGCCCCATGCCGCATCCGACCGGTTTGACCAGGGGAATCATGACCATCACGGCGAACGCGAGCGGCACGGCGACCGGGCGCGGGGCGCGAACCGCGCACGCCCATTTCACGCCCACCTGGCGCCGCAGAACACACCCCCCGGCTGACCGCGGCACCCGCGTCAGACACGGCGGCCAAGCGCCTGCGACGCCACCAGGACGCCTCCAGAGGCGGCCATGACGGGCCGCAAGGCCCCAGGCGCATAGACGTTCCCCGCCGCCATCCCACGGCTCCAGGAAGCTTCCTGACGGACGACGGCGGCTACGGGGCGGCGGCCGGGAGCGTCACGACATCACACCCCTGTGCTGGCGCACGAGCTGCTCGCGCACCTGCCGGCTGTGCCGCCTGCTGACTTGGAGCGTCTCCGTGCCGACGGTGAGCGTCACCCGCCCGCCTTCGAACCTGAGCTCGCTGACGTGCCTGGCCGACACCAGCGTGCTGCGGTGGATGCGCAGGAATCCATCCTCCGACCAGCGTCGCTCCAGCGCGGCCAGCGACATGCGCACCAGATAGCTGCCGTCGACGGTGTGCAGGCGCACGTAGTCGCCCTTGGCCTCGGCGAACCAGACGGCCTGCTGCGGCACGAACCTGGTCCGCCCGCCCAGCTCGACCGGGATCACGTCGTCCTGGCCGGGCTCGGGCGCGGGGGCGGTGGCGGCCTCCAGCCGGCGCACGGCCTCGGCCAGCCGCTCGGCCCGCACCGGCTTGAGCAGATAGTCCACGGCCTCCAGCTCGAACGCCTGCACCGCGCACTCCTCGTGCGCCGTGACGAACACCAGCCGGGGCGGGCTCGGGAAGCCGCCGACCAGCCTGGCCAGGTCCAGCCCGTCGAGCCCGGGCATCCGGATGTCGAGGAACACCCCGTCGAGCCGCTCGCCGCCGCCGATCATCTGGACCATGTCCTGCAGTGCCGTGACGCCGTCGGCCGCGGTCATCACGTGCTCGATCCGGTCGTCCTGGCGCAGCAGATAGGCGAGCTCCTCCAGGGCGGGCACCTCATCATCCACGGCCAGAACTCTCAGCATGTCCCCCACGCTGCCGCATGCGAGCAAAGGCCACAAGCGACACGCCAACATAACGTAAGGAAATGACTACAATGAGCTAAGTTGCGTCTTGGGCACCCGCAGCCGCACCTTGGTGCCGGCGCCCGCCGCCGTCTCGACGACAAGCCCGTAGCCGTCGCCGTAGATTTGGCGCATCCGCAGATGCACGTTGGCCAGCCCGATGCCGCTGCCCTCGCGGGCGGGGTCGGCGTCCAGGATGCGCCTGGCGCACTCCGGGTCCATCCCGGCGCCGTCGTCCTCGACCGTGATGTGCGCCTCGGGGCCGGCGTCGCGCACCACGACGCGGACCTCGCCGGCGCCGCGGCGGCCGCGCATGCCGTGCTTGATGGCGTTCTCGACCAGCGGTTGCAGGCACAGGAACGGTACGGGCACGGGCAGCACCTCCGGCGCCACCTGCATGCTGAAGCGCAGCCTGTCGCCGAAGCGGGCACGCTCCAGCAGCAGGTAGCGGTCGACGCAGGTCAGCTCGTCGGCCAGGGTGGTGAAGTCATGGGCCCGGCCCAGCGCGTACCGGGCGAAGTCGGCGAAGTCGAGCAGCAGCTCGCGGGCGCGCTTGGGGTCCGTGCGGACGAACGAGGCGATCGTCGTCAGCGCGTTGTAGACGAAGTGCGGCGAGATCTGGGCACGCAGCGCGCGCATCTCCGCCTCGAGCGCGTGCCGCCGCGAGGCGTCGAGCTCGGCCAGCTCCAGCTGGCCGGAGACCCAGCGGCCGACCTCGGACACGGTACGGACCAGCGCGGCGCTGATCTCGTCGTCGAAGGCCGCCAGCGCCCCGACGACCGTGCCGTCCACGGTCAGCGGCACCACGACGGCCCCGTGCGGCTCTCCCGCGAACACCTCCGGCCGCCCGGCGGCCAGCGCCGCGCGAGCGTAGGTGACGACATCGTCCGTGCACGGCCCGTCCCAGGCCAGCGCGGCCTCGGTCGAGGTGATCGCGACGGCGCGGGTGCCGAGCAACGCGCGCAGATGGCGTACGGCCTTGCGAGCGGAGTCGCGGTTGAGCCCCGTGCGCAGGGCCGGGGCAGCCATCGCGGCGATGTGCAGCGTGGCGAACGTCGCCTCTTCCTTACACCGGCCGGCCGGTGGCGCGGCGCGGCGCGAGCGCGCCCGGGCGAGGACGTGGCCGGCGACGAAGGCCAGGCTTGACAGCGCCACGCACGCGGTGGTCAGCATGCGAGTAACCGTAGCCAAGAACCCATCGTGTCCGGGCGGAAACGGAGAGTGAAATCAGGGTGGTCCCTCGCCGGGTTCTTCCTGGTAGGAGTAGCGCTGCTCGCGCCAGGGATCGGCGATGTTGTGGTAGCCGCGCTCCTCCCAGAAGCCTCGGCGATCTTCGAGGAGGTATTCGATGCCGCGCACCCATTTGACGCTCTTCCATGCGTAAAGGTGAGGAACCACGATCCGCAGCGGGTAGCCGCGGTCGGGGCTGAGCGGTTTTTCGTCAAGCTCCATGGCGAACAGCGTGTCGGCCGCGGTGAAATCGGACATGCGCAGGTTGGCGCTGTAGCCGTATTCGGCCCAGATCATCACGTGCCGGACGCCGGGGTCGGGCGGGGCGGCCGCCATGATCGTGGCCGGGGCGACCCCGCGCCACTCGTTGGCCATGAGCGAGAACTTGGTGACGCAGTGGAAGTCGGCGAGGCGGGTGGTGCGGGGCAGCGCCTCGAACTCGCCCCAGGTGAAGCGGTGCTCCGCTCCTGAGGCAGTGGCGCCGAAGACGCGGAAGTCCCAGGTCTCCGGCTTGAACAGCGGCACTCTGCCGTAGTGGATCACGGGTCGGCCGCGCGGGACGTACTGGCCTGGAGGCAGGCGCGACTCCTCCACGATCACTCCCCTCACCGGTCTCGCGTCTTGGGCCATCCTGCCATCGGACCGCTTGTGGCTCGCGCGCGGGTCTGATGCGCTACCATTACGGGCTATGCGCACCGCGTACGTGTTTTGGTATGGCGACGGACCCGAGTCCGTTCGCCACCTGACGCTGCGCTAGCAGACAGGCGAACGAAGGCCCCGGGTCCAACAGGACCCGGGGCCTTCTGTGTTTTCACAGGAGGATTTCAGATGGTGATCGTGATGGGGCCCGAGGCCACACCCGCGGATCTGGCGTCGATCGTCGAGGTCGTCCAGGCGGCCGGGGTGGAGGCGTTCGTCAGCAAGGGGGTGCGGCGCACGATCGTCGGCCTGGTCGGCGACGTGACACAGCTCGACGAGGCGAGCCTGCGCGGCATGGGGGGCGTGCGCGAGGTCATGCGCGTGTCCACGCCGTACAAGCTGGTCAGCAGGGAGAATCATCCAGAACGCTCCACGATCCACGTGGGCGGCGTGCCGATCGGTCCCGACACTGTGACGTTGATCGCGGGGCCGTGTGCCGTGGAGACGCATCAGCAGACCCTCGACGCGGCAAGGATGGCCCAGGCGGCCGGGGCGACGCTGCTGCGCGGCGGCGCGTTCAAGCCGCGCACCTCGCCGTACGCTTTCCAGGGTCTGGGCGAGAAGGGCCTGCGCATTCTGGCCGACGTGCGCGAGGAGACCGGGCTGCCGATCGTCACCGAAGTGGTGGACGCCCAGGACGTGGCGCTCGTGGCCTCCTACGCGGACATGCTGCAGGTCGGCACCCGCAACATGCAGAACTTCGCACTGCTGCAGGCCGTCGGCGCGGCGGGGAAGCCGGTGATGCTCAAGCGCGGGATGAGCTCCACGATCGAGGAGTGGCTCATGGCCGCCGAGTACATCGCCCAGCGCGGCAACCTCGACATCGTGCTGTGCGAGCGGGGCATCAGGACGTTCGAGAAGGCGACCCGTAACACGCTCGACGTGTCGGCCGTGCCGGTGGCGCAGCGTCTGTCCCACCTGCCGGTCATCGTCGATCCTTCGCACTCGGGCGGGCGGCGCGACCTGGTGCTGCCGCTGACCCGGGCGGCCATCGCGGTCGGCGCGGACGGTGTGATCATCGACGTGCACCCGCAGCCGGAGCAGGCGCTCTGCGACGGCCCGCAGGCTCTGATCGACTCCGACCTGGGCGAGCTGGCCCAGGTCATGACCGACTTCCCGGCTATGCTCGGCAAGTCGGCCGCGACCGTGGTCACCGTCTGACCTGCCGGCACGGCCGGGCCGGCTGGGTGTACTCAGCGGTAACTTGAGTATTTCGCCCGATGCGCCGCACCGGCCCGGGAACGCACGATGGGGCGCATGACGAAGCCCATCCAACCGACGCAGACCACCGCGTTCTACGTCCAGGCGATCCTGTCGTTCGCCGTCTCGCTGACCTCCGTGGTGATCGCCCTGGTCTACCTGCCCGTCGAAGGGTGGATCAGGGCGTTCCTCGGGCTCGGGCTGCTGTACGTGGTCACCTCCACGGTCACGCTCTGCAAGGTCGTACGCGACCGGCAGGAGCAGGCCGAAGTGAGCAAGCGCGTCGACCAGGCCAGGCTCGACAAGCTGCTGACCGAGCACGACCCGTTCAAGGTCGACGCCTGACCTGACGATGGCGATCGCCGGCGGGCGGATCCGGGACAGGGACGGCCCTCAGAGGTCGCGTGTCCACCACTGCTCGGTGAGCTCGATCCCGTTCTCCCTCCCCTTCTCCTCCTTCTCCAGCTGGAACCCGGCTGCCTGGTAGATGCGCCGCGCGCTCACCAGGCAGTCGCGCGTCCACAGCGTGATGCGCCGGCAGCCCTCCGCCTTGGCGTGCCGCAGGCATTCCTCCACCAGCCGCCGGCCGAGGCCCATCCCGCGCGCGGACGGTTCGACCAGCAACATCCGCAGTTTGGCCGTCGTGTCGTCCTGACGCACGTAGAACACGCACCCGGCGCGTTCCCCGCCGGCCTCGGCGATCCACCCGGCGTCCTTGGAGAAGTCGAGATCTCCCACGATCTTCGCGACGGTCTGCTCGAAGGCGGTGCCCCAGCCGTACTCGCGGCTGTAGAGCTCGCCGTGCCGGTAGACGACCCAGCCCAGATCGCCGGTGCGCGGCGGCCTGATCACGTACGGCTCCCGGCCGGGCTCCGGCGCCAGCAGGCCCCTGATCGTCGCCATGCTCGCCACGAGCCGCTCCTGGTCCCCGTCCGGCAGCCCGGACAGCAGCCGCTCGATCTCCTCGGCCGAGCGCTTGTCGAGCCCGACGAAGGTGGCCGCGCCCGCGGGCGTGAGGCGCAGGAGCTGCTTGCGCGCGTCGGCGGCGGACCGCTCGCGCTCGACCAGCCCGTCGCTCTCGAACCGGGTCAGGATCCTGCTGAGGTAGCCCGCGTCCAGGCCGAGCAGGGCACGCAGCTCGCCGGTCTCCATCCGCTCGGCGTGCGCGAGCTCGAACAGCACCCGCACTTCGGTCAACGAGTACGGCGAGTCGAGCAGCCCTGACTGCAGAACGCCGATCACCTTCGTATAGAACCGATTGAAGGCTCTTACTTCAGAAACCCTTGCTTCTGTCAACGAACTCACTGTCATAGTCAACCATGGAAGGATCGCCGCTGTGAAGCAGCTGCGCATAGGCGGATACGGCCCAGGCATCGTCACCATCGCCGCGGGTATCAGCCCGGGTCTCACCGAAGTCGCGGCGCCGTCGTTCCTGGCCGCCCACCCCTCGCTGCCGGTGCTGTACGCGGCGGGTGAGCTCGACAGCGGCCTGCTCACCGCCTTCGACGCCCGCGACGGGCTGACGCCGCTGGACGAGCGGCCGAGCGAGGGCTCGCTGCCCTGTCACGTGGCCGTCGATCCCACGGGGAGCCTGCTCGCGGCGGCCAACTACGGCGACGGCACGGCGATCATCCAGCGGCTGGACGGGCGGGGCGCGTTCGACGGCGACCCGATCGTGCTGCGCCACAAGGGCTCGGGCCCGGTCGCCGGCCGCCAGGAAGGTCCGCACGCCCACCAGGCCGTCTTCCACGACGGCCTGCTGCACGTCTCCGACCTCGGCACGGACGAGATCCGCCGCTACCGCTACGACGGCACGCCGGTGGAGCCGATCGTCCTGCACCCGGGCACCGGCCCGAGGCACTTCGCCTTCGCGGGCTCCCGCCTGTACGTGGCGGGCGAGCTCGACGGCGCCGTCACCCTCATCGACGGCGAGTGGCGCACGGTCGCGCCCGCCTCCCGTCACGAGGGCGAGAACTCCCTGTCCCACCTGCAACTCGAGGGCGACCTGGTCTATGTGGGCAACCGGGGGCCCAACACGATCTCGGTGCTGCGCGCCGCCGACCTGTCCCTGGTGGCCGAGGTGCCCTCGGGAGGCGACTGGCCCCGGCACTTCGCCATCGACGGCGACCGTCTGTACGTGGCCAATCAGCGCTCGAACGCCGTGACCGTCTTCGCGCTGCGCGACGGCGTCCCCGAGCCGACCGGCGAGGCGTACGAGGTCGAGAGCCCGGCCTGCGTGCTGATCACGTAGGGGACGCCGCCCTGGCGATCAGGTACGAATCCACCGTCCCCACCGCCACACAACCCAGCCGGGCCCGGGGAAATGCTGGGCGAATTCCCTTGGACGCTATATGCCCGTTTTCGGGGACAACGAGCACAGTGATCCCTGTTGTCCCGGTGTCGGTGGCCGACACACTCGCGAAATTTCCTCTGTGCGATGTTTGCGTTACGGACCTGGCGTTTGGTCTAGACCACTGCCTGCGCGGACGGGCAGAATGCGAGTCTGAATACTGAGGTTTGGTTTGAACCCCATCGGGAGGAACCCGCCATGCGTATTGGAGTGCTCACAGGGGGCGGCGACTGCCCCGGGCTCAACGCCGTGATCAGGGCAGTGGTGCGTAAGGGGGTGAGCGTCTACGGCCACGAGTTCGTCGGCTTCCGCGACGGCTGGCGCGGCCCCCTCGAAGGCGACACGATGCCGCTGGACATCCAGTCCGTGCGCGGCATCCTGCCCCGCGGCGGGACCATCCTGGGCTCCTCCCGGACCAATCCCATCAAGATCGAGGGCGGAGTCGACCGGATCAAGGACAACCTGGCCACCACCGGCGTGGACGCGCTGATCGCCATCGGCGGCGAGGACACCCTCGGTGTCGCCAAGCAGCTCTACGACCGCGGCGTCCACGTCGTGGGCGTGCCCAAGACCATCGACAACGACCTGTCGGGCACCGACTACACCTTCGGCTTCGACACCGCCGTCAACATCGCGACGGAGGCCATCGACCGCCTCCACACCACCGCCGAGTCCCACCACCGCGCCCTCATCTGCGAGGTCATGGGCCGGCACGCGGGCTGGATCGCGCTGCACGCGGGCATGGCGGGCGGCGCCAACGTCATCCTCATCCCGGAGAAGCCGTTCGACATCGACCAGGTCTGCGAATACGTCGAGTCCCGCTTCCGCACCCGCTACTCGCCGATCATCGTGGTCGCCGAGGGCGCGCACCCGATCGAGGGCCAGATGGAGCTGCAGGCCGGCGAGCTCGACGCCTTCGGCCACGTCCGGCTGGGCGGCATCGGCGAGATGCTGGCCAAGGAGATCGAGAAGCGCACCGGCAAGGAGGCGCGCACCACGGTGCTCGGCCACATCCAGCGCGGCGGCACCCCGTCGGCCTACGACCGGGTGCTGGCCACCCGCTTCGGGCTGCAGGCCATCGACGCGGCCCACGAGGGCGACTACGGCACGATGGTCGCCCTGCGCGGCACCGACATCGTCCGCGTCGGCCTCGACGAGGCCACGGCCGAGCTGAAGACCGTGCCGGTGGAGCGGTATTCCGAGGCCGAGGTCTTTTTCGGTTAGTTGAAAGCGACTTGCAAGCGGCGCCCGTACCTTTGAGTCAGCGGGGTTTCCGCTACAACCCGCGCAAGGGTACGGCTTGCGCCGCAGCGAGTCGGCGGCCCACCACGCGTCGCAAGCCGTACCCTCTCACCTGGCCGGTCACCGCCGGGGCGTGCCGAAGAGATCGACTTCCGGCGCGCCCTCGTCGCGGTCGCGCAGCCGCTCCCTGAACTCCACCTCGCTGCGCAGTTCCTTCTCCGAGGGCGACAGGATGACGGTGAGCAGCAGCCCCACGGTGATCACACTGATGCCGACGATCAGCGGCAGCAGGAAGTCGAGGGCTTTCGCGCCGGACAACGGCCCAGCCTCGCCGTGCATCTGCACTGCCATGGAGTACATGCCCGTGTAATGCATGCCGCAGACTGCCACGCCCATGACCAGCGCCGCTGCGCCGATCTTGAGAGCGCCGCTGACCCGCAGCGTGAACCACAGCGCCACCGTCGCCGCCGCGATCGCGATCAGGACCGAGAGTGACACGATGACGGGGTCATAGGTGACGTGGCCGGACATGTTCATGGCGGCCATGCCGAGATAGTGCATGCCGGCCACGCCGCACCCGGTCAGGGTGCCGCCGGCGAGCAGGAACACCAGACGCTCGCCGCCGTACGAGGCGAGGAACAGCCCCATGCCGACGACCACGACCGCGATGAGCGCGGAGGCGGCGGTGAGCAGAACGTCGTAGCGGATGACCGAACCGGTCACCGAGAAGCCGAGCATCGCGATGAAATGCATGGTCCAGATGCCCGTGCCACCGATCGCGAACGCGGCGCCCACCAGCCAGAACTTGCCCTCGCGCCCGCCCACGAGACGGGCCCGCGAGGTCAGCAGAAGGCCCAGCATCGAACCGATGCTGGACATGATGTACGCGAGCACGGGCGTTAACAGCCCAAAAGTGAAATGGTCGATCGGCGACATACCCCCACCCATCCCCTTACGCACCGATAAGGGAGTATGAGCAGGGTGTCGCCGTCCGCGCAACTACCTTCTGCGTGCCCGCATCGGCGACATTTGCGGCATTTGCTGTATTGGCTGCTGACGGGGTACGGGCGGCGCCGGATAAGTCAGATGTTGCTGCTGGGCGGTGCGCCTGCGCAATTCGAGTTTGGCGACGAGTTCGGCGTCCTCGTGCAGTTCCTCTTCCGACGGGGACAGGATCACCATGAGCAGCATGGTCAGCGTGATCAGGCTGATCACGGTCATGAGCGGGACGAGGAAGTCCAGCGCGTCGGCTCCGGCGACCACACCGGGCGCGGCGTCCACCGTGACGCGCATCGCGTACATGCCGGTGTAGTGCATGCCCGCGACGGCCACGCCCATGACGAGCGCGGCGGCGGTGATCCAGACGGGCTTCTTGACGCGCAGCGTGAACCAGAGCGCCACCGTCGCGGCGACCACCGCGATGCCCACGGAGAGCGCCACGACGAGGCGGTCGTAGGAGACGTGGGCGGACATGTTCATCGCGTACATGCCCAGATAGTGCATGGAGGCCACCCCGAGGCCGGTGAGCAGGCCGCCGCCGAGAAGCGCCAGGATCCGGCCGCGGCCGTACGAGACGAGGAACAGGCCGGTGCCCACGACCACGATCGCCACCACGGCCGAGGCGACGGTGAGCGGCACGTCGTACTTGATCTGGGTGCCGTCCACATCGAAGCCCATCATGGCGATGAAGTGCATGACCCAAATGCCGGTACCGCCGATGGACACGGCCGCGCCGAGCAGCCAGCGCGCCCGGGTGCCACCCCGGGAGGCATGGGCCTGGGCGGTGAGCCGCAGACCAAGCATCGACCCCATGCAGGACATCACGTAGGCGAGCACCGGCGTGAGCAGGCCATGGGTGAAATGATTTACAGCGGAGGTCATAGACGGAGTTCCTTGAGTTAGGGGTTCCCGGATTGTGCCATCCGGGATGTCCCTTTCGCATGGATACCAGAACTATCTGTCAAGGTCCCTGTCGGAAACATGAGAGGGTCTCATGGCTATCGAGGTCCCGTTCTGGCGGGCGATCGCGGTCTATCGCGTGGCGTCGCTGGTCTACGCGGCCGTGCTCATGGCGCAGCAGCGCGGCTACGGACAGCCGGTCGCGGGCTGGCTGGTCATCGGCGTGATGGCGCTGTGGACGGCGGGCGCGACGTACGCCTATTCGGTCCCGGTGCTGCGGCGCTGGCCGCTGCTGGTCATGGACCTGCTGGTGACGTTGGCGTGCCTGCTGTCCTCGCCGTACGTGCAGGGCTCCTTACCGGGCGCCGCGGGCACGACGCCGCTCCCCGCGACCTGGGTGGCGGGGATGATGCCGGTCCCCGCGACCTGGGTGGCCGGGCCCGTGCTCGCCTGGGCCGTCTACGGCGGGCGGCGCGCGGGGGCGGTGGCGGCCGCCGTGGTGGCGGCCGCCGACCTGTGGTTCGTCCGCACGCCCGACGAGTCTGTTGTGATCAACGGGGCGGTCCTGCTGTTCCTCGCGGGCGTCGTGGTCGGCCACGTGGCCCGGCTGGCCAAGCAGGCCGAGCAGCGCATGCAGCGGGCCATCGAGATGGAGGCCGCCCAGCGCGAGCGTGACCGCCTGGCGCGCGACATCCACGACTCGGTCCTGCAGGTCCTGGCGCTGGTCCAGCGGCGCGGGCGACAGATCGGCGGGGAGGCCGCCGAGTTGGGGCGCCTGGCCGGCGAGCAGGAGGCCGCGCTGCGCGAGCTCATCGCCACCCGGCCCGCAGCCCCCGAGGGCACGACCGACCTGCGCTCCCTGCTGCTGCGGTACGGCTCGCCCGAGGTGACGGTCTCCACCCCGGCGACCCCGTTGATCCTGCCGGCCGAGACGGCCAGAGGAGCGGCCGCGGCTGTCAAGGCCGCCCTTGACAACGTGCGCGCGCACTGCGGGCCGCAGGCACGTGCCTGGGTGCTGGCCGAGTCGGGCGAGGGGACGGTGACGGTCAGCATTCGAGACGACGGGCCCGGCATCCCGGACGGCCGCCTCGACCAGGCCCGCGCCGACGGCCGCCTGGGGGTGGCGGAATCCATCCGGGGCCGGGTGGCGGAGGTGGGGGGCCAGGTCTCGATCGTCAGCGTCCCCGGGCAGGGCACCGAGGTCGAAATCACCCTCCCGTCCTGACATCCGCCGTCACGGCGCCCCGCCCGCGCCCAACACCGTCGGCGCCCAACACCGTCGGGGCCCCGACGCCGGCCTGTACCGGACACCGCCTGCGCCCGACACCGCCGCGCCCACGGCCGCCCGGCCAACGGTGAACTGCGACCGAGCGCGCCACCGGCCCGCCATACCAGCCGGGCGGCCAGCAGGGCCCGCAGCCACGGAGTGTGTGCCGTCACCAGACGCGCTGCCATCAGCAGGCCCCGCCATCGGGCCGGTGCGGGTCGGGCGGCGCAGCCATCGCGCGACGCAACGCAGCCATCGCGCGACGCAGGCGGACAACATCCCGGCGACCGGGCTCGGCGGCGTCAGCCTGCGATGTCTGCACGTCCGCATCGCGGCCGTCCAGGCGCTTGCCGTCAGGTGGCTGCCACCACCTAACGCGCCACCAGCCCGCCGGATCGCCTGGCGGCCAGCAGGGCCCGCTGCCACGGGGGTGTGTGCTGTCACCAGACGCGCGGCCCTCAGCCGGCCCGCCTCAGCCGGCCCCGCCATCGGGCCGGTACGGGTCGGGCCGACGCAGCCATCGCGCGGCGCAGCCATCATGCGGCGCCATCGCGCGGCGCAGCCATCATGCGGCGCCATCGCGCGGCGCAGCCATCATGCGGCGCCATCGCGCGGCGCAGCCATCGGGCGGCGCCATCGCGCGGCGCAGCCATCGGGCCGGTGCGGGTCGGTCGGCGGGCGGGGCGGTTTAGAGTTGCGGCATGGTGCGGGTCATGGTGGTGGACGACCATCCCATGTGGCGCGACGGGGTCGCCAGAGATCTCGCCGAGGCGGGCTACGAGGTCGTGGCCGCCGTCGGGGAGGGCCGGCAGGCGATACGTGCGGCCGCGGCGGTGCGGCCCGACGTCGTCGTGCTCGACCTGCGGCTGCCCGACATGCCGGGTGCGGTGGTGGCCGCCGGGCTGGCCGAGGTGGAGCCGCCGCCTCGCGTGCTGGTGTTGTCGGCCAGTGCCGAGCAGGACGACGTGCTGGAGGCGGTCAAGGCGGGTGCGTCCGGATATCTGGTGAAGTCGGCCAGCAGGGAGGAGTTCCTTGACGCGGTCCGCCGTACCGCCGAGGGCGACGCCGTCTTCACCCCCGGCCTCGCCGGACTCGTGCTCGGCGAATACCGGCGGCTGGCCGCGCAGGACGTGCCGGATGACGGGTCGGCCGAGGGGCCGCGCCTGACCGACCGGGAGACCGAGGTCCTGAGGCTCGTCGCCAAGGGGCTGTCGTACAGGCAGATCGCCGACCGCCTGGTGCTCTCCCACCGCACCGTGCAGAACCACGTGCAGAACACCCTCCGCAAGCTCCAGCTCCACAACCGTGTGGAGCTGGTGCGATATGCGATCGAGCAAGGACTGGACGCGGACTAAACTCAAGAGGGCTCGGCGTTGCCTTCAACACGTGCCCGTTCCCCGTCTTCCCGGAGGTTCCACCATGACGATGTCCGCCCTGGGCGAGCCGTGCGTTCTGCTCAAGCTGGGCGAGATCGTCCTCAAGGGCAAGAACCGCGAGGTGTTCGAGCGGCGCTTGATCGCCAACATCCGCGACGCGCTGCAGAGCCTCGACATCAAGGTCGACGTGCGCAAGCGGCACGGCGTCTTCGCGATCTTCCTGCCCCAGGGCGCCACCGCCGAGCAGGCCGAGGCCGTGGCCCAGCGGGTCGCCGACGTGCCCGGGCTGGTCTGGATCCACCGCGCCTGGCGGGTCGCCAAGGACCCCGACGCCGTGCTCAAGGCCGGCCTGGAGCTGGTGGGCGAGAGCGAGGAGGTCAAGCGGGGCGCCCGTTTCGCGGTCCGCTCCCGCCGCCGCGACAAGCGCTTCCCCCTGCACTCCAACGAGCTCGACCGGCTCGTCGGCGGCGCGATCAACGACGAATACGGCCTGCCGGTCGATCTGAAGAACCCCGAGCTGACCGTCTTCATCGAGGTCGACAGGGACGAGGTGTTCATCTTCACCGGCGGCATCCCCGGCCAGGGCGGCCTGCCGGTCGGCAGCAGCGGCAGGGCGCTGGTGCTCATGTCGGGCGGCATCGACTCGCCGGTGGCGGCCTACCGGATGATGCGGCGCGGCCTGCACGTCGACTTCCTGCACTTCTCCGGCATCCCGTTCACCACGTCCGAGTCCATCTACAAGGCGTACGCGCTGGTCAGGAAGCTCGACAGGTTCCAGGGCAAGTCGCGGCTGTGGGTGGTGCCGTTCGGCAAGGCGCAGCAGTCGATCCGCACCTCGGGCCAGGACCGGCTGGCCGTGATCGCGCAGCGGCGGCTCATGCTCAAGACGGCCGAGGAGGTCGCACACCGCATCCACGCCGCCGCGCTGATCACCGGCGACGCGCTCGGCCAGGTCTCCTCGCAGACCCTGACCAACATCACCGCCCAGGACAACGCGGTGGACCTGCCGATCCTGCGGCCGCTGGTGGGCTGGGACAAGACCGAGATCATGGCCGAGGCCCGGCGCATCGGCACGCTGGAGATCTCCGAGCTGCCCGATGAGGACTGCTGCTCGCTGCTGGCTCCCAAGCGCGCCGAGACGCGGGCCAAGATCGAGGACCTCAAGCAGATCGAGAAGCGGCTCGACGCCGAGGAGCTCTGCGTGCAGCTCGCCGACTCGATCCAGGAATACACGCTCTAACGGGGCTTCGCCCCAGCCCGACGAGGCATCGGGGTTGTGGCTGAGGTGGGGGCTCCGGCTGGCGACGAAACGGTGACACGATGTGCCCGTTCATGTGCCGCATGTAGCGGTGGAGTAGCCCTT